>NZ_JBSHGZ010000004.1:167492-534532 GCF_053618075.1 Embleya sp. NPDC055664
GTGCGGGGGCGGCGGCTCGCCCGGGTCCTTCCGGGGGGTGATCGTGGTCAAGTCGGGGGGGCGCGCGGCCGCCGCCGCCCAACCCCGGCCCCCCCAACGGGCGGGACCCACACACGCCCCCCCCCGCCCCCGGGGCGCCCCGACCGAAAGCCGGTCGGGGCGCCCGCTTCCTTCCACCCGGCACCCCGCCTCACCCCACCCGGACCCGCCACCTCGCCGAAAGCCGATGCCCCCACCGAGGCCGGCGCCTCACCGAACCCCGCACCTCACCCGAGGCCGGCGCCCGCCCGAAGCCCGGCACCTCGCCCGAGGCCCGGCACCTCGCCCGGGGCCGGTGTCTGCCTTGGGGCGCATCACGCGGGTTCGGCGTCTTGGCCGGGCGCGGTCCGGCGTTGCTTCCGGGGTGAGCTCGGTGGTCGGGCCTCGCGCCGCCTCGGTCTACGGCACCAGGACCACCCGGCCTCGGAGGCCGCCCTCTGCCACCGCGGCGAAGGCGCGGGGGGCGTCTGTGAAGGGGAAGGTTCGGGCCACGCGTAGTGTCAACTCGCCCTTGCCGGCCGCCGTCGCGAGTTCGGCCAACCGGGTGGCGTCGGCGCGGACCCACACCTGGTGCACCCGGATCCCGCGCAGCCCGGGCGGCGCCGCGCCCGCGTTGACCGCCACGAACGCCCCGCCGCCGCGCACCGCGTCCAGCGCGTCCGGGCCGAGCATGGCCGCATCCAGCGCGGCGTCCACCCCGCCGGGTACCAGCGACCGGATCCGGTCCGCCAGGTCGGCGCCGCGCGGGACGAACCACCGCGCGCCGAGGTCGCGCACCGACGCCTCGTCGGCGGCTCCCGCGACCGCGACCACTCGTACCCCGCGCGCCGCCGCCAGTTCGACCGCGAACGCGCCGACCCCGCCCGCCGCCCCGGTGACCAGCAGGGTGTCCCCCGCCGCCGCGCCGAGCAGGTCGAGCCCCTGCCACGCCGTCGAGCCGTTCAGCGGGATCGTCGCCGCCGCCACCGGATCCAGCTCGACCGGCCGCGGCGCCACCGCATCGGCGTCCAGCACCACGAACTCGGCCAGCGCACCGGTCCGTACGTCCAACCGGTCGCGCAACCCGAGCACCGCGTCGCCGACCGCGAACCCGGTCACGCCCGCCCCGACCGCGTCCACCTCGCCCGCGACGTCCCACCCCAGCCCGAACACCGCACGCTCGCGCACCAGTCCGTACCGCACCGGCGCGCCCTCCACCACCATCAGGTCCACCGGATTCACCGTCGCCGCCGCGACCCGGATCCGCACCCGACCGGGCCCCGGCTCGCACACGGGTCCGTCCACGACCTCGACCACCGACGCACCGGACCGAGCGATCACCGCACGCATGACCCACCACTCCCACACTCTCCGCAGCCACGGGCCGAACTCCCGGCCCCTCGACCGCCAACCTAGGAAGAGCTACTCTCCGAGAGGAAGTACCCACCCGGAAGTGCGTATCCCACCCGAAGGAGAGCCATGGCCACCCGCACCGCCGCCGAACGCCGCGCCCAGGCCCGTACGGAGTTCGACGCGTACATGGCGAGTTGCCCGGCCCGCCGGCTCCTGGACGGGATCAGCGACAAGTGGGTCAGCCTGCTCGTCAACGCGCTCGCCGACGGCCCGCGGCGCTACAGCGACCTGTCCCGACGGGTGGCCGGGGTCAGCCAGAAGATGCTCACCCAGACCCTGCGCAACCTGGAGCGCGACGGACTGGTCGAACGCACCGTCACCCCGTCCGTCCCGGTCCGCGTCGACTACGCGCTGACTCCGCTCGGCGCGAGCCTGCTGCCGCTCATGCAGGCGGTCAAGACCTGGGCGGAGGAGCACATCCCCGAGGTGGACCGGGCCCGGGAGCGCTACGACGCCGCGCAAATGGACCCGAACCGCCCGTGATTCGGGTAGCACCGACCCGGGACACCGAGGGGCCGCCAGAAGATCGCCCGCTGTTCATTTTCCGGTCCGCCGAGGGTGTTTCCCGCTCCATATCGTGATCTTGACCGGCGGAACGGACGCCGGCCGAGCCTCCGAGGAGCCCAGTTTCGTGTCGCCTGGCCGGGAGACCTACGAGCGCGAGCGGCGGATCGACCTGCTGATGGCGGAGAGCACGCCGTTGCGCAGATACGTGAGCGGGATCCTGGGGGCGGATCTGCACACGGTCGAAGACGTGGTCCAGGAAACGCTGTTACGGGCCTGGGAGGCCGCGGACCGCCTGGACTGGGACGGTCGCCCGATCCGCATGTGGCTGTTCCGGGTGGCCCGCAACCTGGCCGTCGACGCCCGACGGCGCAATCGTTCGTTGCCGGTGGGCATCGACC
Source organism: Embleya sp. NPDC055664 (assembly GCF_053618075.1). Taxonomy (NCBI): domain Bacteria; kingdom Bacillati; phylum Actinomycetota; class Actinomycetes; order Kitasatosporales; family Streptomycetaceae; genus Embleya; species Embleya sp. NPDC055664. The sequence continues at coordinate 169,829 of NZ_JBSHGZ010000004.1, forward strand.
CGAGCGAGTTCACCGGGCTGCCCACGGTGCCCGATCCGGCGGCATCGGTGGTCGATCGTTGCGTGCTGGTGGGGGCGTTGCGCCAACTGGCGCCGTCGCACCGCGAGGCCGTCGCGCACGTGCACCTGCTCGACCGCAGCGGCGCCGATGTCGCGCGCGCCCTGGGGATACCGCACGGGACGGTCAAGTCCCGTACCTACCACGGGATCGCGGCGATCCGGCGCGAGCCGGCCGCGATCGAGGAGAGCGGATGACCGGCTCCGAGGACCTCGCCATGCGGGTCGCCGGACACGATGTGATGACCCTGCTCGGCTGGACCGGGATCCTGGTCCTCGTGTTCGCCCTGGCCCACTGGGCCGCGATGCGGCGCGGCGGCTGGCGCTTCGTCCGGCGTCGGCTGCGCCGCGAAATCGCGCTCACCGTGGCCGCGTTCGCCGAACCGATCGCCGCCCTCGTGCGGTTCCGCCGGCGCCGCCGACTCCTGGTCCGCACGCTGCGCGCGCCCGGCACCTGGAGGGACGCGGAGCACGCGGCGATGCTGGCGGCCGAGGTGAGCGCGAGCGCGCGCCCGTACGCCGTGCTGGTCGAGCGCGACGTGGTGGGGGTGTTGGTGGGCTGCGGCCCGGACCTGCCCGTGCCCGCCGAGCCGTGGGCGGTGGACGAACTCGACCCCCGTCTGTGGTGGATCGCCCGCGCCGACCTGGAGCCCGGATCCGGTCCCGCGCCGCTGCTGGTCGCGATCGGCACCCGGCACGAGGCGGTGGTCTTCCTGGACCTGCTGACCGGACCGCGCGTGCTGGCGGTCTCCGGCGAGCGGCGCGGCGCGCGGGCGACCGTACAGTCGCTGGCCGCCCAACTCGACGCCAGGTTGCCGGCCGGCGCGGTCACCGTCGCCGCCGGGGTGCATCCGCGCTACGCGGGCCCGAGCGCCACCGACGCGTTCGCGCATGCCACGACGGTCGCCGCGACCCGCCGCTACCCGCAGGTGGTGGCCTGCGCCGACACCCCCGAACTGCCCGCCGCCTCGCCCGTGTCGGTGCTGACCACGGGTCAGCCCCGGGGCCATGCCCGGCTGTTGGCGATCGCGCCGAACGGCGCGCTGCTCGTACACGGCACGCCGCTGCGGGTGGACGCGCGCCCGCTGCCGCGCGCGGTGGCCGCGACGGTGTGGCGCCTGCCGCCGTGGTCCACGGAGGACGCGGTACACCCGGCCCCGGCCGGGATCGACCCGGACCTGGACCTCGACCCCGAGCCGACTCCGGCCGCGCCGCCCCCCACGACGCGGGCGCGGGTCCCGGCGCAGGTCCCGCCCGCCGCGCACGACGACCTCACCGAGCCCGCCGACACCGACAAGCCGAGCGGCGTCTCGATCGACGTGTGACCCGCGTCCCCGCACGCCGGATGGGCGGCCCAAGGGCGTGTCCTCGATCCCCGCCGAGCATCACCACGCGGGACCCGGGACACGTCGGCGGGCACCCGTCCGGCGTGCGCCGACATCCCGGCACGTCCCCCCGGCCCCGCCCCGGCCGCCCCAAGCCGACCTCCCCGCCGACACCCCCGGTCGGCCGGACCCGACCCCGTCCCCCATCCCCCATCCCCCAGGAGCACGACGAACGTGAGACTCACCGTCACCACCGTGGACGCCGCGGACGGCCTGCGCCGCGACCATCTCCTGGACCTCCCGCCCGGGAGCATCGTGGCGGACCTCGCAACCGCCGTGCACCGCCCGACCGCACCCGCCGACGACGCCTCCGGGTCCGGCGCCGCCGACCTGGGCGCGTTCCTGGACGGCGAGACGCCGGCGACCGGACAGTCGCTCTACCTCGGCGACACCGTGCTCGACCCGCAGGCCCCGCTGACCGTCTCCGGGATCCGCGAGGCCACGGTCCTGGGTCTGGGCGCCCCGCCCGCCGAGCCCGACCGGGTGCACGCCCCCCGGCATCCCTTCGATCCGCAGACCCTGGTCCAGGTGCACGCGGTGTCCGGCCCATACACCGGCCGGGTCTGGCCGCTGGGCCCGGGCAGCCACGAGATCGGCGCCGACGAGGGCTGCGCGATCCGGCTGCCGGTGTCCGGCGTACCGGCCCGGGGCCTGTGGGTGACCGTGTGCCCGGACGGTTCGGCGTACTGGCATCGCACCGGGCCCGACGACGGCGCGGTGCACGGCCGCGAGGTGGCGCCGCCGCCCACCGACGCGATCACCGCCGCCGCGGCGCTGCCCCGCAAGCACGAGGAACGCATCCTGGAGGACGAGCGCGAGGCGGACCGCAAGGTCGAGCGGGAGAGCGCCCGGATCGCCCCGCCGAAGGAGCCGGTGCTCCGCCCCGAGGCGCCGCCCGGCACCCCCTGGCCGCACGCGTCCGACCTGGTCGTCGGCCCGTCGCTGCTGCGCCTGTGCGGACCGGTCGAGGCGGACGCCGACGTGACGCCCTCCGACGACGGCATCGGCCTGGACTACAACCGGCCGCCCCGGATCGCCCCGCACCTGGACGCGGAGAAGATCCGGCTGCCCTCGCCGCCGCTGGAGCCGAACCGGGTGCCGTTCCCGCTGCTCGTGATGATCGCCCCGCTGGTGATGGGCCTGGCGATGGTCGGGTTCTTCCACTCGTACTTCTATCTGATCTTCTGCATCATGAGCCCGTTCATGGCGATCGCGAACTGGGTCTCCGGCCGCCGCAGCAATCGGGTCAAGCACCAGCTCGACGGGGTGCAGTACCGGCGCCGGTTGCGCGTGTTGCACGACGACATCCGCACGGCCGTGCGCCGCGAGCGCATCGTCCGCGCCGAGGTAGGCCCCGACCCGGCCGCCGTCGCGCTGATCGCGACCGGACCGGGCAGCCGGTTGTGGGAGCGGCGCCGCCGTGACGCCGACCACCTGGTGCTGCGGATCGGTACGGTCGACCAGCCGTCGGTCAAGGAGGTCGAGGACCCGGCCCGGGACGAGCATCACCGCACCGCGAGTTGGACGTTGCCCGACACGCCCATCGGCGTCGAGATCCCCGACCACGGGGTGCTCGGCGTGGCCGGCCCGACCGAGCCGATCCAGGCGCTGGCCCGCTGGCTGGTGATCCAGTCCGCCGTCCTGCACAGCCCGCGCGACCTGCGCGTGGTGGTGCTGACCGATCCCGAGCGGGCCGGCGACTGGGCCTGGGTACGGTGGTTGCCGCACCTGCGCCCGCAGTCCCGCTCCGCCGCGCCCGTCGCCCTGCTCGGCACCGACCCGGAGTCCACCGCCAACCGCATCTCCGAACTGGTCGCGCAGATCCAGAGCCGACAGCGCAGCATGGGCTCGTCGATGGGCCAGGCCATGTTCAGCGGCCCCGACATCCTGGTGATCGCCGACGGCGCCCGGCAGTTGCGCGAGGTGCCCGGCATGGTCCAGGTGCTCACCGAGGGCCCGGCGGCCCGGGTGTTCAGCGTCTGTCTGGACGAACGCGAGCGGCTGCTGCCGGAGGAGTGCACCGCCGTCGTGCTGGCCGCCGGCCGACACCTCACCGTGCGCCAGACCGGACTGCCCGATGTGACGGACGTGCGCGCCGACCATGTGGACGCGGCGTGGTGCGAGCAACTGGCCCGCGCTTTGGCGCCGTTGCGCGATGTCAGTCCCGAGCACGACAGCGGCCTGCCGCAGACCGTCAAGCTGCTCGACCTGGTCGACGCCGAACCGCCGAAGGCGGCCGACTTCGTGGCCCGTTGGGCCCGCCGCCCGGCCTCGACCACCTTCACCCTGGGCGCCGGCTACGACGGGCCGCTGCGCATCGACCTGGTGCGCGACGGTCCGCACGGTCTGATCGCCGGCACCACCGGCTCCGGCAAGTCCGAGTTGTTGCAGAGCTTCGTCTCCGCGCTCGCGGTGGCCAACCGCCCGGACGAGCTGACCTTCGTACTCGTCGACTACAAGGGCGGCAGCGCGTTCAGCGAGTGCGCCGAACTCCCGCACACCCTCGGCATGGTCACCGACCTCGACGAGCACCTGGCCACCCGGGCACTGGAGTCGCTGGCGGCGGAACTGCGGCGCCGCGAGCAGCTGTTGGCCGACGTCGGCGCCAAGGACCACCCCGAATACCGGGGCAAGCGCGCCGGCGACCCCACCCTGGCGCCGCTGCCCCGACTGATCCTGGTGATCGACGAGTTCGCCACCCTCGTCCGCGAGGTGCCCGACTTCGTCGCCGGGCTGATCAACATCGCCCAGCGCGGCCGTTCACTCGGGATCCACCTGGTGCTGGCCACCCAGCGCCCCGCCGGCGTGGTCACCGGCGACATCCGCGCCAACACCAACCTGCGGATCGCCCTGCGGGTGACCGACGCGGGCGAGAGCCAGGACATCATCGACACCATGGAGGCCGTGCACATCTCGGCCGGCACGCCCGGCCGGGCGCTGATCCGCACCGGGCCGGGCGCCGCCGTGCCGTTCCAGGCGGCGTGGGTGGGCGCCGAGCGGCCCCTCCCCGGCGGCGCCGCCGAGAAGACCGGCCCGACCCGCGCGGTGCGCGCCACCGAACTGACCCTGGCCGGCCTGGGCCGGCCCGCGTCGCTGCCGACGGTCGACGAGGGCCCGGACACCGCGGACACGCCCAACCCGACCGACCTCAACGCCCTGGTCCTGGCGCTGCGCGAGGCGGCCGAGACGCTCCCCGACTACCGTCCGCTGCCCAGCCCGTGGTTGCCGCCCCTGGCGGAGCGGGTGCTGGTGGACGACCTGCCGCCGGTGGAGCGGGCCGACGTCGATCCGTCCGACCCCTGCCCGCCACCGATCCCCTACGCCCTGGAGGACGTTCCGCAACTCCAGGAGCAACGGGTGACCACGATGGACCTGGCCACGTTCGGCCACCTGTACGTGATCGGCTCGCCGCGCTCGGGCCGCACCCAGGTGTTGCGCACCCTCGCGGGTTCGGCGGCGGCCACGGCGAGTTGCGCCGACGTACACCTGTACGGGATCGACGCGGGCGGCGGCGGTCTGGCCGCGCTGGAGACCCTGCCGCACTGCGGCGCGGTGGTCTCGCGGCACGACATGGAGCGCATGGGGCGGCTGTTGGGCTACCTGGTCCGCGAGTTGACCGAGCGTCAGGAACGGTGCAGCGCGCACAATGCCGCCGGATTGGTGGAGTTGCGCCGGATCCTGCCGGCGGCCGAGCGGCCCGCGCACATCGTGATCCTGCTCGACGGCTGGGACTCCCTGGTCGCGCTGCTCGACGACCACGACGGCGGCCGGCTCGTGGACGACACGATGCGGCTGCTGCGCGAGGGCGCGGCGGCCGGCATCCACATCGTGGCGACATCCGAACGGGCGCTGCTGAGCGGGCGGTTGTCCGCGCACAACGACCACAAGTTGTTGCTGCGCCAGGCGGATCGCAGCGACTACCAGATGGCCGGCATGCCGATCCGCAAGGTGCCGGCGGTGATCTCGCCCGGTCGCGGCTGGCACGTGTTGTCCCAGACGGAGAGTCAGGTCGCGCTGCTCGCGCCCGATCCGAGCGGACAGGAACAGGCCGAGGCGCTGCGCCGGATCGGCACGGCGGCGGCGCTGCGCGACACCTCGGTGCCGCGCGAGCGGATGCCGGTGCTGATCCCGACGCTGCCGCGTGTGGTCGAGTTCGCCGCCGCGTACGAGCGGGTGCCGGCCGAGGTGCGCCGCCCGATGTGGGGGCTGCTCGGCATCGGCGGCGACAGCGCGGAGCCGATCGGGGCGGACTTCGCCGCCAGGTCGGTGTTCTGCGTGATCGGCCCCGCCGGGACCGGGCGCAGCACCACGCTCGCATCGTTGTCGGTGTCGTTGCTCGCGGGCGGCACGTCGCTGGTGGTGCTCACTCCGCGCGAGTCGCCGCTGCGCGGGCTGGCGCAACATCCCCAGGTGCGGCTGCTGACCGAGGAGGATCCCGCCGCCGAGGCGGTCGAGCGGGCCCTGGAGGAGTTGTCCGGTCCGCGCGTGGTGGTCGTGGACGACGCCGAACTGCTCGGGATGCCCGCGGCCGACCGGGTCCTGCGCGACCTGGCGGTCGCCGGCCGCGACCGGGGGCAGGGGCTGTTGTACGCGGGGTCCTACGACGCCCTCCAGGTGGCGATGGGCAGTTGGCTCACCGCGGCCCGACGCGGCAGCCGCAGCGGCGTCCTGCTCGCGCCGAAGAACATGCAGGAGGGCGACATGATCGGCGTACGGCTGCCGACGAACGTGGTGCGCTCGGCGCCGCCCGTGCCCGGGCGGGCGTGGACCGCGGGGCCGGGCGGCGCGCCGATGGCGGTGCAGGTGCCGCTGACGGTGTTGCGGTCGGCCGAATAACCGGGCGAACCTCCGCATCGGGTATACGAGTTCGGGCCGCTTCCCCCCGAGGGAAGCGGCCCGAATCGGTGTGGCGAGGGTTCAGCTCTTCTTCAGGTTCTTCGCCATCTCCACGTCCATTTCGTGCATCTGGGTGCGGATCTTGGCGAACATCTCGGAGAAGATCAGGATGCCGTCGACGGCGGCGGTCAGGCTGGTGTTGAACTTCGAGTAGGCCTCACGCATGGCCGGGCTCGACTCCTTGAAGACCATGCCGTTGTCCAGCAGCCCGTTCACGTCGGAGAGCAGCGTGTTGATCATCGGCGTGATGGTCTCCTTCGCCTTGGTCAGCTTGCCGGCGACCTCGTCGATGCGGCCGAAGTCGAGTGCGATATCGGGCATGGTTCCTCCAGGGAAGATCGGCTCGTCGTGGGGGTACGACGAACGGGGACTACGGGGAGCTACAGGGGACTGTCGGGCGATGGGGTGTACGGCGGCGGCTCAGTCGCGGCGCGGGATGTGCCCACCACCGCCGCCACCGCCCGGCGGGACGGGCTTCTCCGGCGGCTTGGGTGTGGTGTCCACCCATTCGTGCTTGCCGTCGGCGCGCGCGTAGGTGTGCGTCTTTCCTTCGGAGTCGACCACCTTCTGCGTGCCGCCCCCGTTGGCGTTCAGGTGCGTCTCGGTGGTGGTCACGCCGCCGTCCGGCGCGGTGGACACGGTGGTGTAGTTCAGCCGGCTCGAGTCGTAGGTGGTGACCGAGGTGTACGTCTGGCCGTTGCTGACGACCTTGGTCTCCTCCTTGATCACGTTGCCGTCCGCGTCCAGGGTCAGGTGGGTCTCGATCCGACCGCCGTTGGGCGTGGTGATCACCTTGTCCAGCGGCGGTTTGTCGCCGGGGTCGGTGGCCTTGCAGAACTCCGGGTAGGTGCCGTCGGGTCCGGGCTTGGCGCACTCGTCCAGGTGCTCCTGCTTGTACTTCCAGGCGGCGACCTTGTTGCGCCACTCCGCCAGGCCCATCGTGGCGCCCATCACGCCCAGGCCCTCGGTGATCTGCGCGTCGGCGTTGAAGTAGGCGTCGCCGACCTTGCCGAAGCAGTCGCCGAGCTTCTTCAGCAGGTCCTCGGCGCGGGTCATCGGCCCCGCGGACAGCCGGTACAGGCTGCGGAACGCGGCGGTCAGGGTCGGGTCGCCGAACACCGCCTGGGCGTCGGTGTACCCGCCCTTGCCCAGGGTCGCGAAGTCGCTCGACTTGAGCGTGGGCGAGATGCGGTCGGCCAGGTCGTACATGTCCTTCTTGGCCTCGGCCAGCGTGCTGTAGTCCAGCGCGAAGTCGACCACGTCCGCTCCCGTCGGGCATCGCGGATCCCTCGGCCGGATCCGTCGCCGTGACCACGCCCGAGCCCACCACCCGGTTCATCGCGGCCCGACACGTCATCCGATGAACCGTCCGGTGGGCCCGGGCGTGGTCACGGCGAGGTCCGGCGAGCACGGCGAGGAGACGACGGGTCATGGGCAATCGCCCCACCGACTGGAACGCGATCGGCCTGAGCACCGATCCCACCCCGGGCGACCCCGTTCGGCTGCGCACGCTGATCACCTCGATGGAGAGCCTGGGCAAGGTCGCCCGCGAGATCGACGAGGCGTTGAACTCGGTCCTGGACAAGACGGGCAACGGCGCGTTCGTCGGGCAGACCGCCGACGCGCTGCGGGAGAAGATCAGCGGCCCGCTCCGCGAGTTCGTGACCAGCATCGCGGACGCGTTCGAGCACTCGGCCAAGGCGCTGCACACCTACGTCGACGTGATGGAGACCCAGCAGCGGGTCGCCGACACGGCGTTGGCGAACGGCCGGGACCTGCCCCTGGAGGACCCCCAGCGCGCCACGTACGGCACGACCGCGCGCAACGCGGGGACCGCCCAGCGCACCCAGGCCGAGACCGCCGCGAAGGTGCTCAACACCGCTGCGACCGGGATCAAGCAGCCGGTGTCGAACTGCGACCTGTTCTGGGAGGCGTTCAACTGGCTGGCGATCATCCTGATCCTGCCCGCGCTGCTCCTCGGCGGCCCGCTCGCGCTGCTCGCGATCGGGATCAACCTGGTCCTGTTCGTCAAGACCGCGGTGGACGTCGCCAACGGCAAGGCCGGGTTGCTCGACCTGTTCCTGGCGGGTCTGGGCATGATCGCGCCGACCACCAAGGGCCTGAACCTGTTCAAGCTGTTCAAGGACGGCGCGAAGTTCCTCTGGACCAAGGGCATCAAGCCCTTCGCGCAGGGCGCGTGGGGCGCGCTCAAGGGCGCGTTCAACGCGGGCGCGTTCCGCTCGTTCGCGTTCATCCCGGGCCTGAAGGACTTCGCCCGGCTCGCGGGTGGCTGGATCAAGACGGGCGCCTTGTGGGTGGGCGCGGCGGCGCTGAAAATGCCGTCCTGGGTCGGCGGCATGGTCGTCAAGGGCGGCTTGGCGGTGGTCACGGGCCTCAAGGCGATACCGGCGCTGTTCCGCGCCGTCCCCGGGGCGATCAAGGGGGCCGCGGGCAGCACCTGGAAGTTCCTCAAGTCCGAACTCGGCGGCACCAAGTGGCTGCGGCTGATCCTGCCGGTGGACGCGGCCGAGATCAGCCGGTTCGGGCTCAAGCGCGCGTTGCAGATCGGCTTCTACGAGCGTGGTGTGCTCGGCAAGTTCCGCTACGCCTCGCCGCTGCTCGGCGCGGGCGGGCGCGGCCTGAGCCAGCTCCCGACCACACCGCCCCTGGGCGCGCTGCCCGAGATGCCGGTGAACGACCTGGCCCGGATCCGGGCCGGCGACTGGTCCGGGTTCGGCGCGAACGAGCTGCGGATGAAGGCGCTGGACCTGCCGACGACGAACCTGACCGTCACCTCCCCCGCCGGCCTGCACATCCCGACCACGCTCGGCGAGGTAATGCAGTTCGCGCCGGACGCGGTGCGCCGCATGGACGCGCTCCTGGACATCGGCGCGCGCGACATGAAGATGGTGCAGATCGGCGACTGGGCCAAACTGCCGACGCCGGCGAACAGCGGCCGGATGGAGCTGAACGCGCTCCACTCGATCGGGCAGTTGTCCCCGACCACCGGCGCGGCCGGCGCGGTACACGCGCTGCCCACCCCGTCCACGCTGTCGGGCGTCACGCACACCCCGTCCCTGTCCACGCTGACCGCGCTCGACCTGGTCCAGACCGGGGCCGGGCACCGGCCGAGCGTGCCGTCGCTGATCACCGGGAACACCCCGAGCGCCGGCGCCGGTATCGCTCACCTGCCCGCCCCGACCGGCCATGTGACCGCGCCGAGCCTGCCCGCGGCCGGCCTGAACCACGGCCTGCCGGCGCCGAGTCTGCCGGCGCCGAACCTGGCCGGCCACGGCCTGTCGGGCCCGGGTCTGCCCGGCCACGGCGCCCCCGCTCCGCATGTGGAGTCGCAGTCGACCGGGTTCGGCTCGACGGCGAACCTGTCCGCGCCGAGCCCGACGGCGCTCGCGGGTGGCCCGCCGCCGACGGCCCTGGTCCCGGACCACGCCGGGAACGCGCTCAACCTGCTCGATCACGGCCCGAAGCCGATGCCGCGCCCGGACGGGCCCGCGCATGCCGGTGCGGCGCCGACCGCCCTGCCGCCGCACGGCCCGGGCGGCGGCGGCGAGTTGCGACCCGGCACGCCGACCGCGAACCGGGTCGCCGTCGCGCCGACCCCGCCGCCCGGCGGCCACCTGGCCGGCCCGCCCAACCGGCTCACCGGCGCCCGGTTGGAACAGCTGTGGCAGCGCGACGCGGACCGGATCGGCGCGCTGTTCGGCAAAGCCGACGACCCGTTGCGGGCCGAGCGGATCGAGGCCTGGCGCGACCTCACCTCGGCGCGCAACGAACTGGGCCGGGCCCAGCAGGTGTTGCACGACCTGGAGGTCCGCCCCGGTGGCTCGTCCAAGCCGTCCGTGTACGAACGCGACGCCGGGATCGCGGTGCAGACCGCCTCGGCGAAGGTGGAGACCGCGATCACCCGGCTGGACGCACTGGGCGTGGACCCGGCCCGGATCGACAAGGGCATGGCCCAGATCCAGGCGCAGAGCCTGCTGGAGCGTCCGCGGCTGGTCGGCGGCACCCACCACGACCTCGGCGGCGGCAACACGCTGGCGACGACGTCGGCCGCGGGAGCCGTGCCGCCGCCGAACACGACCGTCACCTCGCACGTCGGCGCCGGTTCCACCGGCCTCGACGGTGCGACCGTGCGCACGCCGGTGCACGGCGGCTATCGGATCACCGATCCCGCCACCGGCCACTCCGTTCGCTACGCCCACGACGGTCGCCTCGTCGACGAGGCGCTGGCGCTGCACTCGCCGGGTGAGCCCCGGTTCGTCGTCGACGACGGCGGCGGCCGGCCGTTCCTCACCAACGCGAACGGGGACCCGGTCCTCGGCTTCGACGTCACCGTCGTGCGCGGCGGCTACCGGGTCACCGACGCCACCGGCGGGCAGACCGTCCGCTACCGCACCAACGGCGCCGTCGCCGAGCAGGGCATCGCCCTCGGCGGGGCCGGCGCGCCCCGCTTCGTGGTGCACGGCAACGACGCCCGGCCGCCGATACTGACCAACGCACACGGCAAGCCGATCACCGACCGCGTCTTCACCCCGTTCGAGAACGGCTACCGGGTGACCGATCCGGCCACCGGCGGCTCGATCCGATACGGCACGGACGGCCGCGTCGTCGAACACGGCCTCGCCCTCCGCGGTCTGGACGAGCCGCACTTCGTCGTCCCCGGCGAGCGGGGTCCGGTGCTGACCGACCTGCACGGCACCCGCATCGACGACGTGCACGTCACCGCGACCGACGGCGGCGGCTACCGCATCACCGAACCCACCAGCGGACAGAGCACCCGCTACCACGGCAACGGCACCGCGGCCGACGAAGGCATCGCCCTCCAGGGCGCCGGCGACGCGCACTTCCTCGTGCCCGGCGAACACGGCCCGGTGCTCACCGACATCCACGGCAACCCGATCACCGGCGTCGACGTCACCCCGGTGAACGGCGGCGGCTACCGCATCACCGAACCCACCAGCGGACAAAGCACCCGCTACCACGGCAACGGCGCCATCGCCGAGGACGGCCTCGCCCTCCAAGGCCCCGCCGGCGACGCGCACTTCGTCGTCCCCGGCGAACACGGCCCGGTGCTCACCGACGTGCACGGCAACCCGATCACCGGCGTCGACGTCACCCCCGTGAACGGCGGCGGCTACCGCATCACCGAACCCCTGAGCGGACAGACCACCCGCTACCGAGGCGACGGCAGCATCGCCGAACACGGCGTCGTGCTCACCGGATTCTCGGGCGATCCGCACTTCGTCGTGTTCCGCGAGGGCCGACCCTCGGTTCTCACCGACGTACACGGCAAGCCGATCACCGACCGCAGACTGACCGAGTTCGACAACGGCTACCACATCACCGACCCGGCCACCGGTCACTCCGTGCGCTACGACGGCACCGGCACCGCGATCGAACGGGAACTCGGCCTGACCGAACTGGGCGAGCCGCACTTCATCGTCGACCGCGGTGCCGGCCCCGTGCTCACCGACGTACACGGCACCCCCGTCGTGGGCGTCGGCGTCACCCCGCTCAGCGGCGGCGGCTACCGGATCACCGAGACGGCCGGCGGCCACAGCACCCGCTACTCCGCCAACGGCTGGGCCGCCGAACACGGCATCGCCCTCGGCGGCGGCGTCGAACCCCGCTTCGTGGTCGGCGAGGGCCCGAACCGCCACCTCACCGACATGCTCGGCACCCCGGTGCCGCACCACACCGCCACACTCACCGCCGACCAGGGCTTCCGGATCGTCGACACCCGCACGAACGTGTCCACCCTGCACGGTGCCGACGGCGCGTTCATCGAGCGCGGCATCGCCGTCGGCGGCCCCGGCGAGGCCCGCTTCGTGGTCGGCGAGGGCGCCGGCCGGGTGCTCACCGACGCGAACGGCGTCCGCGTCACCGACCGCGCCATCACCGTCGTCGACAACGGCTACCGCGTCACCGACCCGGTCACCGGCCACTCGTTCCGCCACGACACCGTCAACGGCACGTTCGAGCACGGCACCAAGCTGGGTCGCGCCGGCCAGGGCCCGTTCGCGGTCGGCGACACCCTCACCGACCTGCACGGCAACCCGCTCCCGGCGGAGCAGCGGCTCACCCGCCTCACCGCCGCCGACGGCACGCACTCCGGCTACCGGGTCGACATCGTCCACCCCAACACCCCGCGCCACGGCGAGTTCCACGAGTTCGGCACGAACGGCGCGGTCACCCGCGAGGGCTTCAACGTGCTGGACGACGGCCGGATGACCCCACACCAGTACGTCGTCGACCACAGCACCCCGACGCCGACCTGGCGCCAGGAGTTCCACCCCGATACCCCCGGAAACCCGTTCACCCACAACGAGTTCCAGCACGGCACGGTGGATATGAGCGGCGCGGCCAACGGCGGACTGCGGCTGAAGTCGAATTCGCCGGACCGGGTGGTGATCTTCGAGCGCCGGATGTTGCCCGGCGGCACCACGCTCGACGCGTTCCGGCGTACCGACCTCAGCGGCTTCGGCACCTTCAGCCACCGCACCAAGTGGATCGAGTGGGGCGCCGACGGCACACCCCTCGCCCAGGGTTCGCGCAAGTTCGACACGTCCGGCTTCGGCTACACCGACGTCGACCGGCACTTCGTCACGGTGCGCGAATTCCGGGACACCATCCAGAAGTTCGACGGCCGGGCCGGACACACCCTCGGCGTCAAGGGCACCGACGGCTGGACCTGGCACCGCTACGACGGCGCCGGCAAGGAGTTGGCGAGCGGTCCGCGTACCACGCACTGGGACGGCGGCTGGAGCGACCGACACGGCCCGGGGACCGGCAACCACGCGGGCGAACTGGTCCAGAAGCAGTGGGGAGAAGTGCACCGGACCGACCACGCCCGGCACTACCTCGAACACCCGCTGGGCGCCGACGGTTTCCGCAAGGCGTCCTGGGACGAGTTGTCGCCGCAGGGCAAGGAGGCCGGGAAGCACGTGGTGGAGACGAACGGTTCGACGTTCACCACTACCCGGGTCTCCGAGCAGCGCCCGCCGAGTTGGGCCCGCAAGTGGCTGACCCACAACTGGACGAACCCGGCCGGCAACCACGCCTTCCTCGCCTCCGACACCCGCTACCAGGTGTTCACCTGGGAGAAGTCGGTCGCCGGCGCGGACGGCACCGTGGTCCACAGCAACGGCACCCGCTTCGTCGGCGACGACGGCAGTTCCTTCGACATCCACGCCGACGGCACCTTCGCCCGTTCGCAGATCAAGTTGGCCGACGGTTCGACCCTCAAGGCCGGCGACACGGTACGGCCGCACGCGAACGCTCCCGCCGGAACGATCCCCTGGAGCAAGGGCGACGTCATCGGCTATCGCCTGGATGCCGGCGGGCGGAACTGGCAGGACTTCCGACCGGTGACGAACGCCGACGACGTCGTCACGCATTGGGAGATGGTTCGCGAGGGCTTCGAGAACGGCAACATCCGGCACTACACCTCGCCGGAATCGCCCGTGCGCGGCACCCCGGACGCACCGGTCCCGGCCCCCGAGATCCCGGTGGCCCCCAACCCGCGCAGCAACTGGGTCGAGTACGACGCCCACGGCTACGTGGCCGGCCGTCGGGACACCTGGACGCTCGCCGCCGGCAATGAGATCACGATCGTCGCGCACGGCTCGTCGACCGCGAAGACCTGGCGGTGGGAACGCCTCGATGCCGCCGGTCAGGTGCAGGAGTCCGGCAAGCGGGTGTTGTTCCGCAGCTCGGACGACCCCAAGCTGCCGTTCGACGATTCGTTCCGGGACTTCGACGCGCACAACAACCTGGTCCGCGAACGACGCATGCTCGACGACGGCCGCTACGTCGACGCGTGGCAGGCACCGGGCACCCAGACCTGGACCTGGCAGAAGTTCGACCGGTCGGGCGCGATCATGCCCCAGCCGGGCACGGGCACCCACGAGCGGGTGTGGTGGAACCCGAAGGCGGCCGAGGGCGCCGGCGGCTGGCAGGCGACCCCGCTCGACGGCAAAAACCTGCTCTTCCGCGACCGGTTCGCGCCCACCACGGGCGAGACGCTGGTGATCCGCGAGACCCCGCCGCACATCACCGACGCGCCGGCGCGGGTGCGCGAGTACGGGCCGGGCGGCGCCACGTCGCCGAACACCGCCACCTGGAAGGAGTTCGACCACGGCACGGCAGTGCGCACCCGATCGCTCACCCCCGAGGGGAACTACCTGGAACGGGACGCGTGGCGCGGCCAGTGGCGGCGCTACGACGAGCACGGCAACCTACTGGCCCGACGCACCGACGGCGGCGCGGTGATCACCACCGACTCGCTGGGCCGGTGGCGCGTGGTCGGCAGCGAGTACGACTTCCGCGGCCAGGTGACCGAGGTGCGCGGCTGGGTGCGGCGCGTCCGCGAGGGGCAACGCATGCCGTGGAAGGGCGACATGGGCGGCATCGACGCCACGCAATTCCGCAGCGCGCTCGCCGGCATCCCGGACATCCCGACCACCGGTTCGATCCACCTGGCCGAAGCCGCCTACCAGAGCGCGGGGACGGTCCTGGGCAAGAAGCTCGCGCTGGAGTTCGCCCAGGAGTTCGCCATCGAGTTCGCCGCGAACATCATCGTCGCCGACATCAACGCCAGGGCGCAGGGCAAGAGCCTGACCGAGACCGACTGGCAAAAGGCCGCGCTGAACGCGGCGGTCGGCGGCGTGGTCAAGGGCGGTGTGGGCGCCTTCGTGCACGAGAACAAGTGGGACGGCTTCCGCAAGCTCGGCGACCTCAAGAGCGGCTACGGCAACATCGACGGCGGCAAGCACTGGAACCGCAGGCCGGGCAACCACGACAAGACGTGGGCCAACGAGTGGGCGGGCAACGAGACCGCGGTGCGCTGGCGCAGCGGCACCTACGACTTCGGCTACAGCGCCGGCGTCGGCATGCTGGCCGGGTTGATCAACGGCAGCATCAACGCGAGCGTGTTCGGCATCAAGGGCGCCGACGGCCTCACCCACAAGCTCTCCGGCTGGGAGGCGCTGGGCGACGGCGGGATCGCCTCGTTGTCCGGCGTGGTCAGCACCGGCAGTGCCTCGCTCGCCCGGATCGGCTTCCTCAACGCCGCGGGCGGTCGGTTCTTCCACCGCCAGGGCGTCAGCGAGTTCCTGCTCAACATCGGATTCAAGATCGGCGAGAAGATGTTCAACGGGTGGTTGCTGCCCAAGGTGCGCGCGGGGATCGACCCGGCCTGGTACCAGCAGAAGGATGCGTAGCGAAGGTGCGTAGCGCACAGATGTCGAGCGTCGAGCGGCACACCGGCGGCGCCGGGCCGGCGCCCGTGCGGGTGGCTGCCAAGGGCCGGGGCGCGCACCGCCGGATCGCGGACGCGGTACGGGCCGCCTCGCCGGGGGCGACCGTCCTGATCGAGGCCGGCCACTACACCGAGTCCCTGGTACTGGCCCGGTCGGTGACGCTGTGTCCGGAACCGGGCGGGGGCGAGGTGGTGCTGACCGCGAGTGCCGAGGGGCCGGCGATCACGGTCGACGCGGCGGACTGCGCGGTGCGCGGGCTGACCGTGCAGGGCGCGGGCGGCGACGCGCCGGCGGTCAGCGTGGGTCCGGGCGCGGGCCTGATCGTGGCCGATTGCGCGGTCCGGGGCGGTCGGATCGAGGTGCGCGGCGGGCCCGATCGGGACGAATCCGACGGCGCCGACCCGGACTTGGACGCACCGCCGACCGCCGGCGGCACCACCTCGGCGCTGCTGCTCACCGGCACGCGCGTGACCGGCGCGCGGCTCGCGGGACTGCACGTGTCCGGCGATGCGCGGGCCCGGGTGGAGGACGTCGAGGTGGGCACGATCGAGGGCACCGGGATCGTGGTCTCCGGCAGCGCCCGGGTCGGCATCGCCCGGCTGCGCCTGGACGCCACCTCCGGTTCCGGGATCCGGCTGCGCGGCCGGGCCGTATTGCGCCTGGTCGACTCGGTGTTGCACGGCTGCGGGCGGGTGGGCCTGTTGCTCGAGGACGCCTCCTCGGCCGCCGCGAGCGAGAGCCGGGTCAGCGCGCCGGGCGCGGCCGGGATCCGGCTCGGCGGCAGCGCGCGGGCCGAACTGACCGACTGTCGGATCCTGGACGCCGCCGCGGCCGGCATCGTGCTCGACGGCAGCGCACGGGTGCTCGCGCAGGGCTGCGCGGTGCGCCGCTCGGCGACCAACGGGGTGCTGCTCACCGAGGACGCGGCGGCCGAGTTGACCGACTGCCGCATCCTCGACTCCGGTTTCGGCTCGATCCACGCGGCCGGGACAGCCGTTCTCAAACTGGCCGACTGCCGGGTGGTGGGCACTCCCGAACACGGCGTGCACACCGCGGACACCGCTCGGGTCGAGCTGACCGACTGCACGGTCTCCGCCGCCGCGATGAGCGGGATCGCGATCACCGGCCGCTCCACGGCCGCGCTCTCCGGCTGCCTGGTCGCGGACACCACGACCGGGATCGGCATCGCATCGCCCACCGGGTCGCGGGTGTCGGGATGTACGGTGCGCGCCGCCGGGCGCACCGGGATCGAGGTGACCGGCGAGGGTGTCGCCGAGTTGACCGACAACCGGGTCACCGGCGCCGGTGCGGCGGGCATCGTGTTCGACGCGCATTCGCGGGCCGAGTTGGCGGGCGGCTCGATCGAGGACTGCACCGGGTCGGGGCTGGTGGTGTGGACCGGCGCCCGGCCGACGGTGCACGGGGTGCGGATCGAACGCCCGGGCAAGAACGGGCTGTTCGTGGCCGAGCAGGCCGGCGGCACCTACACCGGCTGCGATGTGGTCGGCGCGGGCTACGCCGCGCTGCACGTGGGTGGCGGCGCGGATCCGCTGTTCCGGCGTTGTCGGCTGCGCGACTGTACGGACGACCTGAGCACCGACCCGGAGGCCGCGCCGGTGTTCGACGACTGCGATCCGGCGCTCGGCGGCGTGGTGTCCGGCACGCAACCGGCCCCCGCGGCGATCGCGGGCGTCGGGCCGGGCCCGGCCGCCGCACCGCCGGAGCCGGATCGGCCCGAGGTGGTCGAGGAGAAGCTGACCGACCTGCTGGCCGAACTCGGCGAACTGGTCGGCCTGGACGGCGTCAAGCGCGATGTCGCGTCGATGGCCAAGCTGATGCAGACGGTCCGGTTGCGGGTCGAGGCCGGGCTGCCCGCGCCGCCGCTGAGCCGGCACCTGGTCTTCGCGGGCAACCCGGGCACCGGCAAGACCACGGTGGCCCGGCTGTACGGCCGTCTGCTCAAGGCGCTCGGGCTGCTCGGCCACGGGCATCTGGTCGAGGTCGACCGCAGTGCGCTGGTCGGCGAATACGTGGGCCACACCGGGCCCAAGACCGCCGCCGCGTTCAATCGGGCGATCGGCGGCGTGTTGTTCATCGACGAGGCGTACTCGCTCTCCCCGCTCGCGGGCGGCAACGACTTCGGCTCCGAGGCGATCGCCACGTTGGTGAAGCTGATGGAGGATCACCGGGACGACGTGGTGGTGATCGCGGCGGGATATCCCGACGACATGGACCGCTTCGTGTCGTCCAACCCGGGCCTGGCGTCGCGGTTCACCCGCACGCTGCTCTTCGAGGACTACGACGCCGAGCAGTTGGTGGCCATCGTCGAGCACCAGGCCGAACGGCACCGCTACGAGCTCACCCCCGCCGCACGCACCGAACTGCTCGCGCTGTTCGCCGGCATGTCCCGGGGTGGTGGCTTCGGCAACGGGCGTTCGGCCCGCCAGGCGTTCCAGGAGATGACGGAGCGCCAGGCCGGCCGGGTCGCCGAACTCGAACACCCGGACGCGGCCCAGCTGATCGCGTTGGAGGTCGCGGATCTGCCGACGTCGTTGGCCTCATAGCACGGGCGGGGTTCAGCGCGGGTACATCTTGAGCACCTTGCCGTCCAGGTCGGCCCGCAGATAGCCGGAACCGTAGTCGTCGGAGACGTACACCTTCAACGTCGCCACCCGGTCGATCAGCCCGAGGTCCACATTGACGTGGCGGTTCTTCGGCGTGGTGATGCCGAGTTCCTTCTCGGCCTTGGCCATCAGCGCCGGCAACGCGTCCCAGTTGACCTTCGTGAGGTCGATGGTCTTGTCGTCACGATCGGTGCGACCGGAACCGGTGTCCTTCGTGGTCTCCCCCTTGCGGTAGGAATAGCGGTCCTGGAGACGGGCGTTGCCGGGCACCGGTGCCTCGATCGACGCGTAGTCGTCGTAGAGGTTGATGGACTTGACCCGGGTCCCGCCGATGACCGGCTTCATCGAGTCGATGACGCGGCGCACGCCGGCCGGCGTCATCAGGTTCACCGGGTCCGCGGCGGGCTTGGTGGCGGAAGCGCTCGGCGACGCGCGCTCGTCCGGTTCGGTCCGCTCGTCCGACGAACTCCCGGACGTCTGCGGCGACATGTTCGGTCCCGTCGCCGCCGGTTTGGCCCCGCCCCCGGCCGCGTCCGACCCCGAGTCGCGGAGCTGGGACACCAGGAGCACCGCGACCAGCGTGCCGACCAGGGCCGTGGCGACCACCGATCCACCGACGATCCGGTTGCGCCGGGCCCGCTGCCGGGCGGCCGACTCGGGCGTCGCCGGGGTAAACGCCGAACCGTACGGCGAGCCTCCTCCGGGCGACCCGGCCGGCGCCGCCGACCCGACCGGCACCTCGCCCGAGGAGTCCGCCGAAGCCCCCTGAAACGAACCGGAGTTCGGTCCTGCGCCGACCCGATCCGCCCCCGCCCATGCGGGCCCGACCCGATCCGCTCCCGCCCACACGGGCCCGGACCGCGAACCGGTATCGGTCCCGAACGCGGCATCGAAGCCTGAACCGGAGTCCGACCCCGAGTCGACCGCCCGACCACCGCCGAGGTCGCCCGGCTGCCAGGCCAGGGCGTCGGCCACCGGCAGCGCCGAGGTCGTGTGCTGCGACGAGGGCCGCGCCCCCGGCTCACCCGCGGCCGCCGCGAGCAGCGCGTCCAGTTGCGCGGCGTCCGGCCGGGCCGCCGGATCCCGCACGAGCAGCGCTTCCAACACCGGCCGCAAGGCCCCCGCGCGGACCGGCGCCGGCACCGTCTCGGTGAGCACCGCGGCGAGCGTGGCCAGGCTGGTCGCGCGGCGCAGCGGGTGCTCCCCCTCCACCGCCACGTACAACATCATCCCGAGCGACCACAGGTCGGACGCGGCGTTGTCCTCCTCGCCGCGAATGCGCTCCGGCGCGATGTATTCGGGCGAGCCGATCAGGTCCCCGGTCGCGGTCAGGCTGGTCGACTCGCGCAGCGCGGCGATGCCGAAGTCGGTCAGGACCGGGCTGCCGTCGGCGCGCAGCAGTACGTTGCCCGGCTTCACGTCGCGGTGGTGGATCCCGGCCGCGTGCGCGGCGCTCAGCGCGGACAGTACGCCCCGACCGATCGCGGCGGCCTCGGCCGGGGCGATCGGTCCGTTGGCCAGCCGGTCGTGCAGGGATCCGCCGGGGACCAGTTCCATCACCAGCCACGGGTGCGGGACCTCGGCGGCGTCCACGATGTGATGGATCGTCACCACGTGCGGGTGGTTCAGCCGGGCCAGCGACCTGGCCTCGCGCAACACCCGCTCGCGCAACATCCGGGCGGCGGTGGGATCGTCCTCCAGGAGTGCCGGGTCGGGCGGCCGGACCTCCTTGAGCGCGACGTCGCGCTCGAGCGCCAGGTCGCGCGCCCGCCAGACCAAGCCCATGCCGCCACCACCGAGCCGCTCCAGCAACTCGAAGCGGCCGTCGATCACGCGTCTGCCAGGTATACCCGGGGTCATGCGGCACACCCTACAAATCAGGACTCCCACCACAGCTACCGCCGGCCGCATCGTGGGCAGATCCCTCGCCGAGGCGGCCGGCGAACGCCCGCGGGGCGGCGTACCCCGACGTGGTGTCGGTGGTGGACCGCCCCGGGACAGGACCGGCCGCGGCGGCGGCCCGCCCGGTCATCGCCGGTCGCTGTCGAGCTTCGCCGCCGAGCAGGCCCGCGAGATCCTCTACACCACCGCCGCGACAACCCCCGCCCCACCGGCCCAACCGGGCGCGGATCGCGGTTGATCGGCCGCCCCGGGGCGATCACCCACACCCGAACCCTCGTCCGGCCGACGGCGGAGCCGGAGCCCCCGCCGTGCCGACCGCTCAGCCGCGCCGTGCCGCCACCACGTCGAGCAACCGGCCGATCCGGTTGCTGATGATCATGTCCACACCCATGTCCAACAGCCTGCGCATCACCCGGGGCGAGTCCACCGTCCAGGCACTCACGCCGTATCCGTCCGCGTGGCAGCGCGCCACCGACTCCGCGTCGTACGCCCGCCAGCGCAGGTTGATGTACTCCGGCCGGAGCGTCCGCAGCACGTCCTCGCCCGGCACTCGCGCGAACGAGTCGCCGCTGAGCCCGATGTGGGCCTCGGGCGCATGCTCGCGGACCATGCCCATCGCGACCGGTCCACCGACGTAGAGGATCTGCTCGTTCAGCCCGTGCCGGGCGACCGCCTCGGTCGCGGGACCGGCCAGTTCGATCTCGCCGAAGTCGACCATCAGCCCGCCGGGGCCGCCCTTGATCAGGTCCAACGCCTCGTCGAAGCTCGGCACCCGATACTTCCCGCGCCGGCCGATCTCCCGGACCTCGGCCAGGGTCAACTCGCGCACCCGCGCGTTGCGCCACCACAACCGGCGCAGCGTCGCGTCGTGCAGCAGTACGAGGTGTCCGTCCCGGGTCACCTCCAGGTCGATCTCGACCAGGTCGGCCCCGCGCTCCAGCGCGCTCGACAACGACGGCAGGGTGTTCTCCCGGTAGCGTCGGGGATCGCCTCGGTGGGCCACGGCCAGGGTCACGACAAACCTCTCGATCGGGGACCGGCGGGCACACCGTACACGCGCCGCGCTCACCCCGGGTTCATCGCGTCGAGGGCCCGCCGGAGGCGCCGAATCCGCGCAGCAGGGTGTCCACGATCCGGGTCGCGAGCACGTCCGCGTCCTCGCCCCGGTCGTCCTGCGCCGACTCGTGGATCAGCGCGTAGTAGACGCGTCGGGTCCAGTCGAGGTCCACCTCCGGACGCAACAGCCCGCTCTCGCGTGCCCGGCGAAAGAGCCGATCGCACCGATCGAGCACGTCGGTGTGCAGGTGCGCGACCTCGGGGTCGTCGGTGCGCAGCGCGTTCATCGCGAAGCCCCACGCGATCTTGACCCGCAACACGTTCGCGGTCACCTGGTACAGCGCCACCGCCGCCGGCGTGGCGTCCGGCCGCGCCGCCGTCACCGCGTCGTGGAACTGCTGTGTGGCCCACCGGGTCATCGCCACGATCAGCGCCTCGCGGGTGGCGAAGCGCCGGTGCACGGTGGTCCGCGCGACGCCGGCGGCCTCGGCGATCTGCTCCATCGTGGCCGAGGGGTTGGCGCTCAGGACCCGCTCGGCGGCCTCCAGGATCGCGCGCACGGTCCGCTCCGCGTCCGCGCGCAGCGGTCGCGCTCGGCCACCGGTTCCATCAGTTGGGGAAGTCACCTTCGAACTGTACGGCAACGACGCCGGTCGGCTCATACTTGCAACACCAGTGATGCATGTTCTAGGTTCAATGCATCACCGAAGCAGCACGTCGGTCGTCGATAACCATCGCCGCCGGCTGCCCACCAAGGAGTTCTCATGGACCTGCGCCTCACCGACAAGGTCGCCCTCGTGACCGGCGCGAGCCGCGGCATCGGGCTCGCCATCGTGTCCACGCTCGTCGCCGAAGGGGCCCGGGTCCTGGCCGCGTCCCGCACGATCACCCCGCAGTTGGCCGCCACCGGCGCCATGACCATGGCCGTCGACCTGGCCCGACCCGACGGCCCGAGCCGCCTGGTCGATCGGGCCCTCGCCGAGTTCGGCCGGCTCGACGTCCTGGTCAACAACGTCGGCGGGGGCGACGCCGGCGGCGAGTCGCAGACCGGCGGCTTCCTGAGCTTCACCGACGAGCAGTGGCTCGCCTCGTTCGAGCTGAACTTCCTGGCCGGCGTACGCACCACCCGGGCCGCGCTGCCCGCGTTGGTCGACACGCGCGGCACGATCGTGAACATCTCCTCGCTCGGCGGCCGGGTGCCGCACAGCGGGCCGGTGCCGTACACGACCGCCAAGGCCGCGCTCACCGCGTTCGGCAAGGCCGTCGCGGAGGAGTTCGGCCCGCGCGGCGTCCGGGTCAACACGGTCTCCCCCGGCCCGGTGCGCACCGCGATGTGGGAGGCGCCGGACGGTTACGGCGCCCAACTGGCCGCGTCCATGGGCCTGTCCCACGAGCAGCTGCTCGACGCCCTGCCCGGCGCGTCGGGCATGGTCACCGGCCGCTTCGTCGACCCGGCCGAGGTGGCCACCGCGGTCGCCTACCTGGCCTCCCCGCTCGCCGGCAGCGTCACCGGCACGGACCACCTCGTCGACGGGGGCGCGCTCAAGGCGGCCTGAACCCCCGGGGGCGGGCCGGTGCGATCGGCCGCACCGGCCCGCACGATCGATGCCGCCGCTCACCCCACCCGGGGCCGCACCCCGAGCGCGGGCAACACCGTCTCGCCGATGCGATACGCCTCCTCGAGGAGCGGATTGCCGGAGAGGATGAAGGTATCCACGCCCAGCGCCTCGAACTCCTGCAACCGCTCGATCACCTGGGCCGTACTGCCGACCACGGCCGTGCCGGGCCCCGGCCGGAACAGGCCCATCCCGGGCCACAGGTTCGGCGACACCTCCAACTCCCGGGCCCGCGCCGGAACCCGGCCCCCGTGCTGGCGGAACTGCCGTTCCCAGCCCACCCCGTCGGCATCGGCTGCCTGACCCAGCTGCCGGGCGTACGTCGCATGACTGGTCACCTCCAGCAACCGGTCCGCCGCCGCCCAGGCCTCGTCCTCGCGCTCCCGGACGATCAGGTGCAGCCGCAGCCCGATCCGCAACGAACGCCCGTGTGCCGCCGCCCGCTCGCGCACCTTCGCCAGCTTCTCCGCGAGCTGGTGCGGCGGTTCGCCCCAGGTCAGATACACGTCGACATGCTCGGCGGCCATCTCGATCCCGGCCGGGGACGAGCCACCGAACCACAGCGGTACGTGCCCGCCGTCCCGATGCAGCTCGCGCAGCCCGGCGCCGGCCTGCTTGAGGTCGTAGAACGTGCCCTTGTGGTCGAAGACCTCGCCCGCGGTGAGTCGCTTGACGATGTCCCAGTATTCGGCGCTGAGTTCGTACCGCTCGTCGTGTTCGAGATGCAGGCCGTACTCGCGCAGTGCCTCGGTCGAGCCGTTGACCACGTTGAACCGCAACCGCCCCGGGCCGAACAGCGCCTCGAAGCTCAGCGCCATCTTCGCCAGCAACGTCGGCGCGATCAATCCGGGGTGCACCGCGAGCAGCGGCCGAAACGTCGGCGCCGCCGCGGCCAGCACACTGCCCAGCGACCACACGTCGTACAGATCCGTCGCGAGCAGCGCCCCGCTGAAGCCCAACCGATCGACCGCGCCGCCCAGTTGTTGGAGGTAGGCCAGGTCCACCGGCCGCCGCCCGGCGGGCTCCCACGGATACGGTCCCTCGCGCGGGATCACGTACCACAACACCTCGGGACTCATCGGCCCGCACCGTCCGCCGGCGCGAGCACCCGGGCCACCGGCGCGGACAACGCCGCCGCCTGGGCATCGGCCACCGTGATCGGGCGGTCGATGAACCCGTTGGTCGCGAAGATGTCGGCGGCCTCCTGCTGTTCGGCGATGAACGACTCCGGGATCGGCTCCAGCCGCCACGGCAGCGCCGCCAGCGCCTCGGCCCAATCGGCCCGGGTGCCCGGGAGTTCGGCCGCGTGCAGTTCGGCCGCCTCCTCCGGATGTGCCACCGCCCAGGCGTCGGCCTCGCGCAGCGCGGCCACCACCGTCGCGACCACCTCCGAGCGCTCCTCGGCGAACGCGCGGCGGGCGAAGAACACCGAGCGGTCGGTGATCACGTCGCCGACGCGGTGCAGCACCCGAAGGCCCGACTCGCGGCGCGCGGCGACCAGTTCGGGGCCCTGCGCGACCCACCCGGCGATCTCGCCGGCGCGCAGCCGCGCCGCCTGGTCCTGGCCCGCCGCCGGCCGCACCGGCGTGATGTCGTCCCGGTAGGACAGGCCGACGTCGTTCAACGCCTTGGCCACGAAGTGGGTCTGCCACGACCCGATGCTCAGCACGACCGTGCCGCCCTTGAGATCCGCGGTGGTGCGCACCGGGCCCTCGTCCGCGACCAACAGCGCGCCGTGGCCGGGCCGCGGCGCGGACACCGCGACATAGACGAGGTCGTGGCCCTGCGCCTGCCCGACGATCGGCGGCGTCGACCCCGTGCCGCCGAAGTCGATCGTGCCGGCGCCGAGCAGTTCGCCCACCCGGGTGCCCTCCACGGGCAACCAGGTCACCGTCTCGCCGAGCGGTTCGAGGGCACGTTCGAGGATGCCCAGTCGGGCGAGCAGGTACAACGACGGATTACTGCCGTGGACACCGATGGTGACGGTCATTCAGATCACTCCGGACGTGGACGGGACGGTGGCGGACGTCGTGGCGGAAGTCGTGGGGGAAGCGGTCGGGGCGGCCGTGACGGAGGCCGAGGGGACCGTGGGCGGCGTCGTGGCGACCAGGAGGGAAGCCGCAGGGACCGTCGGGGCGGCGGGCACCTTGGCCGGCCCGTCCGCGACCCGGACTCCCAGGTCCGCCAGGAGCCGCCGCCGCAGCGCGGCAAAGGCCGGATCCGTCGGGTCGCGCGGTCGGTCCACGGCGACGATCTCGTCGGTGACCAGATTGCCGTCGCGCAGCACCGCGACCCGGTCGGCGAGCCGGATCGCCTCCTCGACGTCGTGCGTGACCAACAGCACGGCGGGCCGGTGCACCCGGCACAGCTCGCCCACCAGGTCCTGCATGCGCATCCGGGTCAGCGCGTCCAGCGCCGCGAACGGCTCGTCGAGCAGCAGCAGTTCCGGCTCGCGCACCAACGCCCGGGCCAGCGCCACACGTTGTGCCTCGCCGCCGGACAACGTCGCGGGCCAGGCCGCGGCGTGCCCTTCCAGGCCCACCTCGGTCAGCGCGCGCAGGCCGATCTCCCGGGTGGCCCGCCCCCTCGGCAGCCCCACCACCACATTGGCCAACACCCGCTTGGAGGGCACCAGACGCGGCTCCTGGAAAACGATCGTGCGAGCCTCCGGAACCAGCACCGTGCCGCCGTCGTGCCGATCGAGTGCGCCCAGGATGCGCAGCAGCGTGGTCTTGCCGGTGCCGCTGGCGCCGAGCAGCGCGACGAACTCGCCCCGCGCGATGTCCAGATCGACGCCGTCGAGCACGGCCCGGGTTCCGAACACCCGCCGCAGGCCCGCGAGATGCACGGCGGTCTCGGCGCTCATCGGCCGGCCCCCTGACCCTGGCCGCGCCACGGCATCAGCACCCGTTCCAGGATCCGCACGATCACGTCGGCGAGCAGGCCCAGGATCGCGTAGACGAGGATGCAGACGGTGAGGATGTCGGTGCGGGAGAAGCTCTGCGCCTGGCTCATCAGATATCCGATCCCCGCCGTGGAGTTGATCTCCTCGGCCGCGATCAGCGCGATCACGCTCAGCGTCATGGACAGGCGCAGCCCCGAGAGCAGCGCGGGCAAGGCGCCCGGCAGGACCACCTCGCGGACCAGCGCGAGCCGACCGACACCGAAGCTGCGCATCGCCTCGACCAGTTTGCGATCCACGTTGCGCACCCCGCCGGACGCGGAGACGTACATCGGAAACGCCGTGGCCACCGCGATCAGGATCACCCGGGCCGACTCGCCGATCCCGAACCAGACCATGAACAGCGGGACCAGCGCGAGGAAGGGCACGGTGCGAAGCAACTGCACGGAGGAGTCGAGCAGTTCCTCGCCGAGCCGGGAGAAGCCGGTGAGCACGCCCAGGGCCAGGCCGATGGTCAGCCCGAACACCAGGCCCAGGCCGGCGCGACCCAGTGACACCCGCAACGCGTCGGGGAGTTGCCCGTTGTCCCACATCTCGCGCGCGGCGTGCACCACGTCGGCGGGCGAGCCGAGCAGATCGGGGCTGAGCGCCCCGCTGTGCGAGGCCCAGGCCCAGCCGCCGATCAGCGCGAGCGGTCCGATCGCGCGCAGCGCGGGGCTGAGAAAGCGCGGCCGCGGTCGCGGAATGCGCGGACGCGGGGCGACCAGGCCGCGGTACTCACGCTCGGGGGATTCGGCCTCGATCACCCGGGGTTGCGCCTCGATCACCGTGGGCGCGCTCATCCGGTCGCCCCCGGGAGGGTCTCGACGTCGAGCAGGTGTGGCTTGACGTCGACGAGGGTCTGGGTGACCTTCTGGTCCTGGAAGAACCGGGCCACCTTGCCGAAGCGCTCCACGTCGGCGGGCCGGATCGGCTCCACCGTCGCCCCCTGCCGGGTGAAGTCGGTCTGGATGCGCTTGGGTTCGGCGCCGTAGGCGGTGGGTCCGGAGTCGGTGAAGACGTTGATGTACGCGGCGGGGTCGGCGATCTCCTTGGTGCCGGCGTCGTGCAGGTAGGTGTAGAACGCCTTGACCACGTCGGGATGCTTGTCCGCGAACGCGTTGCGCACCGCCCAGACCGAGTAGTTGTCCGAGCCCAGCGCGCGCCCGTCGGCCAGGAAGCGGGCATTGCCCGAGGCCAGGGCCGGTACCGAGTAGGTGGCCCAGGTCGCCCAGGCGTCCACCTGCCCGGCCGCGAACACCGGCGCGGTCTGGTCGGCCCGCAGATAGACCCGCTCCACCTTGTCGGCCGGGATCTTCGCCTGTTCGAGCGCGGCGAGCAGCAGGTATTCGCTGGTGCCGCCCTGTGAGCAGGCCACCTTCTTGCCGACCAGGTCCTGGATCGAGTGGATCTTCGAGTCGCTCTTCACCAGGATGCCCTCGCCCGCCAGGTCGGGGGCGGTGGCGCCGAACAGCTTGAAGCTCGGCTTCTGCCCGAGTGCGGCCACGGCGGAGGTGATCGAGCCGAGCGCCACGTCGAGTTGTCCCGCGTTGATCGCCTGGGCGGCCGGCGCGAACGGGCCCGCGCTGCCGGTCCAGGAGACCTTGGCGCCGACCTTGGCCAAAGCCGCGTCCAGCGAGCCGTCCTTCTTGCCCCGGGCCAGTACCCCGTTGTTGCCCGGGTCGGGAATCCGCAGCGTGATGTCGCTCTTGCCGCCGCCGCTCGCCGCCGACGCCTTGGTGTCCTTCGAGGAGGAGCCGCAGCCGGTCAGCGCGATCAGCGTCGCGGTCGCGAGCGCGACCGCGGACAACAGTCGGGTGCGGCGAGGGGGCCGGCTACTCATGGGGAACCTCCAGCGGTGATATGCGAGACGGTGCGGGGTCGTTCGGGTGCGTGGCGCGGGCGCGGGCACGAGCGCGGACATCGGCGAGTTCGCGGGCCAGCCGCAGTGGTTCGGGATCCGCCCAGGCCGGTACGTCCACCGGCCCGGCCAAAAAGCCCTGTTCGAACAGGAACCGCTCCTGCCGGGCGAGCAGGTCCAGGCGTTCGGCGGACAGGTCGATCCGGAGCGTGTCCGGGCCGAGTTCGCGGTACGCACCGGCCACCCCGAACGCGCCGGCGCCGGTCTCGGCGCCCAGGATCCGGGCCACCTCGGCGGGATGCTCCGGCGCCCAGTCGGCCGCCTCGACCAGGACCGCCAGGAACCGGGCGACCAACTCCGGATGATGGTCGAGCAGTTCGCGGTGCACGGTGATCGGTCGCGGCGTCCCGTTGTTGATCCGCACCGCCCGGTCCGGCACCGCGTCCAGGTCCACCGCGACCACCGCGCCGTACCGGACGGCCGCCTCCACGGCCAACGCGCCCTTGACGTAGACGGCGTCCACCACGCCCCGGCTCAGCGCGGCCAATTCGGCCTCCCACTGCCCGCCCCCACGCGCCGCCGGCACCTCGACCGGGCGCGCGTCGGCCAGGGTGGCGCCGGCCAGGGACAACGCGCCGGCGAAGCCGTGCAGGGCCATCGCCCGCCAGAAGTCGATCGCGATGTCGTGCCGGGGCACGGCCAGCCGCAGTCCGCGCAACTGTTCCGGCGAGGCGATCCCGCTCTCCGCCCGGACCAGGATCGCCTGGCGCTCCTCGATCCAGGTGAGCCCGACCAGCCGGGTCTCCTCACCGCGCGAACGCGCCCACAGCGCGGGTACGTTGCCGCCCTCGCGGAACAGTCCGGGCAGCGCGTGCGTGTAGTGGTGGTCGGCGGCGACATCGGCCGAGACGTCCTGAAGCGACCGCACGGTGATCCCCTCGGCCGCGAACTCGGCGTCGAGCAGGCCCAGATCGGCCGCGATGCCGGTGGCGGTGGGGACGGGACAACGGGTGAACCACAGCTCGTCGGGGCGTGCGCCGGTCAGGGCGGTCATGGGAATACTTCCGTTCGCGTTCGAGGCGTCGACGGGACCCGCGCCCGGTTCGACACGGCGCGGATCGACCCGGGACCGAACCGGTCCGGGCAAGGAAGAGGCAAGAAGAGGCAAGAAGGGGGTGGAACACAGGGGTCGGCGAGACCTACCCGACGCGCGGGTCGAAACCGGGGCGGACCGAAGGCATCACCGGGTCGGGCAGGGACCCGTCAAGGAAGACGAGCCGGAAGCCCCGAGGAAACGCGGGTCGGGTCAGCGACAGCCGGCGCTGGAGACGCGCGCGAGGTCGATGTGCCGGCGGCTGGTGAGCAGCGCCCGGACGCCGGCGAGCGGCGCGGTGTACGACGCGACTGCGGACACGCGGGCCTCCTCACGGCATTCGTCCGGCACGGGTGCGCCGAATGGCGCATCGGGGTGGATCCTGGCACGATCCGCGCCACCCGATCAAACCTTCCCACGATGTGGGATGTCTCGTCGCTCTCCGACGCGCCCCGTGGCGCGGAGTGGTCCACGCCCTTGCCGTATGGTGAAAACCGCCTGTCGAACGGCGAGTTGGGGAAGCCAGTGAAGACTCCGAAGATCCCGGTGCACGAGCCCGCCGGCACACCCGGGCCGACCGGCACGCACAAACCGGTCGCCACACCCGAGCCGGCCGCCGCCCCGGACGCTTCGCACACCGCCGACCCGCCCCGCCCGGCGACCGCCCCCTCCGGCGCCCAGGCCGTACAGCGCGCCCTCGGCATCCTGCACTGCTTCCGGGCCGGCGGCACCGACCTGAGCGCATCGGACATCGCCCGCCGCCTGGGCCTGTCGGTGTCCACCGCGCATCGGCTCGCCCGGACCCTGGTCGGCGCGGGCTTCCTGGACCAGGACGACCGCACCAGCCGCTACCGCCTCGGTCCCGTGGTCGCCGAGTTGGGCCTGCTCGCTTACCACCAGCGCGGCCTGCACCACGCCGCCCCGGAGTTGGAACAGCTGTCCCGACGCACGTCGGCGACGTCCGACCTGGCCATCCGCAGCGGCCGGCACGCCCTGGTCCTGGTCGGCAGCTCGGTCCAGCCCGGCACCGGCCTGGGCCTGCGCCGACCGCTGCACTCGACGGCGCTGGGCAAGGTCCTGCTCGCCTGGGCCGACCCGGCCGACGGCGGCCTGGCCCCCCTGCTCCCGCTCGCCCCGCAGACCGACCGCACGATCGTGGACCCGGTCGCGCTGCAGGCCCAGTTGGACGCGGCGCGAGCGATCGGTTACGCGCTCAACGACGGCGAGTCGGTACCGGGGGTACGCACCCTGGCCGTACCGATCCTGAACCGCGCCGGCCACGCGCACGCCGCGCTCGCCGTGCGCTCCACCCCCGCGGTGATGACCGACGAGCGCATCCCGTGGTTCCGCGACCGGGCCCAGGCGTGCGCCGACGCCCTGGAGGTACTGCTGCTCCCGCCGCACCGACGCCGACTGCGCGAGTCCGGACTGCCCGCCGAGTAGGCGCACGCCGAAGGGCCCGCCTCGACCCCCGCGCAGCGGGAGTCGGGGCGGGCCCGAGAAGTATCGGTCAGGCGGCGGCGACGAGCGCGTCGCGACCCAGCACGCGGGTGCGGGTGGTGGAGGTGACGGTCGACGCGCCCCTCGGGCGGGCGAACACCGCGAGCCGCAGGAACACGAACCGGGCCAGACCCGCCACACCGGAGGCGGTGAGGTAGGTGGCCTGCTCGACCATGATGCTCGGCGCCGCCTGGACCGCATGCAGCCCGAGCATCGCGGCGGTGGTGAACAGGTAGGCCACCAGGGCCGAACCGCCCGCCTGGACGTGCGCCTTGAGGTTTGCCCGACCCGCGCGGAAGGAGAACCGGCTGTGCAGTTCGGTGGCGAGGACGGTGCCGGCCGCGGTGACCACGGCGTTGGTGACGACGAGCGGCAGGGTCCCGTTCAGCGCGACGAGCGCGGCACTGGAGGCCAGTCCCGTACCCCCGCCGAAGACCACGAATCGAACGAAGGAGGCGACCGTGCCGGGGGCCGTCGAGTTGGTGGTGTCCTGCCCTGCGACCCGGCTGCGGTTGTTCACGTGACTCTCCTCGGCCCCCTGCGGACCCCCTCGGTCCGACAGATCCAACCTAGGGATTCGGCAACACATTCCCCATGGTGCTCACTTCCCTCTGTGGGTAGGGCTGGCCCCACCCCCCACAGGGAGGCCCGCCAGGGGTCGAAACCGTCGCCCGCGAGCCCGAAACAGGCCCGACAAACCCCTGTATAACCGAACAAAAATCCACCCCCGAACCCACCCTCGGACCGGGGAACCAACCCGGCCCGCAACTCGTTCCCCGCAAATGTCTCCCTCGTCACATCCCCGGATCCGCGGCCGTCCCCGTCCCCAACCCCCACGACCATCCACATGGATATCGTGACCCGGTAGCATTAGTTTCGTGAGCACACGAATCGCGGACCTCGACCCCGGCGGCGCCCCCCTGCTCGGCGAACCGCTGCCGGTGGAGCTGGCCAATACGCGCTACGCGGTACGGGGCACGCCGCACGAGGGGCTGGCCGAGCCCGCGCACCTGGCCGCCTGGCTGCGCGACATGGCACCGCGCCTGGGCAACCCGCCGTCCGAGGCCGCGCTGCTCGCCGTGGACGCGCACGACCTGGCCCGCGCCCTCGACCTGCGCGACTGCGTCGGCGCCCTGCTCACCGCCGCGATGACCGACACCGTGCCGGCCGCCGACACCGTCGAGCGGCTGAACACCTATACCCGCGCCGCCCCGCAGTGGCGCGAGCTCACCTGGCCGACCGCCGTCACCCGCACCGAGGCCGACCCGATCACCGCGGTCCTGGCCGAACTGGCCGGCGCCACCGTCGACCTGCTCACCGGCCCGGACCGCACCGAACTGCGGGCCTGTCACGGCCCGGGCTGCATCCTGCACTTCGTCCGGAACAACCCGCGCCGCGAATGGTGCTCGGCGGGATGCGGCAACCGCGCCCGCGTGGCCCGGCACTACCGGCGCAGCAAGAACCCGCCCGTCGACGGCTGACCCCGTCCACAGGAGACACAGGAGACAAGGGACTCCCCTGAAGACCGGAATGCCGGCCTCCGAAAGACTCTGGGCGAATCCCCAGCGAGAGGCTCAGATCTTCCATGCGCGTTCCGTCCCTGCTCCACACGCGCTCCGCGGGCGCCGCGGCCGCCGTCCTGGTCGCCACCACGCTGCTGTCCGGCTGCCTCGGCAAGAGCGACGACAAGAAGGACACCAAGAGCGCCCCGGCCGCGACCGCGTCCAAACCCCCGATCATCACGATGCCCCCGGCTCCGACGCTGCCCGCGAAGACCGACCCGTCGGCGAGCAGGCCGCCCGCCGGCACCGCGAACCCGATCAGCAGCCCGGGCCGGGTCAAGATGGTCAAGCTGCACAAGGGCGACTGCATCAACCAAAAGGGCGAGGACGTCCTGACCGTCGCGTGCACCACACCGCACGACGCCGAGGTGGTGGGCGAGTACACCATCCCCGACTCGCTGCCTCCGACGAGCATGAAGTTCAAGGACGAGATCACCGCGAAGTGCACGGAGCTGACCTCGGGCGCCGCCGGCCGCAACAGCACCATCGAGCTGTCGAAGCTGTCGTTTCGACCCACGTCCGGCAGCTGGCTCAATGAGCACGACCGGGACCTGACCTGCCTGCTCAAGCGCACCGACGGCACACCCCTGACCGCGCCGCTGAAGTAACGCGGCACGCCGCACCGTTCCCGACCGCAGCCGACCCCGCCCGTGTCCCCGGGCGGGGTCGGCTGCGGCATGTCGGGCGCCCCTCGCGCACGATCGCGAACCCACCTCTGCCGGCGGTCGCGAACCAGCTGCCACCCACCGTCGTGAACCGGCCGACGGACGACGGGAATCGGCCGCGATTCCTTATCGCGTCCGCGATGATCGATGGCCTCTTCGGACCGGATTCACCCGTTCGAGGGGCTTGTGGGCCACACAACCGATCCGCCCCGAGCATCCGCGTAGCCTGGCGCCCGCGACGGTGGCTCGGATCGCCCTTCGGGCACCGGCACCGGCCGCGAGCGCACCAGAACTTGCCATCGGCGGCCCGATCCGCCGAGCGGTCCGCAGGACACCCGCACGATTCGATTCCGACCTTTTTCGAGGATGCCGATGGTTCTCGCTGGATCGTCCCCCGGAGGCCGACGGCCGGCCCTCGTCTGGATCCTCCCCTTCCTCGTGACAGCCGTGTGCGCGGCCGCGGCCGTGGCCGCGGTCTCCGACCAGGCCCGCCCGGCGGTGGCCCTGTGCGGCGGACTCGCGACCGTCGCCGTCGCCGTGTGCGCCGCGGAGGCGGGCAGGCGCGGGCGCACGATCGCACAACTGCACACCAGGCTCCAGCAGCAACAGATCGGCCTGCGCCGCCGACTCGCCGAGCAGGAGTCGGAGATGATCCGGCTCTCCGAGGAGATGTTGCCCGAGGCGATCGGCCGACTGCAGATGGGCGAACCGGTGCCCGAGGTGATGCGCAAGGTCGCGCCGCACCCCGAGGAGCCGACCGAGTTCGCCATCGCGCACCGCAACGTGATCCGCTCGGTGATCGACACCGTCAGCGCCGAGGAGGACCTGCGCGAGTCCGCCCAGCGCGCGTTCGTCAACATCGCC
The DNA here is from genome assembly GCF_053618075.1 of Embleya sp. NPDC055664. Classification (NCBI taxonomy): domain Bacteria; kingdom Bacillati; phylum Actinomycetota; class Actinomycetes; order Kitasatosporales; family Streptomycetaceae; genus Embleya; species Embleya sp. NPDC055664. The sequence goes on from NZ_JBSHGZ010000004.1 coordinate 203,128, forward strand.
CGCCGCGTCCAGGCCACCATCCACCAACAGGCCCAGGACATGCGGGACATGGAGGACCGGCACGGCGACGACCCGGTGGTCTTCCGCGACCTGCTCCACCTCGACCACGGCAACGCGCTGATCGGCCGCATGGCCGACAGCATCGCGGTGCTCGGCGGCGCCCGCCCGGGCCGCCAGTGGGAGACCGACATCGGCATGTACAGCGTGCTGCGCGGCGCGATGTCGCGCATCCTCGACTACCGCCGGGTCAAACTGTCGTCGGTCGTCGAGGTCGCGGTGATCGCCCAGCACGTCGAACCGCTGATCCACGCGATCTCCGAACTCCTCGACAACGCCACCCGATACTCGCCGCCCTCGACCACCGTGCACCTGAGCACGACCGAGGTGCAGAGCGGCATCGCGGTCGAGATCGAGGACGCCGGCGTCGGCCTGAGCGAGGAGGCCCGCCGCCGCGCCGAGCGCATCCTGTCCCTGGACGGCGACGCGCTCAACCTCGGCGACCTGGGCGAGACCCCCCGGCTGGGCCTGACCGTGGTGGCCCGCCTCGCGCACACCTACAACTTCAAGGTGATGTTGCGTCCGTCGGCCTACGGCGGCGTGCGCGCCGTCGTGGTCATCCCGCAGAACCAGATCACCGCGAACGTGCCGCCGATGTACCCGATGCCCGAGCATCTGTCGCACCTGGACGAACTCCCGTCCCTGCACGACCTGATGACCGAGACGCCGGCGCACACCGAGTTCGGCGCGAACGGTCTGCCCCAGCGCCGCCGACGCGGCCTGGGTACGGTGCCCCGCGCCGGTGGCACGCGCGGACACCGCGCGGCCAAGCCGACGACTCCCGCCGCCGCCCCGAGCGTCGACGAGACCCCGCCGGGACTGGGCCTGGACGCCTTCCTCAGCGGCATCAACGGCGAACCGCCGCCCAAGGAACGACGATCCGAGGCGGGCGAAAACTCGTGGGACGACGGGGGATACCGATGACGGCGTACCGACCCAACATGGACTGGATGCTCTCCGACCTCGCGAAGAGCGTGCCCTTCACGCGCTACATCGTGCTGCTGTCCGCCGACGGCCTGCGGATGGCCCAGCACAACACCGCCGCCGACACCGCCGACCGGCTCGCCGCCGCGTGCGCCGGCCTGCAGAGCCTGGCCGCCGCGGTGGCCGCCGAATTCCCCAAGGGGGACGGGCGGATGCGGCTGGTGGTGATCGAGGTCAACGGCGGCTACTTCTACATGATGGCCGCCGGCGCCGGCGCCTACCTCGCGGTGCTCGCCGACGGACAGGTGGACACCGGCCTGCTCGGCCACCGCATGCGCGACCTGGTGATCCGCATCGGCGAACACCTCACCAGTCCGCCACGCCACGACGGGGCCTTCCCGTGACCGTGCCGCGGCGCACACGGCGCGTTCCCTACCCCGAACGGCTGTACCTGGTCGGGGAGAACCCGGACGACCCCGGCCGGTTGGACCTCGTGACGCTGTTCGTCGCCAAGCACACACCCACCCGCGGGATGGGCCCCGAGCCCGCCGCGATCGTGCGGATGTGCGAACAACCATTGTCGATGGCGGAGATCTCCGCCCACATGCGGTTACCCACCAGCGTCCTGACCCTGGTGCTCGCGGACATGGTGACCGCGGGCGAGTTGGAGGCCCGGGCCCCGATCCCGGCCGCGTCGTTGCCCGACATCGATCTCCTCAAGGCGGTGATGCATGGACTACAACGGCTCTGAGACCCTCGTCGGGCCGCGTCCCGAGGACATGCTGCCCGCGACGGCCGCCGCCGCGGTCAAAGTCGTGATCGTCGGCGGATTCGGGGTCGGCAAGACCACCCTCGTCGGCGCGGTCAGCGAGATCCGTCCCCTCACCACCGAGGAGACGATGACCCAGGCGGGCGTCGGCATCGACGACCTCGCGGGCGTCGAGGCCAAGACCACCACGACGGTGGCGATGGACTTCGGCCGGATCAGCCTCAACGAGCGCCTGGTGCTCTACCTGTTCGGCACCCCCGGGCAGGAACGCTTCTGGTTCCTGTGGAACGGCCTGTTCGACGGGGCGCTGGGCGCCGTGGTGCTGGTCGACACCCGGCGTCTGGAGGTGTGCTTCGACGTGATGGGCCGCCTGGAGGATCGCGGCGTGCCGTTCGTGGTCGCGATCAACACGTTCCCCGAGTCGCCGATCTACTCCATGGACGAACTGCGCGGCGCGCTCGACCTCGACGACACCGTACCGATGGTCGACTGCGACGCTCGCGACCGAGGTTCCAGCCGGGATGTGCTGATGGCGCTCATGCAATACCTCCACACGCTCACCACGAACCGGGAGACGCCATGACCGCTCCTCCCCCCGTTCCGCCGCCCGGTTGCCCCGCGCACGCGGGCGCGACGGCCACCGAGGGCATCACGCGGTTGTACGGTCCGGAGACCATCGCGGATCCGGGTGCCGCGTACGAACGACTGCGCGCCGAATACGGGGCGGTCGCCCCGATCCTGGTCGACGGCGATTTCCCCGGTTGGCTGGTGCTCGGCTACCGGGAGAATCTCGAGGTCATGCGCACGCCGAGCCGGTTCTCCCGGGACGCGCGCAACTGGCGCGACTGGCGCGAGGGCCGGATCCCGCCGGACGCGACGATCCTGCCGATCATGGAGTATCGCCCCGACTGCGTCTCCAGCGACGGCGCCGAACACCAGCGGTTGCGCTCGGTGGTCACGGAGAGTCTGGACCGGTTCGACCGGCGCGGCATCCGCAAACACGTGCAACGCCTGTCGCACGACCTGATCGACCGGATCGCCGCCGACGGCCACGCCGACCTGGTCGCCCAGTTCGCCCAGCAGTTGCCGATGCTCGTCATCGCGCAGCTGTACGGACTGCCCGACGAGATGGGTCCGCAACTGGTGCAGGCCAGCGCCGAGTTGATGATGCAGAGCGAACGCGCCCTGGAATCCAACGAGTTCATCCTGCAGACGCTGCGCGATCTGGCCGACCGCAAACGCCGCGAGCCGGCCGCCGACTTCCCGTCCTGGCTGATCGAGCACCCGAACCGGCTGTCCGAGGACGAGGTCCTGCACCACCTCAGGCTCGTGATGGTCGCCGCCAACGAACTGACCATCGCGCTGATCGCCAACACCCTGCGGGTGGTGCTCACCGACGACCGGTTCGCCGCCTCGCTGGCCGGCGCCCGGCTGAGCCTGCCCGACGCCGTCGAGCAGGTCCTGTGGGACGAACCACCGTTGTGGGTCATCCCGGGTCGCTGGGCGCTGGTCGACACCGAGCTGGGCGGGCGGCGGATCCGGGCCGGCGACCTGCTGGTGCTCGGCGTGATGGCCGGCAACGTCGACCCGCAGATCCGTACCGACCTCACCGTGCCCGTCCATCACAACCGGGCCCACCTGGCGTTCAGCGGCGGCGCGCACCTGTGCCCGGGACAGGACATCGGCCGGGCCATCACCGACACCGCGATCGACACCCTCAACAGCCGGCTGCCCGACATCCGACTGGCCCACCCGGACCAGCCGCCCGCCTGGCACGCCGCCACCTGGGCCCGCTACCTGACCTCGCTGCCGGTCGATTTCACCCCGGTACCCCTGGTGGAACCCGCCGAGTGGGTCCGCCCCGCCCGCCCCGACCGGGCGACCCGCCCGCCGGAGCCGCTGCTCCCGCCGCTGCCCACCACGTGGTGGTCGCGGCTGAGCACGTGGCTCTTCGGCTGACCCGGCGAGCGCCGGGCCGCCCCCCGGCGCTCGATCACCGCACGAGCACCGGGCGGGCCCGACCCGCCGGGTTCACCGCTTCGCGGTGATCACCCGCAGCAGGGCCCCGACCGCGTCGACCATCGCCGCCCGCGACGCGGACAGCGCCGGTCGCGGGTCGGCCTTGCCGGGGGTGGCCGCCAGGTGCTCGCGCAGCGTGCCGGTGTAGGCGATGTTCAGCGCCGTACCGACGTTGATCTTGGTCATCCCGGCCGACACCGCCGCCCGCAGTTCCTCGTCCGGCACGCCCGACGAGCCGTGCAGCACCAGCGGGACGCCGACCGCCTCGCGCAGCCGGGCGATCAGGTCGTGGTCGAGCGTGGCGGTGCGATCGAGCATCGCGTGGCTGCTGCCGACCGCGACGGCCAACGCGTCCACCCCGGTCGCCTGTACATATGCCGCCGCCTCGGCCGGATCCGTGCGCGCCCCGGGCGCGTGTGCGTCCAGCGCGGGATGGCCCGGCTTGCCGCCCACCTCGCCGAGTTCGGCCTCCAGGGTGATGCCGCGAGCATGCGCCCAGGCCACCGCGTCGGCCGTCGCCGCCACGTTGTCCGCGTAGCCGAGCCGCGAGGCGTCGAACATCACCGAGCCGATCCCGGTGCCCTCGGCCGCCGCCAGCAGCTCGACCGACTCGACGTGGTCCAGGTGCAGTGCCACCGGCACCTCGGCCTCCTCCGCCAGCACCCGGCACGCGGCCGCGAGCGGTCCCAGCCGCCCGCCCCGGAACTTCACCGCGTTCTCGCTGATCGCCACCACCACCGGCAGCCCGGCCCGCTCGGCGGCCGTCACCACCGCCTCGGCGTGTTCGAGGGTGATCACGTTGAACGCGGCCACCCCCACCCCGTCCGCCCGCGCCGCGTCGGTCAGTATCCCCGTCGAGGTCAAGCCCATCGCACAACTCCTCTGGAACGATCCCGCCCGGCACCACAACCGTCACCACCGCGCCGCCCGCGCCCTACGCCGGCGGCGCCACCGCGTCCACCCGCACCCGAGGCCGCCAGGCCCGGTACAGCTCGCCGTCCACGTCCCCGGCCAGCGGCGCGGCCACCGCCGCCGCCGACAGGGCCACCGCGTCGCGCAATCGCTCCGGCCACGGCACTCCCTCGGCCAGCCCCCGGGCCAGCGCCGCGACCGCCGCGTCCCCGGCGCCGGTGGCGTTGCCGTGCACCGACTCCGGCGGCACCGCCCGCCACCACCCGGCGTCGGAGGCGGCCAACATCCCGCCCGGACCGAACGACGCGACCACCGCGCCGCCGGACCCCGTCCGCGCCGCCAACCGGGCCACCGCGCGCAGCGGATCACTCTCCCCGGTCGCCGCGCGCAACTCGTCCGCGTTCGGCTTGACCACATCCGGCCCGGCCGCCACCCCCGCGAGCAGCGCCGGCCCCGAGGCGTCCAACAACACCGGCACGCCCGCCGCCCGCGCCCGGGTGACCAGCTCCGCGTAACCGCCCTCCGGCACCCCCGGCGGCAGACTTCCGGAGAGCACCAACGCCGAGGCGGCGGGCAGCAGTTCGGCCGCCGCGGCGACCACCCGCGCCCACTCCTCGGCGGTCCGCGAGGGGCCGAGTTCGTTGAGCGACGTCGCGCCGCCCGAGGCGGTCTCCACGATCGTCGTGGTGCACCGCGTCTCGCCCACCACCGGCACCGAGGTCAACGCGATGTCCGCGGCGGCCAGGTCGGCCCGTATTCGCTCGCCCGTCGGCCCGCCCAGCGGCGCCACCGCCACGACCGCGACCCCGAGCGAGCGCAACACCCGCGTGACGTTGATCCCCTTGCCGCCGGCCCGCCCGCCGACCGACGCCGGCCGGTTCGCCCCGTGCCGGTCCAGTCGTTCCAGGTGGTAGGTGACATCCCAGGCCGGATTCGGCGTCACCGTGACGATCACGACGCCCGCCCCGCCGGCCCGCGCCCGACGTCCGTCACGACGCGCCCAACACCACGGACCGGGTGAGGTGCCTCGGCTCGTCCGGGTTCAGCCCCCGGCTCTCCGCGATCGCGACCGCGAGCTTTTGTACCCGGATCAGCTCGGCCATCGGGTCGAGGGAGCCGGCCACGAAGGTGCCGCCGGTGACCGCGACCTGCTCGGCCAGCCCCTCCGGCACCGGACCGAACACCCACGTGACCCGGTTCGGCGCGGCGATGCTGATCGGCCCGTGCCGGTACTCCATCACCGGGTAGCTCTCCGTCCACGCCCCCGCCGCCTCGCGCATCTTCAGCGCGGCCTCGGCGGCCAGCCCCGCCGACCACGACGAGCCGAGGAAGGTGAACTGCTCGGCGGCCACGAACGCCGCGTCCGGCTCCCAGGCGACGGCGGTCTCCGCGTCCCGCACCGCCGCGGCCAGGTCCTCGCCCAGATGCGCGCGGAACAACGCGAGCGCCGTGGTGGCGAACCGGGTCTGCACGACCGAACGCTCGTCGGCGAAGTCGAGCATCACGATCTCGTCCGCCGCGGTCGTGATCGGCGTGCCGGGCGGGCCGGTGATCGCGGTCGTGGCGACCTTGCCGCGCACCTCCGCGAGCAACCGCAACACCTCGGTCGTGGTGCCCGAGCGGCTCAGCGCAACCACCCGGTCGTAGTCCCGTACGCCGGGGAACTCCGAGGCCGCGAAGGCGTCGGTGACGCCGAGCCCGGCCCGCTCGCGCAACACCGCGTACGCCTGCGCGATGAACCACGACGTCCCGCAGCCGACGACCGCGACCCGCTCGCCGCTCTTCGGCAGCCCCGTGCACTGCCCCGCGAGCGCGGCGGCGCGGGCCCACAGAGCGGGCTGGGTGGCGATCTCGGCGGAGGTGTGACTGACGGTCGTCATGGCGCTCCCGGGGTGCTCGGACGATGCGCAGTGCTGCGCACTGCTGCACTCACATGCTTGAAACTATTCATTTGATAGCAGTTTCACGCACGAATGAGCAACATCGCACACCCCACCGAAGCCCGACTCATCCCGATTCACGGCAAATTTCGCCACGGTCGCCGCCCCGTCCCCCGCCCACCGGCGCCGGTCACCCACCCCGCCGGCTAGGCTCTTCCCATGGATGGATTGGCCGACCTGCTGCGCGGGATCAGGGCTGACGAGGCCCTGTTCGACCGGCGGATCGTGCCCCCGGCGGGGTCCGTCCGGCTCGACTGCCGCACGCCGCTGACCGTCTGCGCACTCGTGCGCGGCGGCGGCCGCATCGTGCCCGAGGGCGGCCCGTCGCGTCCGCTGCGCCCGGGCGACACCGCGGTGGTCCGCGGCCCGGCCCCGTTCACCTTCGTTGCCGACGCACCCACCGACCCGGCCACCGACGCGCCGACCGAGCTGATCTCGGGCGCCTACCGCGCGCACACCGACATCGGCCGCCGGCTGCCCACCGCGCTGCCCGACCTGCTGGTGGTGCCGGACCCCGACGGCGACCATCAACTCCTGGACTTCCTCTCCGCCGAGGTCGCCGCCGACCGGCCGGGCCAACAGGTCGTGCTCGACCGCCTGCTCGACTGGTTGCTCGCCTGCACGCTGCGTGCCTGGTTCGACCTCCCCGAGGCGCACGCCCCGCAGTGGTACCTGGCCCTGGCCGATCCGATCGTGGGCGCCGCCCTGCGCGCCGTACACGACGCCCCGGCCCGCCCCTGGACGATCGCCGCCCTGGCCGCCGAGGCCGGCGTGTCCCGCACCTCGCTCGCCGAACGCTTCACCGCCCGCGTCGGCCAACCCCCGCTCACGTACCTGACCGAGTGGCGGATGGCCCTGGCCGCCGAACTGCTCACCGAACCCGACGCCACGGTCGCCGCCGTGGCCCGCCGGGTCGGCTACGCGGACGCGTTCGCGTTCAGCACCGCCTTCAAACGGGTCCGCGGCCTGAGCCCGTCGGCCCACCGCACCGCCCACCACCGCGCCGCGTAGTACCAACCCGCCGCGAAACCGCGCGGCGGACGAGGTCCGGACGCACGCACATGCTTCCCGGCTTCTCACCCATGGTTGCCGGGCGGCGCGCGAAGCAGGCTGGACGCATGACAACCACGACCCGACCCGCATCGCAGCACCCGATCCTCGTCCTGGGCGGCACCGGCAAGACCGGCAGCCGCGTGGCCGCCGCCCTGCGCGCCCGGGGCGCCGACGTCCGGGTCGCCTCCCGATCCACCGAGGTGCCCTTCGACTGGTCCGACGAGAGCACCTGGGACCGGGTCCTGGACGGCGTCCGTGCCGTCTACCTGGTCCCGCTGGACGGCGCCGAGGCCGGTCCCGCCTTCGTGCGTCGGGCGGTCGCCGCCGGCGTCGAGCGCATCGTCCTGCTCTCCGCGCGGGGCGTCGACACCCCCGGCTACTTCGCCGCGGACGATCCGGCCACGCGGGCCCGACTCGACCTGGAGGCCGCCGTGCGCGGCGCCGGCCCGGCGTGGACGATCCTGCGCCCGGGGTGGTTCGCGCAGAACTTCAGCGAGGGCCTGTTCCGCGACGGCATCCGCGCGGGCGAGCTGGTCCTGCCCACCGGCACCGCGGCGGTGTCCTTCGTCGACACCGAGGACATCGGCGCCGTGGCCGCCGCCGCCCTGCTCGATCCCGGCCACGACGGCGAGACCTACGAACTGTCCGGCCCCCGGGCGCTGACCTTCGACGCCGCGCTGGCCGAGATCGCCGCCGCCGGCGGTCGGCGGGCCGACTACGTGGCCGCCGACCCCGACGAGTACGCCGCCGCCCTGATCGCCCAGGGTGTGCCCGAGGTCGAGGTGGCCATGTGGACCTCCGCCCTGGGCAGCATCCACCGCGGCCTGGAGGCCGCGATCTCCGACGGCGTCCCGCGCGTGCTGGGCCGCCCGGCCCGCGACTTCACCGAGTTCGTGCGCTCGGCCGCCCCCACCGGCGCCTGGACACCCTGACCCCCGACCACCCACCCGCCGGGCCCGTCCGACACACCGCGGACGGGCCCGCCCGCACGCCCCTGACCGAATTCCCGACGCCCCGCCGGATGTCCCGCCCGCGACGCCGCAGAAGGCAAAAGAATCCGGCCCGCAATCACCCGACCGCATTCCCGGTGCCGCCCGCCGAATCACCGCGCTCACCCATCGCATCCGAAAGCGGCACGCTCGGTATCGACCGCCGAAACCATCCGCCCGAATTCACTCTTTCGCCGGCGCGGCGCACCGGATATCCATCCCGCCGCAAAACAATCGCGCGCAACCGTAACCACCCGAACAGCCGATGAATACCGATCCCGCCCGACACCCGATTCCCGGCGGCCCGCACCACCCCGCGCATTACCGCCGCAGCGCCGCGCAAAAATGTCCGGCCGCCGCATTCCGCCACGCCCAGGCCCGGGCCCCCACCGGCCCACCCGCCGGAGCCCGACGCCCGGCGGCGGCCCCCGACTTCGCGGGCGTAACGCGCCCGAGGGCGGGCATTCTCAAGACAGGTTCGGGATCGTCCGAGCGACCCCGACGCCGACGACCGGTCCCTGTCCTGTCCCTCCGACCCCACCCTCCCCGAACATCCGTCTCGTCCCACCGGCATCCGGTCGCCGCCGATCCCCGGCCCGGCAGGCGTGTGCGACCGCGCCCGAGCCCGGAAACCCGGGCCCATCGGCACGATCACGCAGATCACCGGACCGTCCCGCACACTGGGGGACCAACCGCTCGAAGCCGCTGCGGACCGACGTGACCCAGGTCACCCTCGTGGAGGCGTAACACTTGTACCGATCGGAGCGATGCCTTGAGTGGCGCCGGCAGCGCCGACGGGTCCGGTCCCGCGGATCCGTCATCGATTCGGTGTAGTTGCGGCGCCGCAGCATGCCCGCGTGAACCGAGAGGTTATTTGTGACCCCGAGCTCGTCCAGCACGCTTCCCAACAGAATCGCCGAATCGGAATCTCTGGTGGCGCTCATCGAGCGCGGCCGTGCCGAAGGATCGATTACCGGCGAGGACATACGCCGAGCCTTCGAAACGGATGCCATCCCTGCGACGCAGTGGAAGAGCATCCTCCGTAGCCTCAACGAGGTTCTTGACGAGGCGGGTGTGACGTTGACCGTCAACCCGGTCAAAGAGACCCAACGGAGAGACGTAGCCACAACTCGGCGATCTGTCAAGAAGACGCTATCCACGCGCTCAACCCGTGTCAAGAACACAGAGACCTTGCCCGCGCAAGTCACGCCCGCGGCAACGGAATCGGGAGAGTCCGTCGTGGAATCTGCTCCGAAGCCGAAGAAGGCCGCAGCCAAGAAGAAGACCGCGGCCAAGAAGACGACGTCCACCACCACCACCGAGACGACCCCCGTCGAGCCGAGTGTCCCCAAGGACGGCGACGAGGCGTTGGTCGAAGAGGATCTGTTCGACGAGCCCGGCGACGCCGTGGCCCCCGAGGTCGGGCCCAGCGGTTTCGTTCTCACCACCGATGAGGACGACGCCCCGCAGCAGCAGGTCACCACGCCGGGTGCCACCGCGGACCCGGTCAAGGACTACCTGCGGCTGATCGGCAAGGTCTCGCTGCTCAACGCCGAGCAGGAGGTGTCGATCGCCAAGCGCATCGAGGCCGGCCTGTTCGCGCTGGAGAAGCTGGACACCGAGCCCGGCCTGACCCCGCAGTTCCGGCACGAGCTGGAACTCGTCGCCGAGGACGGCAAGCGGGCCAAGAACCACCTCCTGGAGGCCAACCTCCGCCTGGTGGTCTCGCTGGCCAAGCGCTACACCGGCCGCGGCATGCTCTTCCTGGACCTGATCCAGGAGGGCAATGTCGGTCTCATTCGTGCGGTCGAGAAGTTCGACTACACGAAGGGCTTCAAGTTCTCCACCTACGCCACCTGGTGGATCCGGCAGGCGATCACCCGGGCCATGGCCGACCAGGCGCGGACGATCCGCATCCCGGTCCACATGGTCGAGGTGATCAACAAGCTCGCCCGCGTGCAGCGCCAGATGCTCCAGGACCTGGGCCGCGAGCCCACCCCGGAGGAGCTGGCCAAGGAACTCGACATGACGCCGGAGAAGGTCGTCGAGGTCCAGAAGTACGGGCGCGAGCCGATCTCGCTGCACACCCCCCTCGGCGAGGAGGGCGACAGCGAATTCGGTGACCTGATCGAGGACACCGAGGCGATCCGACCGGCCGACGCGGTCAGCTTCACCCTGCTCCAGGAGCAGCTGCACTCGGTCCTGGACACCCTCGCCGAGCGCGAGGCCGGGGTGATCTCGATGCGCTTCGGGCTCACCGACGGACAGCCCAAGACGCTGGACGAGATCGGCAAGGTCTACGGGGTGACGCGCGAGCGCATCCGGCAGATCGAGTCGAAGACGATGTCCAAGCTGCGCCACCCGTCCCGCTCCCAGGTGCTGCGCGACTACCTGGACTAAGAGGCAGGACCCCGGGTACGGACGGACCGCCACGGCGGCGCCCTCCGTCCGTACCCGGCGCAATCCCCGCGCCGAAACACCACCTCGACACCCCGGCCGATCCCGCAAAGTGCGGACATCGGCCGACTCGTCCCCTCCGCCGATCGCGAACTCCCGCGTGCGGCAAGGGAGTCGACCGCGAGAGCCCGCCGGTCGCCGCCTACCATCGGCGGTGAGCCGTTCGGCCCCTCCGGCGACCACGAGGTGTTGAGATCATGACCGAGAACGCGGAATCCCGACTGTGGTCGACCGACCCGGAGGGCGCGCCCGCGCCGGCCGGCATCGACGTCACCGTGCCCAGCGTCGCCCGCATCTACGACTTCCTGATCGGCGGCAAGGACAACTACGCCGCCGACCGCGAGGTGGCCCGGAAGCTGATCGCGGTGGCGCCCGACCTCGCGCGCGACGCCGGTGCGCATCGGCGCATCCTGCACCGGGGCGTGCGCTTCCTGGTCGAGCAGGGTGTCCGGCAGTTCCTCGACATCGGGTCCGGGTTGCCGACCGCGCAGAACACCCACCAGGTCGCCCAGGCGGTGGCGGCGGACAGCACCGTGGTCTACGTCGACAACGACCCGATCGTGCTCGCGCACGGTCGTGCGCTGCTGGCCGAGAACGAGCGGACCACGGTGATCACGGCCGACCTGCGTGAGCCCGGGTCGATCCTGAAGAACCCCGAGGTGTTGCGCCTGATCGACTTCGATCGGCCGGTCGCGCTGATGTTGCTGGGCGTCATCCACCACATCAACGACGACGAGGACCCGGCCGGCCTGCTGCGCACCTATCTCGACGCGCTGCCGTCCGGGAGTTGGCTGTTCCTGACCCACTTCCTGCGCAGCGGTCCGGAGTCGGAGCAGATGGAGCGGGTCATGCAGGGCTCGCACAAGAGCGGCCGGTTCCGCGAGCGCGCGGAGATCGCCGCCTACCTCGACGGCCTGGAGCCGGCCGACCCGGGGCTGGTGTACGTCGACCTGTGGCGCCCGGAGGAGCCCGTCGACGAGGCCGACCTCACGGTCAGCCAACGCCTGGTCCTCGGCGCGGTCGCCCGCAAGCCATAGCGGGCCCGGCGGGCCGGGCTACCCGTCGGCGGGTGGCGGTGGTGCGGGGGCGGTGTTCGTGGGATGCATACGATGAGGCCATGAGCACGCCGATCGCGGACGATCCGGCCCGGTGGATCGGGCGGGATCTGCATCTGGAGGTGTCCGGGGCGGGCGGGCGGCGGGCCGGGTTGATCCGGGCGATCCGGGAGGCGATCCGCAGCGGACGGCTGGGGCCGGACACGCCGTTGCCGCCGTATCGTTCGCTCGCGGCGGATCTGGGCATCGCGCGCAACACCGTCGCCGACGCGTACGCGGAGTTGGTCGCCGAGGGCTGGTTGACCGCGCGGCAGGGGTCCGGGACGCGGGTGGCCCGGCGGGCCGAGCCGTTGGCCGCGCCGCGCCGGCGGGCCAGGGTGCGGCCGGTCGCCGGGAATCCGGCGGGGCCGACGTACAACCTGCGCCAGGGGCAGCCCGACGCGGCGTCCTTCCCGCGCGCGGCGTGGGTGGCGTCGGCGCGACGGGCGTTGAACGCGGCGCCGAGCGAGGCGTTCGGGCCCGGGGATCCGCAGGGGCGCCCGGAGTTGCGGGCCGCGCTGGCGGACTACCTCGCGCGGGTGCGGGGCGTGCGTACCCATCCGGACCGGATCGTGGTCTGCTCCGGGTTCGCGCATGCGTTGCGGTTGTTGTTCGGCGGGGTGTTGCGGGGGCCGGCCGCGGTGGAGGCGTACGGCCTCGCCTTCCATCGCTCCATCCTGGCCGCGGCGTCGGTGCGCACGTTGCCGCTGGCGATCGACGAGCACGGCGCCGACACGGCCGGGTCGGCCGCGTTGGCGCGGGCGCGGGTGGCGGTACTCACTCCGGCCCACCAGTTCCCCACGGGCGGGCCGCTGCCGCCGGAGCGTCGGGTCGCCGCGCTCGACTGGGCGCGGGCGGCCGGCGGGATCGTGGTGGAGGACGACTACGACGGGGAGTTCCGCTACGACCGGCGGCCGGTGGGCGCGGTCCAGGGCATGGATCCGGACCGGGTGATCTACGTCGGTTCGGTGAGCAAGAGCCTGTCCCCCGCGATTCGGCTCGGCTGGATGGTGTTGCCCGGGCACCTGGTCGAGGACGTGCTCGCGGTGAAGGGGCAGCGCGAGGCGTGGGCCGGGGTCACCGATCAGCTCACGCTGGCCGACTTCATCGAGGGCGGCCACTACGACCGGCACATCCGCCGGATGCGGCAGCGCTATCGGGCCCGCCGGGACCACCTGGTGGCGGCGCTGGCCGAACACGCGCCGCAGGTGAGCGCCACGGGAATCGCCGCCGGCCTGCACGCGGTGCTGCAACTACCTCCCGGCACCGAGCCGGCCGCCATCGCCGCGGCCGAACGCGAGGGCCTGGCCCTGGACGCCCTGTCCACCTTCCGCCACCCCGACACCGACTCCCCAGCCCGCGACGGCCTGGTAGTCGGCTACGCCACACCCCCGGACCACACATACCCGGCGGCCCTGACAGCACTGTGCCGAGCCCTGGCAACGGCAACGGGGTAACCGCGCACCCAAACAACGCCGAACCCGAATCCGGAAAGCCCTGCCCGCCCCCGCACCCAACGCTCGGCGGACGGTGGCAGCGCCTCGCGGTTTCGGCCTGCTCGCCGACCGGTCAGGCGAGGGCGTTGACGATTGTGGTGAAGGCGGTGGGGAGGCGGTGGGCGGCGGGGACGATCAGGCGGGCGGTTCGGGGGTGGGCGCGGGCGGTGAGGAGGGCTTCGGTGAGTACGCGGTGGCGGCGGGAGAGGCGGCGCCAGTCGCGCTCGTAGCGCTCGGGGCGGCCCGCCCGCACGGCCGCGACCAGGGCGCGGGCCGAGGCCAGGGCCAGCGCGACGCCCTCGCCGGTGAGCGCGTCGGTGTAGCCGGCCGCGTCGCCCACGAGCAGCACCCGGCCCGCAACGCGGCTGCGCACCCGCCGGCGCAGCGGTCCCGCGCCGCGTACCTCGCCGCCCGCCGCGTCCGCGAGCCGTTCGCGCAGGGCCGGGAATGCGGCGAGGTGGTCGGCGTAGGTGCGACCGCGCGGGCCGAGCATGGCGACGCCCACCAGGTCCGGGCCGACCGGAGTCACGTACGCCTCGCCGCGCGGCGACCAGTGCACCTCGACGAAATCGGTCCACGGCGCGATGCGGTAGTGCCGGCGCAGCCCGTACCGCCGCTCCCGCCGATCGCGCGGCGGGGGGCCGAGCGCGGCCCGCACGGGCGAGTGCAGGCCGTCGGCCGCCGCGAGCCAGCGTGCGGTCGATCCGGCCGCGGTCACCGAGTGCGCGTCCTGGCGGACCTCGCCGACCCGGCCGATCCGGTGCTCCACGCCGAGGGCCAGGGCTCGTTCGTACAGCGCCGCGTGCAGCGTGGTCCGGCGCACCCCGAGCCCCGGCCCGGCCCGGAACCGCGCCTCCACCGCGTGCCGGCTGTCCACGTACCGAATCCCGGCCAACGGCCGCCCGGCGGGCGCCACCCCGAGCGCGGCGAGCGCGGCCACCCCCGCCGGCATCAGCCCCTCGCCGCACGCCTTGTCCACCGGCATCGGGCGCGGTTCGACCACCACCACACGCAGCCCCGCGAGCGCGCCGTGGATCGCGGTGGCCAACCCCGCCGGCCCACCACCCGCGACGAGCAGGTCGATCACGCGGTCGCCGCCGACAACGCTGCCGACTCGCAGCGGATCCGGACCACCATCAACGCGGCGTTGAGGGTGGTGAAGGCAAGCGCGGTGATCCAGGCGCCGTGCACCAGGGGCAGCGCCGCGCCCTCGACCGCCACCGCGACGTAGTTGGGGTGGCGCAGCCAGGAGAGCCGATACGGCCCGCGCCGGATCAGCGGCGACCCGGGCACGACCACGACCTGGGTATTCCAGTGCGGCCCGAGCGCGGTGATGCACCACCAGCGCAACGCCTGCGCGGCCACCGTGAGCGCGACCATGGTCCACCCGAGCGCGGGAAGGAACGGCCGGTCGGCCAGGCCGACTTCGAGTACGCATGCGGCCAGCAGACCCACGTGCAGCACGACCATCGGCGGATAGTGTCCCCGCCCGCTGACCACGCCGCCCCGAGCCAGGCTCCAGGCCAGGTTGCGCCGCGCGACCACGAGTTCGGCGAGCCGTTCGAGGGCGACCAGGCCGACCAGGGCGAAATACCAATACATCGCGACCTACCACTCCACCAGGACGAGTTCGGAGCAGAACCCGGGACCCATCGCGATCATCAGGCCCGGGGTCCCGGGTTTTGGCCGAGCGGCGATCGTGTCGCGCAGCACGTGCAGCACCGACGTCGAGGACAGGTTCCCGGTCGCGGCCAGGGAGCGCCAGGTCATGTCGAGGGCGCCGGCGGGCAGGTCCAGCGTCTCGGCGACTGCCTCCAGCACCCTGGGGCCGCCGGGGTGGCACACCCATGCGGTGATGTCGGCCGTGGTCAGGCCGTGGTCGGCGAGGAAGTCCCGGACGTCGCCGCCGAGATGGGTGCGGGCCATCTCCGGGACGTCGGCGCCGAGCACGATCCGAAAGCCGGAGCCGCCCACGTCCCAGCCCATCACCCGCTCCGAGTCGGGGTACATCCGGCTGCGGGCGGCGATCACCTTGGGCCCGCGCCCGTGTCCCGGCTCGCGGTCGTCCCCGCAGACCACCACCGCCGCCGCGCCGTCGCCGAACAGCGCGCTCGCCACCACGTTGGCCATCGACGCGTCGTCGCGCTGGAGGGTGAGCGAGCACAACTCGACCGAAACCAGCACCGCGACCTCGTCGGGCCGATCGCGCAGGTAGTCGTGCAATCGGGCGATCCCGGCCGCGCCCGCCACGCAGCCCAGGCCGAACACCGGCAGCCGTTTGACGTCCTCGCGCAGGCCGAGCCGGCCGACCAGGCGCGCATCGACGGAGGGCACCGCCAGGCCGGTCACGGTGGTGAACAGGATCAGGTCCACGTCCCGCGCGCCGAACCCGGCGGCGCCGAGCGCGGACTCGATCGCCTCGGCGGCGAGGTCGACCGCGACCTCCAGCCAGACGTCGTTGGCCGCGCCGAAGTTCGCCAACTTGGCGTAGTGGTCGAGCGGCAGCGCCAGATGGCGGGTGTCCACCCGGGCACTGGCGTGCACCCGGTCGAGTACGCGCCGATCGGCGCCGGTCGGCAGGCACAGCGCCGCGAACGTGTCGGTGATCTCGGCCTGCGGGTATCGGTGCGGCGGCAGTGCACCACGGACGGCGGCGATGCGGGTCATGGCGATTCCCCTGCTGGATTAGGGGGCGAGGCTGGAATAGCGGGTGAAAAGGCACGTATCGGGAGGCGGGAGAGGTAGGGAACGCTGGAACAGTGCCCAGCGGGAACACGGAACCCACGTCGTTTGCCCGTAGTTGCCGCCCGCATGCGCTCCGACCCGTCCGGTCCCACCGCCTGCTCGCCCGAAGGACACCCACGTGAGTGACACCGCAGCGCCGAACCACCCCACCCCGCGCCCCCTCGGCCGTCCCCTCGCCCGTCTGCGCGCCCGCCGCCGCGCCGGCACCCCTGACCACCCCGAACGGACCCCCGTCGTCGGCCTCCTGCTCGCCTGCCACCCCGGCCCGACCGTCGCCGTCACCGCGTTGACCACCGGGCTCGCCCGCGCCGCCGGCCGGGACGCGCGCGGCTGCGTACTGGTCGGCGCGGCCGTACTCGCCGGGCAGTTGTCGGTCGGCTGGTGCAACGACGCGGTGGACGCCGAACGGGACCGGGCGGCGGAGCGCGGCGGCAAGCCGGTGGCGGCCGGCCTGGTCGGGGCCGATCGGGTGGCGCGCGCCGCCCGCCGCGCGCTCGTGGTGTGCGTTCCGCTGTCCTACGCGTCCGGGCCCGCGGCCGGCACCGCGCATCTGGTCGGCGTGGGTGCGGCCTGGGCGTACGACCTCGGGGTCAAGGGCACGGCCGGGTCGTGGGTGCCGTACGCGATCGGATTCGGCAGCCTGCCGGCGTTCGTCGCGTTCGGGCTGCCGGGCCGGCCCGGGCCCACCTGGTGGATCGTCGGCGCCGCCGCGCTGCTGGGGTGCGGGGCGCATCTGGCGGACGCGCTGCCGGACCTGGCCGGCGATCGTGCGACGGGGGTGCACGGCCTGCCGCACCGGCTCGGTTCGACCGGGGTGCGGGCGCTCACCCCGCTGCCGCTCCTCGCCGCCACCGCGCTGCTCGCGTACGGCCGGCCGGATCGCGCGGGCCGACTCGCCCTGCTCGGCGCGGGCACGCTCGCCGCGGCCGGCGCCCTGCTCGGCGGCCGGCGGCCCCGGATCCCCTTCGCGTCCTCCGTGGCGGTCGCCGCGATCGACGTTGCGCTGCTGCTCCGCCGGGGTACCGGGATCGCACGGGCCGGTTCGCGTGACGTCGGACGATCATCACGCCAATGCGCGTAGACCCGTCCCCGCCAGAGCTGTTTCGGTATGCCCTGAAAAAGGGCTGATGGGATGAAATAGAGCGATCGCTGCTTGACAGTCTGTCAAATTGGATCTTCGTATTTAACAATCTGTCCCATTGTCCCGCTCAGAGCATCAGGAAATCATTCATGCCCATAGCTCGATCCAGGATCAGTCCAAACCGCCCGCAGATCGGTCACCCCGAGCCAGCTCGTGCCGTGCCGGCACCTCTGTCCCCTCACACTGGAGGAACCCGCACATGAGCGGTCGCTTCACCCACCGCCGTCTGATCGCGTCCGCCGCGACCCTGATCGCGGGATCCATGCTGTTGACCGCCTGCGGCGACGGCGGCGGCGACAGCGCGCTCGGCAAGAAGGACGAGAACGCCCCGTTCTTCAAGATGCTGCCGCCCGACGTCCAGAAGTCCGGCAAGATCACGATCGGCTCCGAGGTCGCCTACGCGCCCATCGAGTTCATGAAGGACGGCAAGGCGGTCGGCGTCGACCCCGAGCTGGCCGCGGCGCTCGCCAAGCAGCTGGGCGTCAAGTACGACTACAAGAACTCGCAGTTCGACTCGCTGATCACCGGCATCACGTCCAAGCGCTTCGACATCGTGATGTCGGCGATGACGGACAAGAAGGAACGCCAGGGCCAGGGCCTGTCGTTCGTCGACTACTTCCGCGCGGGCACCTCGATCCTGGTGCAGAAGGGCAACCCGCAGCACATCAAGTCGCTCGACGACCTGTGTGGGAAGACCGTCGCGCTCCAGCAGGCGACCACCAACGAGGACGTCGCCGCCGCCCAGTCCAAGAAGTGTGAGGAATCGGGCAAGGGCGCGATCACCATCCAGAAGTACGAGCACGACGGCGAGGCCCTGCTGAAGCTGAAGAGCGGCGCCGCCGCGGCCGACCTCAACGACTTCCCCGTCGCCGCGTACAACGCGCAGACCTCCGGCGACGGCAAGGACTTCGAGGTCACCGGCGACCAGATCGACGCCGGCCTGTACGGCATCGGCGTCGGCAAGGACAACACGCAGCTCCAGCAGGCGTTGAAGTCGGCCCTGGAGGCACTGATCAAGAACGGCGAGTACGCCAAGATCCTGGCCAACTGGAAGGTCGAAGCCGGCGCCGTCACCGAGGTCACCATCAACGGCGCCACCTCCTGATCGCCGGGTCCGGCCCGCGCCGTCGCCCGGCGGCCGGGCCGGACCCGAACCGCGCCCGCCCGACCGCGTCCGTACTCGTGCTCCAAGAGGAGGTCACCCGACCGTGACCACGCCCGCAACACCCCCTGCCGACAAACAGCCGGTCAAGCGGGAGCCCATCAAGGCCATCCCCGTACCGCACTACGGCCGCTGGGTCGCCGCCGTCGTGGTCCTCGCCCTGGTCGGCCTGCTGATCAACGCGTTCGCCGGCGCGAAGATCCACTGGAACGTGACCGGCGACTACCTGTTCGACGCCCAGATCATGAAGGGCGCCGGCAACACCCTGCTGATCAGCCTGGCGGCCATGGCGGTCGGGCTCGTCCTCGGTGTGCTGGCGGCGATCATGCGGCTGTCCGGCAACCCGGTCACCTCGACCGTCGCCTCGGTCTACATCTGGTTCTTCCGCGGCACCCCGGTCCTGGTGCAGTTGCTCATCTGGGGCAACCTCGCGCTGGTCTTCCCGACCATGCTCGGCCAGAACACCAACGACGTGATCACCCCGTTCATGGCGGCGCTGCTCGGCCTCGGCATCAACGAGGGCGCCTACATGGCGGAGATCGTGCGCTCCGGCATCCAGTCGGTGGACGAGGGCCAGACCGAGGCGGCGCACGCGCTCGGCATGTCCAAGGGCCGCACCCTGCGCCGGATCGTGCTGCCACAGGCGATGCGGGTGATCGTGCCGCCGACCGGCAACGAGTTCATCAACATGCTCAAGACGTCCTCGCTCGCCAGCGCGGTGGTCTATCCCGAAGTGCTGCAGAAGGCGAAGGACGTGTACACGCACAACCTCGCGGTGATGGAACTTCTCTTCGCCGCATGTTTCTGGTACCTGCTGCTGACCACGGTGTTCAGCATCGGCCAGTACTACCTCGAGCGCTACTTCGCTCGTGGATCCAGTCGAGCCTTGCCGCCCACGCCGCTCCAGCGGATCATGGCCAATGTGTTCAGCACCCGGCGCACGGGGGTCAAGACCCGATGACGACCAATCTCGACAAGCCCGCCCCCCGCCCGACCGAGCCCGGTCGGGTGATGGTCCGGGCCCAGGACGTCTGCAAGTCGTTCGGCCCGCTCGAAGTGCTCAAGGGCATCGACCTGGAGGTCGCGACCGGCGAGGTCATGTGCATCGTCGGCCCCTCCGGCTCCGGCAAGTCCACCTTCCTGCGCTGCATCAACCACCTGGAGAAGGTCAACGCCGGGCGGTTGTGGGTGGACGGCCATCTCGTCGGCTACCGGGAGAAGGACGGCAAGCTCTATGAGCTGAAGGACAGCGAGGTCGCGCTCAAGCGGCGCGACATCGGCATGGTCTTCCAGCGCTTCAACCTGTTCCCGCACATGACCGCCGCGGGCAACATCATGGAGGCGCCCACCCAGGTCAAGGGCATAAGCAAGACCGAGGCCCGAGCCCGCGCGCACGAGCTGCTGGCGCGGGTGGGTCTGGCCGACAAGGCCGACGCCTACCCCTCGCAGTTGTCCGGCGGCCAGCAGCAGCGGGTGGCCATCGCCCGGGCACTGGCGATGGACCCCAAGCTGATGCTCTTCGACGAGCCCACCTCGGCGCTCGACCCCGAACTGGTCGGCGAGGTGTTGGAGGTCATGCGCGGGCTGGCCGAGGACGGCATGACGATGATCGTGGTCACCCACGAGATGGGCTTCGCCCGCGAGGTGGGCGACTCATTGGTGTTCATGGACGACGGGTTGGTCGTCGAGGCGGGTCATCCGCGCGAGGTACTGGCCAACCCGCAACACGAGCGCACGAAGGCGTTCCTGTCCAAGGTGCTGTGACCTCGGCGTAGCGCGTGTCTCGTCGGGCCGGCGGCCGTCCTGCTCCGTCCGGGGCGGCTCGCCGGCCCGGACGGAGCAATTCCGTTCGAGGCGTGGCGCGCGTGGGGTAGGGGCATCGGTGTCGCCCGGCTCGGGAGTCCGGGGATCCACCACCGCGGAGGAATCCGTCATGCCGCACACCGCCGACCGCCTCGCCGCTCTGGCTCAGCAGGTCCTCGGCCGCCCGTCGCCGATCCGGATCCGGGCCTGGGACGGCAGCGAGGCCGGTCCGCCGGACGGTCCGGCGCTGGTCGTGCGCAATCGCCGCGCGCTGCGCCGACTGATGTGGTCGCCGGGCGAACTCGGTTTCGCCCGCGGCTGGGTGTCGGGCGATCTCGACGTGGACGGTGACCTCTACGACGCACTGACCCGGCTGTCCGGACTGGCGCTCAATCGCGACGAGCCGGTGCCGGCGGGGCCGCCGGCCGGCGTCTTTGGGGCGGCCCCGCGCGGGCCCGCCGCCCGGCTGCGCGAGGCCGGGCGTACCGCGCGCGACGCGGCCCGCCCGCTGGGCACGATGCTCTCCCTGACCGGCCTGCCGGTGCCGCCGCCGGCGCCCGCCGAGGAGATCCGGCGCCGCCGGGGCGTGCTGCACAGCGTGCGCCGCGACCAGGAGGCGATCCGGCACCACTACGACGTCGGCAACGACTTCTACGCCCTGGTCCTGGGTCCGTCGATGGTCTACTCCTGCGCCTATTGGGATCGCCCCGACGCGACGTTGGAGGACGCCCAGCGGGCGAAGCTGGACCTGATCTGCCGCAAGCTCGCGCTCGGCCCCGGCATGCGGCTGCTCGACGTCGGCTGCGGGTGGGGCTCGATGGCGCTGCACGCCGCCGAGCACTACGGCGTGCAGGTGGTCGGGATCACCATCTCGCACGAACAGGCCGACCTGGCCCGCAAACGTGTCTCCGAGGCGGGTCTGACGGGGCGGGTGGAGATCAGGATCCAGGACTACCGCGAGCACGCCGACGGCCCCTACGACGCGATCTCCTCGATCGGCATGGCCGAACACGTGGGCCGCGTGCAGTTCCGCGCCTACGCCGACGCGCTGTACGAACTCCTGCGCCCCGGCGGCCGGTTGCTCAACCACCAGATCTCCCGCCGCCCGGTGCCGAACGAAGAGGCTTACCAGGTCGACGAGTTCATCGACCGCTACGTCTTCCCCGACGGCGAACTGGCCCCGATCGGCACCACGGTGTCGGTCCTGGAGGAGGCCGGCCTCGAAGTCCGCGACGTACACGCCCTACGCGAACACTACGCAACCACGCTGCGCGCATGGGTAACCAACCTCGAATCCAACCAGGACGAAGCAGCCCGCCTGACCACCCGGGGCAGAGCCCGCGTCTGGCGCCTGTACATGGCCGCCTCGGCATTGGCCTTCGAACAGAACCGGATCGGCGTGAACCAAATCCTCGCCGTCAAAACCCCACCCACAGGCCACTCCGGAATGCCCCCCACCCGAACCCTGTAGCCCCGGGCCGTCGCCTATCGCCCCCGCACCCACCAAGCATCCTGGGCGGCCTTGATCCTCTCCCACACCTCCCGAAACGCGTCCTCCGGCGGCTCCCCCCACTCCGCCACCGCCCCCACGGGACACCCAACCCGCTCCAAATCCGCCAACAACGCAAACCACGCGTCCCCGTCAGCCGGTTGCACCGTCGCCAGCACACCACCCTCCACGGCACAAAGCTCTGCAAGCGTCCCCTCAGGCCGAACCCCCACGTCTCCCCCACCCACATACCGCACCACCTGACCCACAATCGGAGGCGGCAGCCGAAGAATCACCAAATCGGCTACGTCAGAGGTGAATTCCGTCCCACTCCGCAGCCGCAGATACACCTGCCGCCCCTGCACATCCATGAGCACCCCCTCACGCCCCGAATACGCGTCCCGACACCACGCATGCCGATAACGCTCAAAGAACTCCCGCCCCTTGACGAGGTCTTCCTGCGTACTCCCCGAAACCCACTTCCGCCTGGTCATCGCCCGCTCCGCCCATCCGAGCGGAACCG
Source organism: Embleya sp. NPDC055664 (assembly GCF_053618075.1). NCBI lineage: Bacteria > Bacillati > Actinomycetota > Actinomycetes > Kitasatosporales > Streptomycetaceae > Embleya > Embleya sp. NPDC055664. The sequence goes on from NZ_JBSHGZ010000004.1 coordinate 225,701, forward strand.
CACCAACAATCGCCAAGCCCGCCACAGCCGGCGCGGCCACAACCGCCCTGCGAGGGTCGGGACCGGAACGGAAACAGCGCTCTCGGCCTGCGATTCCGCAACCCACTCTCGAACCAACAGCCTCAGCTGCTCGTCCTGCCAGTCGCGATGCATCGCCGACACGGGCACCGCGCCGCGTTGAGTCCACCCGATTCGATATGTCATCGTGGGCACGTGTCCTTTCTCTTGGGGCACGCCGGGGGTGGGGTCCGCTGCCAGGTAGATCCCCACCCCCAACGCCTGTCGCCGGCGGGGCCTTTCGGCTCCTGTGCCCGACGACGTTCTCGAACAAGGGGACTTTCCGCTTCGTTTCGCACACGGTCCGTCGCCCTGCGTCCCATCATGAAGTGGGCGGACCGACCTGCGCATCTCGGCGCCGTTACCGATTTGCGGTGGAACGAAAGAGGGAACACCCGTGCGATACCAAGAGAAAGACGTCGACCCTCAAGGCTCGCCACGCCGAATGTATGGACGCGAGATTCGGGTCAAGCGCAACAACGCGGGCATGTCACTGACGACGTGCGCGTCAATCCTGGGCTATAGCAAGGCGGCCCTGTCCCGGTACGAGACGGGCGAAAGCGCGATCCCGCCGGACATGCCGGCACAGCTGGACATCACGTTCGAGACGGACGGGCTGTTCCAGCGGCTGTACGAGATGGTGGAGCACGACCAATTCCCGGACCGCTACCGCGCGTTCATGACTCTGGCGGCGACGGCGATCCAGATCCTGGAGTACGCCGGACAGACGATTCCCGGTCTGTTGCAAACCCCCGACTACGCCCGCGCGCAATTCATCGGGTTCGAGCCCGGTGCGCCGGCGGCCGAGATCGAACGTCGCGTCATCGCGCGCATCAATCGCCAACGCATCTTCACGCGGAAGGATCCGCCACGATACGGCGCGATCCTCGACCAGGCAGCCATCGCTCGGCCGATCGGTGGGCCGGCCGTCATGCGCGCACAACTCGAAACACTGTTGCCCCGGATGGACACGCGATACGGCACGATCCAAGTCCTGCCGTTCGACGCCGGTGCCCACTCCGTCTTGGGCGGATCGCTGACACTTCTGACGCTCCCGGACAGTGAGCCCGTGGCCTACCTCGAAGGCAGCCACACCGGACAGTTGCGCGAGGATCCAACCACTGTCGCCGACCATCAGGCGGCCTACGATCGTCTACGAGCCTACGCTCTGTCCCCGAGAGAGTCGGCAGCGATGATCCGGGCAGTCATCCAGGAGTTGGAAGCATGCGAAAGACCCGAGGCGCAGACGTCACGACGTGGCGAAAGAGCACGTACAGCAACGGGGATCAAGGCAACTGCGTCGAGGTCCGCGATGATCTCCCGGGCATCGTCCCGATACGCGACTCGAAAGCCCCAAGCATCGGACACCTGACGATAACCACAGCCGCGTGGACAGCCCTGACCAGCACAATCCGCAGCTGACGCACGAACCGCCGATGCTTGACCCTCACGTGGCGTCATGGCGCATTGTCGGGGGTGTGGAGGAGCACCTGACTGTGGGGCGTGTGGCCGAGTTGGCCTGTGTGAGCGTCCGGACGTTGCATCACTACGACGAGATCGGACTTGTGCGGCCGTCCGCGCGGACGGCGGCCGGGTACCGGGCGTACGCCCGCCGGGGACGTGGAGCGGTTGCGGGAGGTGCTCGCCTATCGGCGACTCGGCTTCGGGCTGCGCGAGATCGCGGATCTGGTCGACGACCCCGACACCGACGCGGTCGCGCACCTGCGCCGATTGCGCGGTCTGCTGCTGGAACAGCGCGACCGGGCCACCGCCATGGTGACGGCCATCGACACGGAACCGGAGGCACGGGCAATGGGCATCAGAACCACCTCGGAGGACCAGCTGAAGGTATTCGGCGCACAGTTGTACGACACGATCGGATCCGCATACCCGGCGACGCGCCGCACCGAGCCGCGCATCGCCGCGCGGGTCTGGGAAGCACTCGGCGACGCCCGAACCGTCCTGAACGTCGGCGCCGGCACCGGCTCGTACGAACCCCCGGACCGCGACGTGACCGCGGTGGAGCCGTCGGCGGTCATGCGGGCGCAGCGTCCCGCGGGGGCGGCCCCGTGCGTGGCGGCCGAAGCGGAGAGCCTCCCGTTCCCGGACCAGTCCTTCGACGCGGCCATGGCCTTCAGCACCATCCACCACTGGCGCGACCCGATCGCCGGGCTGCGCGAGATGCGGCGAGTGGCCCGGCGCGTGGTGGTGTTCACGCACGATGCCCACGACACCGCGTGGCGGGACCGGTTCTGGCTCATCCGCGACTATCTGCCCGAGGTCACCGGACTCGTCGCCGGCCGGCCCTCGGTGCAGCGGTTGGCCGGCACGATCGGCGCGCGCCTGGAGCCGTTGCTCATCCCGTGGGATTGCGCCGACGGCTTCTTCGAGGCGTACTGGCGCCGCCCCGAGGCGTACCTGGACGAACCCGTGCGCCGCGCGATCTCGCTGTGGACCCGCGTCGGACCGGAGGCCGAACAGCGGGCGGTGGACCGGCTCCGCGACGACCTCGCCTCCGGCCGGTGGTCCGAGCGCAACGGCGACTTGGCCGACCTCGACGCGGCGGAACTGGGCCTGCGCCTGCTCGTGGCCTGAGGCCGAGCGCCGGACCCGCGAAATGGTTGTCGATAGCGTTTGTTGGAAAGGCACCCCCGGTGAACGGAGGGGGGACCGATGGCCGTTCGTGGTACAGCGCCCGTATGGTGCAAGGTTGCGGCTGTCGCGCTGGGGGTGCTGCTCGCGATTGTTTCGGCGGGTTGCGTGGGCGATGGCGGCGATGCGGCATCAAGTTCTGCGGAGCAGGACTCCGTACCGGATGAAGGGCGACTGCGGAAGTACCTGGACGGCTACGTCGCACTGCTCAACGCGGGCGATGTGCCGAAGTTGGCCCGGCATCTCGACATCGGCGGTGACCGAGGCAAGAGAGCCTCGCGCCGCAGGCGTGGCGCCCGAACTCCGGTTGAGTCCGCGACCGTTCCTCCGACGCGGCAGCGGTGCCTCAGTCCTCCCGGGCCTGGTCCAGTCTGCCCTGGAGTTTGCGCATGCCGGTCAGCCAGCGGTCCGGGTCGGCGGCGCGGCCCGCGTACATCGGGGCCACGTCCGGGTGGGGCAGGATCAGGAACGGGGCGCCCGCCGCGACCGCGTCGACCACCATGTCGGCGACCTGCTCCGGCTCCACGGCGTCGTCGTCCAGGAGCAGGCGGGCGGCCGGACCGGAGGCATCCAGGAGGGCCGTACGCACGCCCCGAGGGCAGACCGCCTGGACCGTGATGCCCTTGGCGCCGTACGTGATCGCCATCCACTCGGCGAACGCGTACGCCGCGTGTTTGGTGACCGCGTACGCCGACGCGTCCAACATGGTGAGGAGCCCGGCGGCGGAGACCGTGGTGACCAGGTGGCCGCGACCGCGCGCCAGCCAGGCCGGGGTGAGCAGTCGCGCGGCGCGTACGTGCGCCATCACGTTGACGTCCCAGGACTGCTCCCACGCCTCCTCGGGCGCGTCCAGGCCGACACCCGCACCGACGCCGGCGTTGGCGCAGTAGATGTCGACCTCGCCGAGCGCCGCCCGGGCCCCGGAGACCAGCGCCGCGACGCCCGCCTCCGTGGCCGCGTCGCCCGGCAGCGCGACGGCGTCGATGTCGGCGGCCACCGCGTGGCACGCGTCCGGGTCGAGGTCGTTGACCACCACCCGCGCACCGGCGGCGGCGAAGCGGCGGGCCAGGGCCGCGCCGATCCCCGCGCCGCCCCCGGTGACCACCACGCCCGCCCCCGCGAGCACCGTCACCCCACACCGCCGGACAGGCTCACGCCGCCGTCGACCAGCAGCGTCTGGCCGGTGATCCACCCCGCCTGCTCGGACAGCAGGAACGCCACCGCGCCGGCCACGTCCTCGGGCACGCCGAGTCGCCCCATCGGGTACGCCGCCGCGACCTCCTCCTCGCGACCCTCGTACAGCGCGGTCGCGAAGACGGTCTTGACCACGGCCGGCGCGACCGCGTTCACTCGTACGCGCGGCCCGAGTTCGCTCGCGAGTTGCGCGGTCAGGTGGGTCAGCGCGGCCTTGCTCACGCCGTAGAACCCGATCCCCTGCGCGGGCCGCTCGCCGGCCATCGAGGACACGTTGACGATGGCACCGCCGTGTTCGCCCAGCCACGCCTTGTGCACCCGCTGGGTCCAGGCCAGCGCGGCGAGCAGGTTGACCTCCAGGATCTTGCGCCCGGCGTCGAGGTCGAGTTCGACCAGCGGGCCGTAGACGGGGTTGATCCCGGCGTTGTTGACCAGCATGTCGATCCGGCCGAACGCCTCCAGGGTCGCGGCCACGGCCGCGTCCTGGTGGGCCGGGTCGTGCGCCTTGCCCGCGACGCCGATGGCATGCTCCGGGCCACCGAGCGAGGCGACCACCTCGGCCAGGGTGTCCGCGCCGCGCGCGGTCACGCAGACCCGGTCGCCGCGCGCGACCAGCGCCTGGGCGATGCCCAGGCCGATGCCGCGGCTGGCGCCGGTGACGATGGCCACGGGGCGGGAGGTGTCGGTCACTGGGCGGCTGCCTCTCGGTCGGAACGGGGTGCGCGGGTCATGGTCCGCGTCAACGGGGTGCGCGGTTCACTGGTCCGCGTCTCGGTAGGGCTTGAGTTCGCGGTGGGCGAGCGAACGACGGTGTACCTCGTCCGGCCCGTCGGCCAGGCGCAGCGTACGGGCGTGCGTCCACAGCGAGGCGAGGACGAAGTCCTGGGACAGGCCGCCGGCGCCGTGCGCCTGGATGGCCTTGTCCAGGATCCATTCCACGGTGCTCGGTGTGGCGATCTTGATCGACTGGATCTCGCGGTGCGCGCCGCGGTTGCCGACGGTGTCCATCAGCCACGCGGTCTTCAGCACCAGCAGCCGCAACTGCTCGATGCGCACCCGGGATTCGGCGATCCACTCCTGGATCACCCCCTGCTCGGCCAGGGGTCCGCCGAACGCCTCGCGCGCCAGTACCCGACGGCACATCAGTTCCAGGCCGCGCTCGGCCATCCCGATCAGCCGCATGCAGTGGTGGATCCGCCCGGGGCCCAGCCGGGCCTGGGCGATCGCGAAGCCGTCGCCGGCGTTGCCGACGAGGTTGGTCGCGGGCACCCGTACGTCCTCGAAGACCACCTCGGCGTGTCCGCCGTGCGGACCGTCGGTGTAGCCGAAGACGTGCATCCCGCGACGGATGTCCACCCCCGGGGTGTCGCGCGGCACCAGGATCATGCTCTGCCGGCGGTGACGCGGCGCGTCGGGGTCGGTACGACCCATCACGACCAGGATCTCGCACGTGGGCGCCATCGCCCCGGAGGACCACCACTTGCGGCCGTTGATCACGTAGTCGTCGCCGTCGCGCACGATGCTCGTGGTGATGTTGGTGGCGTCGGAGGAGGCCACGTCGGGCTCGGTCATGCAGAACGCCGAGCGGATGGTGCCGTCGAGCAGTGGCCGCAGCCAACGCTCGCGCTGCTCCGGGGTGCCGAAGTCGTGCAGCAGCTCCATGTTGCCGGTGTCCGGCGCGGCGCAGTTAAGCGCCTCCGGGGCCAGGTGCGGACTGCGCCCGGCGATCTCGGCCAGCGGTGCGTATTGCAGGTTGGTCAGCCCCGCGCCCTCCTCACCCGGCAGGAACAGGTTCCACAGGCCGCGTTTGCGCGCCTCGGCCTTCAGCTCCGCCAGCACCGGCGGGCGGCCCCACGGGTCGGCGCCCGGAGCGGCCACCTGTTCGTCGAACACGGCCTCGGCGGGGTAGACGTGTTCGGTCATGAACGCGAGCAGCCGCTCGCGCAGTTCCTCGGTCCGGGCGTCGTAGCCGAAGTCCACCGGCGTGTACCTCCTCCTGGGTCGTTCCCGAGTCGACGGCGTCGAGTCCGTAGGGTTTTCGCGAGGCGTGCACGGAACACGACGCGCCCGATTCACGGTACCGACCGGTCGGTATCTTGGCTAGACTGGCGTGCGTACGCTCCCGCGAAAGGTTGAACATCATGGCGGCAAGAGGTCGCGGAAACGCGGCGCCGGTCGAGTCCGACGCCGACGGGGCGTCGCTGCCGCAGCGATTGGTGCGCATCGCCTCGCGGATGTTCGCCGAGCGCGGCTTCGAGAGCACCTCGGTCCAGGAGATCGTGGCCGCCGCGGGGGTCACCAAGGGTGCGATGTACCACTACTACGCGTCCAAGGACGACCTCCTCGTCGAGATCTACCACCGCATGCTGGCGATGCAGACCAAACGCCTGAACACCATCGCCGACGGAGCCGAGCCGGTGCTCGACCGACTGCGCGAGGCCGCCGCCGACGTGGTGGTCACCACCCTCGGCAACATCGACGACGCGGTGGTCTACTTCCGCTCGATGCACCTGCTTGCGCCCGACAAGAGCGCCGAGATCCGGGCCGAGCGTCGGCGCTACCACGAGCGGTTCCGCGCGCTGATCGAACAGGGCCAGCGCGAGGGCCTGTTGCGCCGGGACGTATCGGCCGACATCGCCACGCACAACTTCTTCGGCGGCGTGCACCACCTGAACAGCTGGTACCAGTTCGACGGGCCGATGTCGCCGCGCGAGGTCGGCGACGCGTTCGCCGACCTGCTGCTGCACGGGCTGGCGCCGACGGCGACGCGCTGAAAATCCCGTGGCATCGGCGTCGCGGCAGCGCCCACAATCGAACATGCTCACCGATCATTGGCCGGTATTCGGCATCCGCGTGACCACGCCCAGACTGGAACTGCGCCCGGCGACCCAGGACGACCTGGTGGCGCTGGTGGAACTGGCCGAGAAGGGTGTGCACGCTCCCGACTACATGCCGTTCAGCCGGCCGTGGACGCGCGAGCCGCAACCGGCCAAGGCCCGGAACGCGCTGCGCTTCTACTGGAGTACGTGGGCCAACTGGCAGCCGGACGACTGGCGCCTGCTGCTTGCCGTCGTGCACGAGGGCCGGGTGATCGGCACCCAGGAGGGCAGCGCCAAGGACTTCGCCCACCGGCGCGAGATCGGCTCGGGCTCGTGGCTGGGCCTGGCCCACCAGGGGCAGGGATTCGGCACCGAGATGCGCGCGGGGTTGTTGGAACTGGCCTTCACCGGCCTGGGCGCACGATGGGCGATCTCGGCCGCCCTGTTCGACAATGCTCCGTCGCTGGCGGTCTCGCGCCGCCTGGGCTACGTCGACGACGGCATCGACGTCCTGCCGCACGACGGCGCGCCTCGCCCCTTCCAACGCCTGCGGCTGACCCGCGAGGCGTGGTCGGCGCATCGCACCACCCCGGTCGAGGTCACGGGCCTGGACGCCTGCCGGGACATGTTCGGCGCATAGCCTCGCCGGCGGCGACGGCCGGTGCAACGCGCCCATCGGGCCGTCACTCAGGCGGGGTCGAAGACCAATTGTCTGCTCAGCGTGGACCGTACGGGCGAGCGTTCGACACGCTCCATGACCGCCTCCCGATGGGCCTCCAGGGCCGGGTCCAGCACAGAGTAACGACGAGCCCACATACCGAGAACGGGATTCCGAATGTTGGACCCCATCGGCACGCACCGAGTTCGACCGGCGGCCGTCGACGGGCCCACCCCGTCGACGTCCGCCTTGTCGGGGCCCGCTCAGCCCCGTCCCAGCGCCGCCAACTGCTCGGCGAAGGGCACGACTTCGTCCATCGTGTCGGTCGCGGACGACGCCGCCCGGGTCGCCGGGTGTGGCGGCAACCCGGCCACCAAGTCGGCCAGTTCGCCGCCTGCGCGAGCGATCCGCGTGCCCACTCCCTCGACGCCTTCCCCGGCCGCCGCACCCCATTCGTCGGTGGCCACGTACACCGAGGTCGGCACGACCGTGGCCCGCAGGTAGGCGAACAGCGGGCGCAGCGCGTGCTCAAGGGCGAGCGAGTGCCGCGCCGTGCCGCCGGTCGCCGCGATCAGCACCGGCTTTCCGATCAGCGCGGTGTTGTCCAGGACGTCGAAGAACGACTTGAACAGCCCGCTGTAGGACGCGCTGAAGATCGGCGAGACCACGACCAGCGCATCGGCCGCGACGACCGTGTCGATCGCGGCCCGCAACCCGGGCGGCGGGAAGCCGGTGACCAGGTTGTGCGCGATGTCCACGGCGAGATCGCGCAGTTCGATCGTGTGCGCCTCGACCGCGACCTCCCGCTCGTCCAGGCGCCGGCGGGTCGCCTCGGCGAGCCGGTCGCCGAGCAGCCGGGTGGACGACGGTTTGCCGAGTCCGGCCGAGACGACGACGAGCTTCAGCGGTTCTGCCATCACTGTTACCTTCTCCCTTTCCACGCCGGTGGGTTCGCTGCCGTCAGGACATCTGCGGGACGGCGTCGACCGGCACCGGCGCCGCGTCGCGCCGGGCGACCAGCGCCGCGTGAGTGGGGCCGTCCGGCACCCCGGCCGGGCGTCGGGCGGCGAACTCCTTGCGCAGCACCGGCAGTACCTCCTCGCCGAACAGGTCGAGCTGTTCGAGCACGGTCTTCAGCGGCAGGCCCGCGTGGTCCATCAGGAACAGCTGGCGCTGGTAGTCGCCGAACGAGTCGCGGAAGGTCAGCGTCTTGTCGATGACCTCCTGCGGGCTGCCCACGGTCAGCGGCGTCTGGTCGGTGAACTCCTCCAACGACGGACCGTGCCCGTACACCGGCGCGTTGTCGAAGTAGGGACGGAACTCGCGCACCGCCTCCTGCGAGTTGCGCCGCATGAAGATCTGTCCGCCGACGCCGACGATGGCCTGGTCGCGCGTACCGTGCCCGTAGTGCTCGAAGCGGTCCCGGTAGAGGTTGATCAGGCGCACGAAGTGGTCGCGCGGCCAGAAGATGTTGTTGGCGAAGAACCCGTCGCCGTAGTAGGCCGCCTGCTCGGCGATCTCCGGGCTGCGGATCGACCCGTGCCAGACGAACGGCGGCACGCCGTCCAGCGGGCGCGGCGTCGACGTGAAGCTCTGCAGCGGGGTACGGAAACGACCCTCCCAGTCCACCACTTCCTTGCGCCACAGCTCGTGGAGCAGCGCGTAGTTCTCGATCGCCAGCGGAATGCCCTGACGGATGTCCTGGCCGAACCACGGGTACACCGGCCCGGTGTTGCCGCGCCCCATCATCAGGTCCACCCGGCCGTCGGCCAGGTGCTGGAGCATCGCGTAGTCCTCGGCGATCTTCACCGGGTCGTTGGTGGTGATCAGCGTCGTGGAGGTGGAGAGGATGATCCGCTCGGTCCGCGCGGCGATGTAGCCGAGCATCGTGGTCGGCGAGGACGGCACGAACGGCGGATTGTGGTGCTCACCGGTGGCGAACACGTCCATGCCGATCTCTTCGGCCTTGAGCGCGATGGCCACCATCGCCTTGATCCGCTCGTGCTCGGTCGGCTCCCGACCGGTCGTGGGGTCGACGGTGACGTCACCGACGGTGAAGATCCCGAACTGCACGATGACCACTCTCTCAGTAGTTGAACTCTCAATCACCCCGTCCAAGCAGAATCCCACGCCGGGTATTCCCACCCACCCGCACCCCCGCACAGCCGGGCGCAGCGGGGGCGGCGGGCGCGCGGACGGGGGCGGGCGCGGACGGGCGGGAGCGAGCGCGGGCGGGGGCGGGTAGTCGGTGCAGGCACAGCGGGCAGGCGCGGCGGGCGGCGGGTGCGGCGGGGGCGGCCGGATTCGAAGCACTCGACAAAACCGGGCGCTACCTGCTGATCCTGCCGCTGCTCCAAGCCCTCACCCCGGAGGCCGGGCAGCTCCGCCTCGACAAGGCCCTGAACGTACTGGACAGTGCCGACCGCCCGGAATGAGCAAGCAGCCTCGACCCCGGAACGCCCCGAGGCAATGCACCCGGCAACCGACACGGGACGATCCGGGCCGGCAAGCCACGGGACGCGCCCACTCGCGCACGATCCGCACCCCGCCCCCGGGATCCGCCCCGGCCACGCGACCGTCCGCTGCCGCGTCGCCGGCACGGGTTGCCAAAACCGTCGCCGCCGTGGACCGCCCCGGATTCGATCGACGGACGCCACCGGGGCGAGGTCTAGTCGCGGAGGATTCGCAGGCTGACCTCGAGTTCCGTCTCCGTGACCCGGCCGGCTGCTGCCGGGTCGCCTGCTCGGATTGCGGCGACCATGGCCGCGTGGGCATCGGCTCCCGGGTCGGGTGCGGCTGCTCGCAGGCCCTGTGCGTCCATCGCGGCCAAGAGGTCCAGGAGGCCGGGGCGCATGGTCACCTGGAAGACCGCGAACAAGTCCGTGAGCACCTCGTTGTGTGCCGCCGCCACGATTGCCGCGTGGAACGCGATGTCGGCATCGATGTACGCCTCGTCGTCGCCGAGCGCCGCAGCCCGCGCGCGCAGTCGGGCGTCCAGTACCGCCAGGTCCTCGTCCGTGCGCCGCTCCGCCGCCAACATCGCGGCCCGCACCTCGATCAGGTTGCGCACCTCGTACACCTCGACCGCCGACGCCCGCCGCAGCCGCGCGGTCAGGTCCTCCGTCGGCTCGGTCGCGATCACGAAAACGCCGGACCCCTGACGCGACTCGACCAACCCGGCACCGGCCAGCGCACGGATCGCCTCCCGCACCGTCGACCGGCCGATGCCGAGTTCCCGGCCGAGTGCCACCTCGCCGGGCAGTTTCGTCCCGATCGGCCAGCGCCCGGTGGCGATCTGGTCCCGAAGCCGTTCGGCCGCCTGGCCGACCAGCGGGTTGCGGCGCAGGGGGCCGAACGTCATCGTGTGTCGCCTTACGTCATGGCTGCTGCATCTCAGGTTGTCTGATGAATCCTATCCCGCGTCAACCCGCGCCCGGTTCACCGCCGACAACGTCGCCTGCACCGAGGCCGCCAGGATCGACGTGTCGATCCCCACGCCCCACCGGGTCACCCCGTCCACCCGGCACTCGACATACGCCGCCGCCTGCCGATCCCCGCCCGCGCCGATCGAGTGCTCGACGTAGTCCAGGATCTCGACCCGGATCCCGGCCGTACCCAGCGCTGCCGTCAGGGCCGACAGCGGCCCGTTGCCTTCCCCGACCACCGCCCGCGACCCCGAAGACGACCCCGCATGTGACCCCGAAGGCGACCCGACGAGCGTCCCGCTGAACCGATGCCGCCCCGCCGCCGGTTCCTCGGCGCGCCACCCCGTGATCTCCACCGGCGTACGCCGCTCCAGATACTCCCGCCCGAACAGCGCCCCCAACTCGCCCGCTCCGATCTCCTCGCCGCTGTCGTCGGTGGCCTCCTGAACCACCCGGGAGAACTCGATCTGGAGCCGACGCGGCAGGTCCAGGCCGTGTGCGCTCTGCATCAGGTAGGCGACGCCACCCTTGCCGGACTGGCTGTTGACCCGAATCACCGCCTCGTAGTCGCGCCCGACGTCGGCGGGGTCGATGGGCAGATACGGCACGTTCCACGGCGCCCGGTCCTCCCCCACCCCCAGCCGCGCGGCCTCGCGCGTGTGGTGCGCGAACCCCTTCCTGATCGCGTCCTGATGCGTTCCGGAGAACGCGGTGTGGACCAGGTCCCCGCCGTACGGATGCCGGGCGTGCACATCGATCCGGTTCGCGTATTCCACCGTGCGCCGGATCTCGTCGATGTCGGAGAAGTCGATCATCGGGTCCACGCCCTGCGTGTACAGGTTCAGCGCGAGCGTGACCAGGTCCACGTTGCCGGTCCGCTCGCCGTTGCCGAACAGGCAGCCCTCGATCCGCTGCGCCCCCGCGAGCAGCGCCAACTCGGCGCACGCGACGCCCGTCCCGCGGTCGTTGTGCGGATGCACGGACAGCACGACCGCGTCCCGGCGGGCCAGATGGCGGTGCATGTACTCGATCTGATCCGCGTACACGTTCGGCGTGGCGATCTCGACCGTGGCCGGCAGGTTGTGGATCACCGGCCGATCCGGGCTCGCGTCCCACAGTTCGGTGAGGCTGTCGCACACCTCCAGGACGTAGTCGGGCTCGGTCAGGTTGAACACCTCAGGCGAGAACTGGAACCGGATGTCCGCCCCGGGTCGCGCGTCGGCCCCGCGCGCCACGTCCTTCGCGCCGGCCAGGATCAGCGCGTGCAGCGCGGCCCGGTCGTGGCCGAGTACGACCTCGCGCCAGGTCGGCGCGGTCGCGGTGTACATGTGTACGACCGCGTGCGGCAGGCCCTCGATCGATTGGTGCGTACGTTCGATCAGGTCGGTCCGCGCGGCGGTGAAGACCACGACGGTGACGTCGTCCGGGACCGCGTCGCTCTCCGCCAGATGCCGAACGAAGTCGAAGTCGGCGCGGCTCGCCGAAGGGTAGCCGACCTCGATCTCCTTGTAGCCCATCGCCACCAGCAGGTCGAACATCCGGCGTTTGCGTACGGGGTCCATCGGCTCGGCCAGCGCCTGGTTGCCGTCGCGCAGGTCCACCGGGACCCACAGCGGCGCCTGCTCGATGCGATGGTTCGGCCAACTCCGCCGGGCCGGGTCGACAGCGACGCGGACCCGCTCGTGCGCCGGGCGGTAGCGGTGGTGCGGCATCGTGCCGGGACGTTGCCGGTTCCAGTGCGGGCGGCCCTCGGGGATCGGGCCTGCGGGGGTGCGCAGGGTGGGGAAGGTGTGGTTGGTCATACGGTCGGTCATGGTGCGGGATCGTCCTCGCCGCTCGGAGGGGTCGACCGGCGACACCGAACCCCGCGGCGGGGTGCCGGTCGGATCAGGCCCCGCCGCGGCGGCCGAGAAGAAGGACCACGCGCAGCTTCATGTCCGGGACGATAGCACAACTTGTCTGACAACCTGATGTCTTGGCGTATGGCAGGGTCCGTCAAGCCGCGGCCCACAACGCGAAGGAGGCGCCGACCCGGTTGTCCGGGAGCGCCTCCTCGTACCGACCGCGTGGTGTCGGGACGTGCGGAACGGTGTCGTGGTTCAGAGATTGCTCAGCTTCGCGTAGGGACGGCAGATGCGTTCCTGGCGCGATCCGAAGTCGACAGTGACCGCGATGTCCTCTTCGACACCGACGATCCGACCGAGTCCGTACTGATCGTGCGTCACTCGAGCACCGAGTTCGAAATCCTCGATGATGGGAGCGACCGGGACATTGAAGGGACTGGTGGGCAGAATGCGCCGGGTCACGGCTGAGGTCGTCATCTCCCTCAGTATGCGCCTGTCGGGTGACGCGTGGGGCGTTCCGGGGCGGTATAGGCGAAGCCGTAACCGGAAAGTGTCCCCACGATATGGCGGCTCGAATCCCCTATGCGCCCGCCGAACCGGACCGAAATGCCACCTCGGCGCCGCTCCCGCAGGTCACGCGGTACCCGCCCGCCGGCATCCGCGGGACGCGATTCGCGTACAACGCCCCGTAGCCCCCGATTGGGCCGAGCGGGGGAATCCCGAACGGATCGCCGAGGTGGGACACGGGGTATCGGGGCCCGCCGGCGGGGCGCCGGGTCTCGCGGGGCCCCGGCGATAGGGTCGCCCACATGAGCGACAGCACTGCCCCGGTGGACATCGAGCTGGTCAGGCCGCCCGAGATCCTGCTCGCGCACGACGAGGTCCGGGTCTTCCACGGCGGGATCCTGCGTACGCCGGCCGGCCTGTATACGACCATCGGCATGGAGACCCTGGCCCGCCCGACCGGCCCGCGCCCGCCCGCGCCGCAGGTGTTCGGTCGGTACGGGGTGTCGGTGACCCGGTCGGGCGACCGGTTCGCCCACTCGGCGCTGGCCACGACCCTGTCCGCCGGGCCGATCCGGTTCACCTCGTGTCTGTTCGGCCATGTCCCGGACGGCGACCTCGTGTTGGACGTGGTGTTGCCGACCATCCCGCGCCGCCTGGTGCTGCGCTTCGACTCGGAACGCCACGACGGCACCGGGCTCACCCTGCGCACGCCGCCTGCGATCGTGCACAGCGACGCGGGCGTGACGCTGTGGCACGCGGGCGTGCTGGCCACGGAGACCGGTCTGCTCACCCATGTCGAGGCGACCTCCTCCGACGACCGCGCGCTCGGCGGGGCCAAGTGGGACGTCGAGCACAACCCGCTCGCGGTGACCTGGGCCGACCCGACCCCGGCCCGCGAAGCACACCAGCGCGGGCGGGGCTTCGTCAGCGCCGACAGCTGGATCGCCGCCCCCGCCGCGCACGGCAGCCTGCACTGCGCTCCGCTGGGCGTGACGCGGGACCTGTAGCGGCGGCGATCACGGCCCCGAAGTCGGCGGCCCGGGGCGGCAGTTGCCCGGCATACCGGGAGCCGGACGCCACCCCGTTCGGCCCGCCCCCGCCACGCCGCTACAGCTCCGACCCGCCCGTGGCGTCCAGCGTCGCACCCGTCACCCACCGGGCGGCGTCGGAGGCGAGGAAAGCGACCGTGTCGGCGATGTCGTCCGGGCGGCCGACCCGGCCCAGCGCCGCGCGGCTCGCCGCCTGCGCCTGCGCCTGCGGGTTCCCGCGCAGCCAGGACGCGTTGACGTCGGTGTCGACGATGCCGGGGGCGACGTTGTTGACGGTGATCCCGCGCGGGCCCAGGTGTTTGGCCAGGGCCAGGGTGAACGTGTCGAGGGCGCCCTTGGTCATCGCGTACGCGATCGACTCGGGGAACGCGATCCGGGTCGCCCCGGAGGTGACGGTCACGATCCGACCGCCGTCGCGCAGCAGCGGCAGCACCCGCTGGGTCAGGAAGAACGGGGCCCGCGTGTTGACCGCGAACACCCGGTCGTAGCCGGCCTCGGTCTCCGCCTCGATCGGCCCGGTCGAGCCGATGCCGGCATTGTGCACCAGGACATCCAGGCCGTCCGCCCCGAACTCGGCCCAGCCGGCCCGCAGTCCGTCGACGACGGTGTCCACGTCGCCCGGTACGCCGAGTTCGGCCCGCACCGCGAAGGCCCGGCCGCCGGCCGCCTCGATCGTCGCGACCACATCCTTGGCGGCCGACTCGTCCCGGCCGTAGTGCACCGCGACCAGCGCCCCGTCCGCGGCCAGCCGCTCCGCGACGGCGCGGCCGATCCCCCGGCTCGCCCCGGTGACGAGTGCGGTCTTGCCGGTGAGCGTGTGGGTGAGCGTGCGCAACATGGCGCCCTTCCTCTCGTGTGTGCCGCTTCGTACGTCTCTCTCGGCGGCATTTCTTTAGCAATCGCTAAAGATCTTGCCGAGCAGCATCGTAGCGCAGGTTTATTAGCGATCGCTACAGAAAGAGTCCGGCACGGCGACCAACTTTGCCATTCCTTGGCTTTACAGCCGTATGTCGAAGCTCTAGATTTACAGCCGTAAGGAAACAGGCGTTAATCCATGGGGGCAGCTCGTGACCGGCACCGCATCGACCCGAACCACCACCGCATCACCGACACCGACCGACGTTCCCGATCCCGCCGGGCACCCCCGCCGGTGGGCCGCACTGCTCGTGTTGTGCTCGACCCTCGTCGCGGTGACCCTGGACAACTCGGTGCTCAACACCGCGCTGCCGTCCCTGGCCAAGGGCCTGGACGCGTCGACCGCCGACCTCCAATGGATCACCGACGCCTACACCCTCGTTTTCGCCGCCCTGCTGCTCCTCGCCGGCAGCCTCGGCGCCCGGTTCGGCGCCCGGCGCGCCCTCCTTGGCGGCCTGGTCCTGTTCGGCGGCGGCTCGGCCGTCGCCGCGGTGTCCACGACCGCCGGCGAACTGATCGCCTGGCGCGCGGTGATGGGCCTGGGCGCGGCCTTCGTGATGCCCGCGACGCTCGCGATCATCATCCGGATGTTCCCGCCCGTCGAGCGCCCCAAGGCGTTCGCCGTCTGGTCGGCCTCGGCCGGCGTGGGGGTGCTGATCGGCCCGGTCACCGGCGGCGCGCTGCTGATGCACTTCTCCTGGTCCAGCGCGTTCTGGATCAACGTCCCGCTGGTGCTCGCCGCGCTCGTCGGCATCCTGCGGATCGTCCCGACCATCCCGCGCCAGGGCACCGCCCGACTCGACCTGCCCGCCGCCGTGTTGTCCGTGCTCGGCCTCGGCATCCTGGTCGACGCGATCATCGAGGCGCCCGAACGCGGCTGGACCGACGCCGTCACCCTCGTCGAACTCGTCGTCTTCGTCGTGGTCGCCGCCGCGTTCGTCGTCTGGGAACTGCGTCGGGACGAACCCATGGTGCAGGTACGGCTGTTCGCCAACCGCGGCTTCGTCCTCGCCGCCGGCACCCTGGCGATCACCTTCTTCGCCCTGTTCGGCACGCTGTTCGTACTCTCCCAGTACTTCCAACTCGTCCACGGCTACAGCACGCTGAAGGCCGGGCTCGGCGCCATGCCGTTCGCCGCGGCGATGGCGGCGATGTCCGGACTGTCGCCGATCGTCACCGCCCGACTGGGCATTCGGGGCACCCTCACCACCGGGCTCGGCGCCATCGCGCTCGGCCTGGGCGTGATGGGCCTGACCACCGCCACCGACACCCCGTTCGTCGCCCTCGCCGGCGAAATGATGCTGGTGGGCGCCGGGATGGGAATGATGATGGCGCCCGCGAGCATGGAGATCACCGCGTCCGTACCGGCGCGCTTCTCCGCGATGGCCGGCGCGCTCAACAGCGTGGTCCGCGAACTCGGCGGCGTACTGGGCATCGCCGTGGTCGGCACGCTGGTCTCCTCGCACTACCGGAGCGAGATGGGCGATCAACACCTCACCGGCCCCGCCGCCGTCGCCGGGCACGACCTGCCCAGCGCCCACGTCGTGGCCGAGCACCTGTCCCCGGACGCGGCCGGCCGGCTCACCTCCGCCGCCGACCACGCCTTCACCACCGCGATGGGCAACGGCGCGCTCGTCGCCGCCGCGGTCGCCGCGCTCGGCGTCCTGCTGGTCGGCTTCGGCCTTCCCCGCCGGGCCGCACAGGCCACCGCCCCCGCCGGCAAGCCCGCCGAATCGGTCGACGTCCCCGCCGAACCGATCAACGCCCAAGCGGTACAAACCGTCTGATGAAGCCTCAGCCCGCCACCCGACGACCGGCCCCCGCCGGCCGCCGGGTGGCGGGCGTCATGCCATGCGCCGTCGAGAACCCCCGAGGAGGCCCCATGCCGAACAACGCCGTTTCCACGCCTCGTACGCTGAGCGCCATGGACGACGACCACGGGCCGAATCGCCGACGCAATCGCCGCGGCCAAGGGGCGCTGCTCCGCGACGACATCCTCGCCGCGGCGACCGACCTGATCGAGCGCGACGGCCACTCCGGCGACGTGACGCTGCGCCGGATCGCCCGGGAGGCCGCGATCACCGCGCCGTCGATCTACGCGCACTTCACCGATCTGGACGACATCCTCGACACGGTCCTCAACGGCTACTTCGACGACCTGCGCGCCGCCATCCTGGCCGCCTCGGGGGCCGAGGACACGCAGGCCCGCTCGCTGCTCGCGGGCTGCCGCGCCTACGCCCGGTTCGCGATGGAGCGCCCGGGCCGCTATCGGGCACTGTTCCACCGGATGCGCCCGGCACCAGAGGCATCGGAGGTGTCGGAGGCACCGGACGCGCCGAACCCGCCCGAGGCACCGGTCGCACCCCCGCCGCTGCCCAGGCTGCCCAGCCGCATGGACGTCTTCCAGACCCTCATCGACGCGATCGCCCGGACCCAGGCGGCCGGCCAGGCCGCCGGCACCGACCCGTTCCAGGACGCGCTGGCGGTCTGGGCCGCGATGCACGGCGCGGTGCTGCTGCGGATGACCGCGCCGGTCTTCGAGTGGCCGGAACTGGACACGTTCATCGACACCCTGGTCATCCGAACGGCGCAGGTCACCCATGTGGGCTGAACCGGTCCGTCACGGTCCGAATCGATCGCCGTTGTGGCCGTTACCGCAACCGGGCGTGCCATCGCGGGCCTCGACATGGAAGGGTGTCCTCACGGATCGCATCCAGTTCGAGAGCAGGAACGCACCATGGCTGACGAGACACCCGCGAACGAGACACCCGAGGAGACGGCCCCCGAGGCCGGCGAAGCCGCCGAGCCCGAAAGCGCCGAGGACGAGACCAAGCGCAAGTTCCGCGAGGCACTGGCCCGCAAGCGCGGCACCAAGACCGACGGCGCCGGTGAGAACCCCGGTGGCGACGGTTCGAAGATCCACGGTGCGCACGGGCCTGCGGCACAACAGCGCTCGTTCCGGCGCAAGAGCGGCTGAATCGACCCACCCCCGAACCGCGTCGGGCACGGGTCGACACACGGGCTCGACGCACGGGTCGCCACCCGACCGGACACACGGGTCGACACACGGGTCGGCTCGTCGAGGGGCTGCCTTCGCCGGGTTACCGGGGAGTAGGATCGCCGGGATCGCGAGATTTCACGGCATGCCTACTGCCCGCCCGGCGAAGGGTCCCCTCGTGTTCGACTACGACGTTCTGGTCATCGGCTCCGGATTCGGCGGCTCGGTCGCGGCGCTGCGGCTGACCGAGAAGGGCTACCGGGTCGGCGTACTCGAAGCCGGCCGACGGTTCGCCGACGCGGACTTCCCCAAGACGTCGTGGCAGGCCCACGACTTCCTGTGGGCGCCGGCGATCGGGCTGACCGGCATCCAGCGCATCCATGTGCTCAAGGACGTGGTGGTGTTGGCCGGGGCGGGTGTGGGCGGCGGCTCGCTGAACTACGCGAACACCCTGTACCAGCCGCCCCAGCCGTTCTTCGACGATCCGCAGTGGGGCCACATCACCGACTGGCGCGCCGAACTCGCGCCGTTCTACGCCCAGGCCGAACGTATGCTCGGCGTGGTGCGCAACCCGCACATGACGCCCGCCGACGAGCACATGAAGGCCGTCGCCGAGGACATGGGCGTGGGCGACTCGTTCCATCTCGCACCGGTCGGCGTGCTGTTCCCCGAGGAGGGGCAGCGGCCCGGCGAGGAGGTGCCGGATCCGTACTTCGGCGGGGTGGGCCCGAGCCGGACCACGTGCACCGAGTGCGGCTCGTGCATGACGGGGTGCCGGGTCGGGGCGAAGAACACGCTGCTCAAGAACTACCTCCACCTGGCCGAGCGGGCGGGCGCGGAGGTACACGCGGAGCGCACCGTGCGCCGGGTGCGCCCGCTGGCCGCGGGTCCGGACGGAGCGCCCGGCGGCTACGCGGTGGAGACGATCCGCAGCGGGCCGCCCACGACCGCCCGCGCGCCGCGTACCTGGACCGCCGAGCAGGTCGTGTTCGCCGCCGGCACGCTCGGCACCCAGCGGCTGCTGCACCGGATGGCGGCGGACGGTACGCTCCCGCGCCTGTCCCCTACGCTCGGCCGGTTGACCCGAACCAACTCGGAGGCTCTGGTGGGCGCGGTCGCGCCGACGACCGGGGTGATCGACGCGACGCGCGGGGTGGCCATCACGTCCTCGTGGCACCCGGACGCGGACACCCACATCGAACCGGTCCGCTACGGCAAGGGCTCGAACGCGATGGGGCTGTTGCAGACGTTCTTGACCGACGGGGACCGGCCCCGGGTACGGCAGTTGCTCGGCACGGTGGTGCGCGACCCGGCCAAGCTGAAATTCCTGAGCGTACGCAAGTGGTCCGAACGCGCGGTGATCGCCCTGGTCATGCAGTCCCGGGACAACTCGCTGACGGTGTACCGGAAGCGGGGCCTGTTCGGCCGCACCCGGATCACCACACGCCAGGGCCACGGCGAGCCCAACCCGAACTGGATCCCGGCCGGCCACGAGGCGGTGCGCCGTATCGCGACCCGCCTCGGCGGCGTGGCCGGCGGCTCGTGGGGCGACCTGGCCAACGTCCCGATGACCGCGCACATCCTGGGTGGTTGCGTCATCGGCGACTCGCCGGCCACGGGCGTGGTGGACCCGTACCAGCGCATCTACGGCCACCCGGGCCTGCACGTCCTCGACGGCTCGGCGGTCAGCGCCAACCTCGGCGTGAACCCGTCGCTGACCATCACCGCCCAGGCCGAACGCGCGACGGCCATGTGGCCCAACCGCGGCGAGCCCGACAAACGACCGGAGTTGGGCGAGCCCTACCGCCAAGTCCCCTACACCGCACCGGTGTCCCCGACGGTCCCGGCAGACGCCCCGGCGGCCTTGCGACTGCCGATCGTGGAGATCCGCTCGGGCCCTCGGCCGACGAAGGACTGACGGCGGGTCGGGCAGCGGGCGGGGCAGCGGGCTGCGAAAAAGAATTCTCCGCGGGCTGTCGATCCGGGCGTCGTGCGTTCGTCGTGTCGGTGTACGCGCCGAACGAGACGACACGACCCGAGGAGAGCCGGACATGGATCGCGACAGGATTCCTGCGTGGGTACGGGACGAGCGGCTCGGCCTCGCCGACCTCTTGGACGACCTGCGGCCGGACGACTGGGGCGTGACCTCGCTCTGCTCCGATTGGACGATGCACGAGTTGGCCGCGCATCTGACCACGTCGACGCGTACGACGGTGATGAGCATGATCCGAGGCGCGATCCGGGCCCGGGGCGACTTCGACCGGATGACGTCGCAGGAGGCCCGGGCGCTGGCCGTCAGGTTCACGCCGGCGGAGTTGATCGCCCAACTCCGCGAGACGGCCGGCTCACCGCGTCGCGCGCCCCTGACGTCCCCGCTCGACCCGCTCGTCGACGCGCTGGTGCACGGACAGGACGTGGCCCGGCCGCTGGGTCGAAGCCGCGAGATGCCCACGGAACAGGCGGTCGCGGCCGTCGGCCACGTGTTGGCCAGTCCGTTCTATGGTGCCCGGAAGCGGTGCCGGGGCACCCGCCTGGTGGCCACCGACGCGGACTGGTCGGCGGGTACCGGACCGGACGAGGTCCGCGGCCCGGTCGCCGAACTCCTCCTGCTGACCACGGGCCGCCCGGCGGGCCTGGCAGCCGTCACCGGCCCGGGCCGCGCCCGCATCGCGAGCGCGCTGTCGGGTGCATCCGCCTGACGCGCCACCGGTGGGGCCGCGGCCGGATCAGCCGCGGGCGATGCGGGCGCGGCGGGCCCTGGCCGCCTCCTCCTCGGTGTCGGTGTGGCGGGGGATCTTGACCCGCTTGAACACATTGAACTCCGCGCCGTCGGGCAGCCGCAGGACGCCGCCGTAGACGGGATTGCCCGCGAACAGCACCAGTTCGCTCAGGGGGTTGCCGGCCGCGTCGAACAGGAACCGCGCACCCCCGACATACGAGCCGATCGCACGCTTGGTCACCGGATCGAGCAGCACGAGCCGAAGCGTGGCGCGCACGCCCTCGCCCTGCCGCTCCAGGCGGTAGCCGTAGCGGCGCCACGGGTATTCGCGCAGTATCCGCTCCGCGGCGCGGACCGAGGCGTGACGGCGGGACAGCAGGATGCCGAGGTATACCGGAATCCCGCCCAGGGCGAAGAACGCGCCGAACGAGTCGTGGAAGACGACGGTCAACGTCACAAGCGCCGCCACGCCGAACAACATCGCCGCGTCCAAGCGGCGTTGCCGACGCCGTTGCCACTCCACCGACACGCGCGTCTGCGCATCGCCGAGCGCGGGTCGCTCGTCTTCCGCGGGCAGCCCTTCCGAATCCGACATCCTGGTCCTCCCCCGTCGACAGGACTTCGGATTCTGCCGGCAGCCGGGGCGGGTCAGCCGGTGGATGACCATTCTTCGGGCCGGCCCAGAGCCGAACGTGCCTGGTATGCCCAGTCGTTCGCTCCCCACGTGTCGGCGATGGCGGCGGCGCGGGTGAAGTGTTCGGTTGCTTCCTGTTCTCGGCCCAGGAAGCGGGCCAGTTCGCCCAGGGTCAGGGCCGGAGGGCGGATCGCGATGGACAGTCCCGCGCAGGCCGGGGGTGCTCCGGCCAGGGGGAGCAGGGTCGGGTAGAGCGCGGCGGCCTCCTCTCGTTCGTCGAGGGCGATCGCCGCCGTCGCGCGAAGCACGGACATCGGGGTGTGGAAGAAGTCCGGGCGGATCGGCTCGTTCAGCGCCCGCATCGCGCGGGCCTCGTCGATCCGGCCGGCGGCGGCCATCGCGAGCGCACACAGATCCGCCGCGAACGGGCCGAACGTCGCCAGCATCTGCGGTGCCTCTTCGGCGAGTTCGCCGATCCGGCCCTGTCCGAGCCGGATCGTGGACACGGCCACCCACCGGAACCCGAACGCGTGCGGCGAACCCTGGGCGATCATCGGCTCGATGGCCCGGTGATAGCGCTCCTCGGCCTCCTCGTGGCGGCCCGCGATGTGCGCGAGGGTGGCTTGTGCGAGGGCGCCGACACCGATCGCCTCGGGCATCCGGTACGCCTCGGCGATCGCCGCGCTCTCCTCGACCAGGCGCCGCGCGGTCGCGGGGTCGTTGCGGTCGGCCGCCGTCGTGGCCAGGTTGAACCGGGCGTACCAGCCGTAGACGGGCAGGTCGTATTCGTCGGCCAGGTCCCGGAGTTCGGTCGCCGCCGCGTCCCGGGCGGCCTGCTCCGACAGCCGGCCCAGATTGGCCGCCAGCGTGGCCAGGGTCAGGCCGCGCAGGTCGGGATCGCCGAGTTCGCGGGCGAGCGCCACGGCCTCCTCGGCGAGCGCGCGCGGATCGGGGACAATGTTTTCCTCGGACACCTCGGACGCGTATGCCTCCAACAGCCGGCAGCGGATCTCCGGGGGCGAATCGGTACGGGCCGACAAGCGGCGCAGCGCCGCCACGACGGGCTCGTCCAGGACCCCGTACGGCCGGCGCTGCCACGGGGTGGGCACGGTCCAGGCGGTGAACGCGGCGACGACGAGGTCGTCCCGGCCCGCCGCCTCGGCCGCCTCGAAGGCGAGTTGCCGGGTGCGCCGGGCGCCCGAGACGTCGCCGGCGCGGACCCGGGCGCGCAACAACCGGCCGTACAGGTCGGCCCGTTCGGCGTCCCGGTCACCGGGGATGGCCGCCGGGACGCGGTCCAGGCATTCCAGGGCGCGGGCGAGCAGGTCGACGGCGGCGTCGTGGGCGAAGCGGCGTTCGGCCAACTCGGCGGCGGCGATGTGTACTTCGACGGCCCGGGCGGCGGTGGCGGCGCCGACGCCGTGGCCGTGGTGGTGGGCGAGGGCCGACACGTCGTGGGTGCCGAGGCGTTCCAGGGCGGCGGCGATCCGGGTGTGCATCCGGGTCCGGCGCAGGCCGCTGAGGTCGGCGGCCATCGTGTCGCGGACCAACGCGTGCACGAACCGGACCCGGCCGGGGGCGGGTTCGGTGAGCAGGCCGGCGATCAGGCCGGCGTCGAGCGCGTCCAGCACGCCGCCCTCGTCCACCTCGGCCGCGTCGACCAGGACGTCCACGTCCGCCTCACGCCCGACAATCGAGGCCAGGCGCAGGACGGCGACGGCGGGATCGGGCAGCCGTGCCAGCCGGCGGCGCAGCACGTCGCGGACCCCTTCGGGGACGTCCGACAGCGCGACGAGGGCGCCCTCGCTGTCCAACAGGCGGGCGCTCTCCCGGAGATAGAAGGGGTTGCCGCCGGTACGCTCGGCCAGCGCGGTGAGGGTGGCGGCGTCGACGGCGGTCTGCGACACCGAGGCCACCACGCGGGCGGCGGCGTCCGCCGACAGCCCACCCAGCGCGAGCCGCACCGGCGACCGGCGGGCGAGATCCGCCAGCGTCTCGGTCAATCTGCCGTCGACCTCGTCGGGCCGATAGGCGGCGACGACGAACAGCCGTACCGGCGCCTGCTTTCCGTCGGCCGCCCCCGTCGTCCCGGCCTCCGCTCGGACGCCGGCGGCGAGCAGGGCCAGGGTCTCGGCGTCGGCCCGGTGCAGGTCGTCGAGCACGACGGTCAGCGGTCGGCGTCGGGCGACGTCCGTCAGCCAGGCCCAGACCGCGCGGTGCAACCGGAATCGCCCTGCCGAGGTGTCGGGACCGGGCCCGCCGGCCGCATCGTCGGCCAGCAACGGCGCGAGCGCGTCGAGGAGTTCGTCCGGCGGCGGCTCGATCGCGGCGACCGCGCGCAGGGCCTCGACCCAGGCCCACGCGGGCGGCGCACCGTCGACCTCGGGGCAGCGCCCGGTGGCCACGAGCCCGCCGTCCCGCTGCAGTTCCGCACCGAGTCGGCCCAACAGCGCGGACTTCCCCAGTCCGGCCTCACCGGTGACCAACGCGGCCCGAACCCCGCCTGCCGCGGCCTCCCGAGCCGCCCGAAGCAACGCGGCCAACTCCTCGTCCCGCCCGACGAAGGTCTCGCCGGGACCCGAGCCGGGATCGGAAGCGACCTCGGAACCGAAACCGGACCCGACCTCGGAACCGGAGCCGGAACGCATCTCGGAGCCGGGATCGAAGCCGAGGCCAAAACCGCCCCCGGAGCCCGGACCGGGTCGAGGAGTGGACGCGAAGCCGGTCCCGGTCCCAGCCCCGGCTTCCACCGATTCGCCGACACCGAAGCCCTCACCCCCCGACCCCACCGCCGCCCGCAGCACCTCCATCCGCTGCCCCAGGATCGCCTCCTCGACCTCCGTCAACGCCGGCCCCGGGTCCAGGCCGACATCGTCCGCCAGCACCGCGCGGGCCCGCCGGAGGGTGGCCAGGGCGTCGGCCTGGCGGTGGCTCGCCCACAGCGCCAGTGCGTGCAGCCGCCAGCCCTCCTCGCGCAGCGGGGCCTCGCGGGTGAGGCGTTCGGCGTCGACCGCCGCGTCCGCGGGGTCGCCGGTGCGCAGGCCGGCGGTGATGTGCAATTCGCGGGCGCTCAGGTGTAGTTCGGCCAGTCGCGCGGCCTCAGCGACGGCCCACGGCTCGTCCGAGGCGGCGGCGAAGGCCGGTCCGCGCCACAGCGCCAGCGCCGTTTCGACCAGCTTGCGGGCCTCGGCGGGATCGGCCTCGACCCGCTCGCGCGCGGTGTGGAGCAGGCGTTCGAAGCGCCACGCGTCCACCGCGTCGTCCGGCAGTCGCAGTGCGTAGCCGGGCGCCGCGCTGATCAGGATCGTGGCCGGCGCCCGGCGCGGCCGACCGGGTTCGAGCAGCCGGCGCAGGTTGGACACGTACGCCTGGAGCGAGGTGACCGCCTGCGTGGGCGGCTCGCCGCGCCACAGGTCCTCGACCATGCGGTCGATCGACACGACCCGGCCGCGCGCGACCGTCAGGAGCGCGAGTACCGCACGCTGCCGCGGACCGCCCAGGGGCACGGTCACGTCCGCCACCTCGGCCTCGAACGGGCCGAGCACGCGCAGGTACACCATTCCGACCCCAACCCGAATTCGTCGATGTCCGCCCCGGCGACCACCCGTACCGGTCCTGGGACAACCCGACCGGGCCGCTCCATGTTCCTTCCAGGTGCCTTCCAGGATTGTTCCAAGACGGCGGGACGAGGCTTGCACCACTCCCCACGACGACGGGTCGGGGGTCGCCGAAAGGGATCATCGCCATGACCACCACCCCCATCACCCCCGCGCAGGCCGGCTTCGACACCCGCGAGATGGTCGTCATCCACCGCGGGTTGCGGCGCGAATCGCGGCTGCTGATCGAGCTGATCGGCGCGGTCGAGCCGGGCGACACCGCCCGTGCCAAGGTGCTCGCCGAGCACTTCGACCTGTACCGCCTCGGCCTGCACGGCCACCACACCGGCGAGGACGAGCTGCTGTGGCCGCCGCTGCTGGCCCGCGTCGACCTGGAGGCCGAGCTGGTGTTGCGGATGGAGGCCCAGCACGAGCGGGTCGCCGGTTCGCTGGCCGTCGCCGAGCAGTTGGCCGGCGCCTGGGCGGCGGGCGCCGGGGTCGCCGAACGCGACGCGCTGGTCGCGGCACTCGTCGAACACCGCACGGCGCTGATCGAACACCTGGACGACGAGGAGACCGAGCTGCTGCCGCTGGCCCAGCGCCTGCTCACCGCGGCGGAGTGGCACGCCATGGGCGAACACTTCGTCGAGTCCACGCCCAAGCCGCAGATCCTGCTGCTGCTCGGCATCGTGCTGGAGGACGCGACGGAGCAGGAGCGGGCGCAGATGCTGGGCGGGCTCCCGCTCCCGGCCCGGCTGATCTGGTACGTGATGGGCCGGCCGATGTACGCCCGCATGGTCCGCCGGGTCCGCGGCTGACCCGGGTGCGTGGCATCCTCCGCGCCCGGGACCGGGTACCGCCACGGGGCCCGGGTGCGCGCATCGCCGCGTCGGGTGCGTTTGGATGGGTCCATGACCACCGCACTCGACCTGCATCCCGCCCTGACCCGACCCGAGTTGCTCGCGGAGCCCGTGGCCCGCGCGCTGGCCGGTTGGCCGCCCGCGTCCGCCGAGTTGGTGAAGGTGGCCGCGATCGATCCGGAACTGGCCGACACCGCCGCGTTCTGCGACCGCTACGACGTGGCCCCGGCCGACAGCGCCAACTGTGTGGTGATCGCGGCCAAGCGCGGCGGCACCGTCGGCTACGCGGCCTGCCTGATCGCCGCCACGACCCGTGCGGACGTCAACGGCCTGGTCCGCCGCCGACTCGACGCGCGCAAGGCCTCGTTCGCGCCGGTGGACGTGGTGTTGGCCGCGACCGGCATGGAGTACGGGGGCATCACCCCGATCGGCCTGCCCGCCGACTGGCCCGTGCTGATCGACGCCGCCGTCGCCGCACATCCGGGCGTCGTGGTCGGATCCGGGATCCGGGGCTCGAAGTTGTGGGTCCCGGGTCGGCTGCTGGCCGACCTCCCGGGCGCGGAGGTCGTCTCGGACCTCGGCGTCCCGATCGCCTGACCGAAGCCGGAGCCCACGCGTACGCCCCGCCCTGCCCGAGCACGATCACGAGCCGGGCAGGGCAGCCCGCGTACCGCAGCCGAACGTCAGCAGTGCGGCGCGAAGAGGTTCAACCCCACGCCCTCCGGAATCGGGGCCGACGCCGAATCCCCCGACGGCGGCGGCGGGTGGACCGTCCGCCCCGCCTTGATCGTCTCCTCGATCGTGATGCCGGCGATCTCCGTCCCCGGCACGGTCACCGGATTCGCGCTCAGGATTACCAGGTCGGCCAGTTTGCCGACCTCGATGGTGCCCTTCTCCGCCTCCTCGCCGTACTGGTAGGCGGCATTGACCGTGATCGAGCGCACCGCGTCCAGGCCCGACACGCACTGGTGTGCGCCCAGCGTCTCGCCGCTGCGGGTGAGCCTGGTGACCTGGCTGGACAGGATCGCGATGGAGCTGGGCCGGGCGACGGGCGCGTCGTGGTGGGAGGTGTAGATCATGCCGCGCTCCAGCGCCCACCGGGCGGGCGAGATGTCCACCGCGCGTACCGGTCCGAGGACGGTTTCGTAGTACCAGTCGCCCCAGTAGAACGTATGCATGGAGAAGAACGACGGGATGATGCCGAGCAGGCGGAACTGCTCGATCTGGTCCTCACCGGCCGTCTGGCAGTGGATGCCGGTGGTGCGCCGATCGCCCGGTCCGGCCTCCTCCTCGGCGGTGCGTACGCAGCGGATCAGCTGCGCGATCGCCGCGTCGCCGTTCACGTGCGCGATCACCTGCCAGCCGTGTTCGTAGCCGGCGCGGACCTGGTCGAGCGCGACTTTCTCGTCGAGCGCGGCGTAGCCGCGATAGTCCTTGTCCATGCCGTCCGGCGGGGTGGTGTAGGGCTTGCGCAACCACGCGGTGCGGCCCTGCGGGGAGCCGTCCAGGACGAGCTTGATGCCGGCGGCGCGCAGGCCGTTGTCGTACTCCCGGCTCACCCGGACCAGTTCGGGCCGCTCGATCGCCTCGGCCGCCTTGACGTAGACCACGACGTCCAGGGGCAGACCGCCGGGTGTGGCGTCGGCGACGTCCCGCAGTTGGCCCAGTACGTCCAGTTCGGCGGCGCCCTCCTGGACCGTGGTGAAGCCGTAACTCGCCGCCGCGGCCAATCCCTTGGCCAAAAAGCCCGCCTTGTCCCGGTCGGCCATACCGAAGATCGCGTGCCCGGCGGCGGGGTTGAACGCGGTCTCTTCGAGGACACCGTCGGGTTCACCGTACGGCGGCACCGACATGTCGCCGCGACGGATCACCCCACCCGGCGGATCCGGCGTCTGTGCCGTGTAGTTCAGCAGTTCCAGGCCCTTGCTGTTCACCGCGCCCAGGTGGAACGACTGGTGGATGGCCAACACGGGCCGTTCCAGCGAGACCTCGTCCAGGTCCGCCCGGGTGGGGTGGCGCCGTTCGGCGAGCCGGGAATCGTCGTAGCCGAAGCCGATGATCCAGGTGGAGCGCGAGCCGATCTCGCTCACCGCGAACTCGCCCAGTTTGCGCTGGATTCCGGCGATATCCTCGACGTCCCCGTCGGGCTCACCGAGCAGGTCGGCGATGCTCTCCTGAAGTCCGGTGCCGACCACATGCCCGTGCGGGTCGATGAAACCGGGAAGCAGCGCGCTCCCGCCCAGATCGCGCATGCGCGTCCCGTCGCCCTGCCATTGCGCACACGCCTGGTCCAGGTCACCGACGAAGACGATCCGCCCATCCTTGACCGCGACCGCCTCCGGCCGTGGATCCGGTGACCTGGGACCGGCCGCCGGGCCGGCGACCGTCTCGATCTCACCGCCATGGAAGATCGCATCGGCCGCGCCCGACCCGGTCGGCGGGGATTCCTCGGTCACCACACAGCTCACCCGATCCTTCGCCGACTCGCCGGCCCACGGACGCGCCGACACGATGCCGGCATCGCCATGCAGTCTGACGGTGACGGATCGTGACAATGAAGATCGAATCCGGCCATTCTTCGAATTCCCTTCCCTGCCGGCACGATTCCGGCGCGGCTCAGGCCCGCGCTACTCGGGCCCGCGCCCGGGCCCGCCGCCCGGTTCGCTCGGCTCCCGGTCGGCCCGGCTCACGTCCTCGCGCAGGAGTTCGGCCAACCCCTGGCGGGTGGCGGCCAGGATGACGCGATCCGTCGGCAGCAGCCGGTGGTCCGAGGGTGGTACGGCGACCGACCGGCCCGCGCCGGGCGACGCGGCGACACCGGGCGCGGGCGACTCGGTCGTGTCCAGGGCCAGGACCCGCCGGCGGCCCGCCCGAAACGATTCCGCGACGGTGTGGCCCTGGAGTTCGGGGTGGCCCGCGATGTCGACCGCCGCGAACAGCAGCACCTCGCGCTCCACCGAGATCGCGCCGAGGATCTGTCGCCCCATCAGCGCGCCCGCGAACGCCGGTGCGGACAACGACGACACGCTGCGGCTGCGGGTGCGCGCGAGTGGATAGGACCGGCGCAGCGTCCCGTTCACGGACTTGGCGAAGTCGTCGTCGAACAGCCGCAGCACCACCCGTAGTTCGGGATCCACCTCGCGGGCGTACAGGACCGCCTCCAGGTTGATCGCGTCGTCGCTGGTGAGCGCGAGCAGGGCCCGGCTCGTCTCGATGTGCGCGGCCTCCAGAACCCCTTCGCGGGTCACGTCACCGATCACCAGCGGTACCCGCCGGGCGTGTGCGGTCGCGACGCCGAGTGCCTGCGGGTCGCGTTCCACGCACACCACCGGTATGCCCAGGTCGCACAGCCGATCCAGCACCCGCGTACCGATCTTGCCCAGTCCGAGCAGCACCACGTGATCGGCGATGGCACGCGGTGGCGGTCGCTGGATGGTCGCGGTACGGAACGTGCCCAGGCTCTCCAGTACCACCGCGAACAGCAGTGGCAGCAGCGCCATCCCGGCCATTGCGGACAGGACCTGGAGGATCTGGCGCCCGGCGTTCTCCCCGATCGCGGGATCGCCCATCCCGAACACGTCCAGGATCGAGCGGTACGCGGCGCGCATCGGCGGATCCCGGGTGACCCACCACGTCAGCCCCGCGAACACGAACAGCAGCGCC
Organism: Embleya sp. NPDC055664; assembly: GCF_053618075.1. NCBI lineage: Bacteria > Bacillati > Actinomycetota > Actinomycetes > Kitasatosporales > Streptomycetaceae > Embleya > Embleya sp. NPDC055664. The sequence continues at coordinate 255,291 of NZ_JBSHGZ010000004.1, forward strand.
ACCAGGCCGACCACGGCATAGCGCAGCCGGCGCGGGAAGAGAGTGGCCACCGGCAGCGCCTGGGGCATCCGGGGGCGGTTGACGGGTGGCCCGGCGGCCTCGGCGAGGCCGATCGCCTCCAGTACGGTCCGCCCCCGGGCGGCCCCGGCCGCGACCACGTCGGCCTCGTCCGGCAGCAGATCCGGGCTGCCCCCGGAGCCGTCGGCGGCCAGTGCGAGGGTGTGCAGGCACGGCGCCGGATCGGGTTCGGCGGGCGGCCGCTCGGCCACCCGCAGCAGCAGTCCGTCGGCCTGAACCACCTTGTCCGCGCCGGAGATCGCCGCCGCGACCAGCGCGGGTGTGGCGGTGTCCGCGTCGGAGAGCACGGTGGTGGTCACGTCCCGGGCCGATCCGTCGGCGGCCCGGGCCGCCGCCCGATCCAGCAGGTCCTCCAGATGCCGGCCCAGTTTGCGGTTGTACAGCCGCACCACCAGGCGGATCCGCGGATCGAGACGGCGCGCCCGTAACGCCGCGTGGATGTTGGCCCGGTCGTCGCGATACACCAGCGCCAGTGCCGCCGCGCCCGGGACGCCCGCGGAGCGCAGCGCGTCGTCGTCCGGTTCGGCGGCCTCGACCACCGCCACACCGCCGGCCCGGGCGAGATCGTCGATCTGGGGGCCGTGATTGCGGTGCACCGAGGGCAGCAGTACGGTCACGTGCTCCCCGTAGACGCGGGCCAGTTCGTAGGAGAGTCGTTGCGCGAGCGCGTCGTCGCCGCACACCACCAGGTGTCCGGTCCGAGGCGCGGGAGTCGGGTGGTGCGGAGGAGTCGACACACCCCCACCCTGCCCGCCGGGCCGTCCCCCGTCAGCCCCTTTCTTCCCGGCCGTACCCCACCGAGCCCCCGACCGAGCCCCCTGCCGCCGGCGCCGGCGCGCCCTAGCTCGGCGAAGTGTCCGAGATCAGCAGGTCCATGACGCTCTGCAGCCCCCCGGCGGCGAACGCCGCCCGCTGGCGATCGGCCCCGGTCCCCTCCAGGATCATCCGGTCCACCAGCGCGAACACCTGGGCGGTGTCGCCGAATTCGTCCAGCACCGGGGCGACGTGTCGCAACAGCTCGCCGACCAGGTCCCCCGCGTCGATCCGCCGGGCGGCGCCCGCCGGCCCCACCGGTCCGAACAGTTCCGCTTCCAATCCGTCGCGCGCGGCCATCCAGCAGGCGGCGCGCAGCAGTTCCTGGTCGGGCGCGGCGTACGGCGCCTTCTCGTCGTGCTGTTGCAGCGCGGTCACCACCAGAGCCCGCACCAGGCCCGCCAGCATCACCGCGTCGTCCGCCCGCAGTTGCACGTCGGGGCAGCGGATCTCGATGGTCGGGAAGCGCTCGGACAACCGCACCTGCCAGTACACCTGTCCCCGATCCAACATCACCCCCACCGCGAGCAGCGCGTCCACCCGCCGCTCGTACTCCTCCAGGTCCACGAACACCGGAGGTTGCCCCTCCACCGGCCACCGCGCGTAATGAATCGTTCGCCAGCTGGCGAACCCGGTGTCCATGCCCTGCCAGATGGGCGAGTTGGCGCCCATCGCGACCAACACCGGCAACCAGGGCCGGATCCGGTTGACCACTTGCACGCCGGTCTCCCGATCCGGCACGGCGACGTGTACGTGCATCCCGTGGATCAGTTGCACGTCGGCCAGCCGCCGGGCGTTGGCTCGGATCGCCAGATAGCGCGGGTGTTCGCTGATCTCCATCATCTTCCCGTTGCCCACGGGCGCGGTCCCGCAGGCGATCATCCGGCAGCCGCTGCGTTCGGCCGCCGCCGACAGTTCCCCGCGCATGCGATGCAGGTGTCCGCCGATCTCGTCGAGCGAGTTGCAGACGGGGGTCGCCACCTCCAACTGCGCCTTGAGCAACTCGGGTTGTACGTCGCCGACACCGAGACCGGGCCGCAGGCACGCCTCGGCGCGGACCCGTTCCGCCGCCGGCGCCGGTAGACCGCTGACGGGGTCCACGAGCAGGTACTCCTCCTCGACACCCAGGGTGGTGATCACCGAACCGTCCTTTCGAGCGGGCGCGAACCCGCCGGGCAGGGCCTCCACCAGGACCTGACCCACCGGCGGCCGGTACGCGCCACGACCCGTGCCCCGGTACCCCGTAGCCCTCGGGAATATCCCCGAACCCCACACGGTGCGGCATCGCGACCCACGACGTGCTCGACCAAGATCCGGACAGGTCGTATTACTTGGGAGGACTCGATCGGTTGTACCCGTAACCACCACAGGTCGACACGTCCGGCCGGGTCGGGACCGATGGGGGGCCGGGGGTGGGGGCGGTGTGGGGCGCTGCTCGGGGTCGGTTCGGGGCCGCGGTCGGGGCCGGGTGTGGCGGGGTCGGCGCGCCCGATGTCCGGCCGTTGTGATGGGGTGGATCCCGGTAGCCGAACAGGTGAGTGTGGGGGCGTGTGGTGTCTGGGGTTCAGGTCGCGAACAAGGCCTTGCTGGTCGGACTTTTGTTCGAAGGGGCGGCGGTGGGCGACCTCGGCCGCGTCCGTCATCGTCTCGGCGACGAGGTGATCGCCACCCTGCTCACCGACAAACGACTCACCCCGCGCCTGCGCTCGTTGGCCGCGCTCGACCCCGATCCGTGGGTCCGGCGGGCCGTGGCGGCCAACTCGTCGGCGCTGACCGCGGCCGATCTGGGCGCGCTGCTGGAGCAGCCCGATCCCGTGGTCGATCGCATCGTGTACGCGCACCCCGAGGCGACCGCGTGGATGCGCCGGGTGGTGCTCACGCCGGGCCGGTATCCCGACGAACCGCACCCGTTGGCCGTGTTGCACGCGGAACTGCTCGCGCTGTCCGCCGAATCCGCGCTGCCGCGCCGGTTGGGCGCGGCGGTGGTGGCCGATCGGCCGGAGTTGGTCGTGCACACGTTGCGGGTGTGCGTCGGGACGTTGACGGTCGCCGAGGAGCTGAGGGGGTTGCTCTCGCTGCAACGGTTCGGTGGAGAGGGGCTGTTGGCGGAGGCGGCGCGATATGTACGGCCCGAGGTCGCCGCGCTCGCGGGGTCGGGTACGGAGGGGTCGGCCGAGGCTGGGGTGGGCGGCGCGGATCTGGCCGCCGCCGTAGCCGAGGCCGAGGGAGCCGTGGGGCTGATCGCCGAGTTGCGGGCCGGGATCCGGCCGACGACCTGGCGGCGCGGGGTCGACTGGGCCGCGGTGACCGAGGCGCATCGGGACGAGCCGCTGCCGGAGGCGATCGCCGTGGTGCTCGCCGCCGACGCCGAGTGTCCGGAGGAGCTGCTCGTCGCGCTGTACAGGGCGCATCCGACGGCGGTCGGCCCGGTGGCCCGGCCGGCGGCGGCCGTACTGCGCGCGGCGATCGACCTGCCCAAACACCCGGCGCTGGCCCGGATCGCCGTGCTCACCCGCGACTGCGCCGCGCCCGCCGACGTGGCGCGGATCATCCACGAGGTGACCCCCGCCCGGACCGCCGTGGCCACCCTGCTCGAACTCCCCGAGCACACCGAGCTGCGCGACCTGCTGCACCGTCACCTGGGCGCGCACGCCGACCGCTGGCACACGCTGCGCACCGCGCTGCCCCGGTACCGCGCGACGCTGCCCGCGTTGGTGGCCGAGATCGCGGCGGGCACCGTCACCGCACCGGCGGAACCGGTCGGCGGCCCGCCGCCGACCCTGACCAAGCCCTACCGCTACCTGCTCACCGCGGCCGACCCCGACGACCTGCGCGAGGTGTTGCCCGCGCTGCCCGACGCGCTGGTCCGCGACCTGCTCTCCAGCGGCTCGCTGCCGCGGCGCGTGCACGAGGCGGCAATCGCCTCCACCGACCCGCGAGCGTGGGAGGCGTTGGCCCGCAACATCGGCCTGGACGTCCGCGAACTGGCCCGCTTGGTCGACAAGCGGGTCCCGGCGGTGGACGCCGCGGCGTACATGAGCATGCGCTCGACCCCGTCGCTGCGCCGCACCATCGCCCGCCGCACGCCGCTGGACCCGGGCCTGCGCAGGGAACTCCTCGCCGGCGGCGACCGCCGTACACTGCTGCCGCTCGTGGCCTGCGGCGAACCCGAACTGGCGGCTAGAGCCCTGGAGTTCGGGTGCCGCAAGATCGCCCAGCAGTACGCGTACATCCAGGTCTGGGAGCGGCACGGCCCGGAGGGCGTCCGCGAGTTGCTGGCCGCCGCCGGCAAGGGCACCGCCGCGCAGATCCGCAAGCGGGTGGAGGCAGCGCTCAAAGCCGAGGACGGCCTGGCCGACCTGCGCGCGAGCGGTGAGCCGTACGACGATCCGGCCACGCTGCCGAACCGCTTCCAGACCCGGACCAGTCGAACCACCGTGCGCGACCTGGTCCACGAGCCGTACGCGCACGACTTCCCGCTGCTGATGGCGGCCAACCGCACGGAGCCGTTCGCGTACGAGGCGCTCGACGACCTGATCCGGCACGAGGACGCCACCGACGCGGATCGGGCCGCGCTGCAACTGGAGTTGGTCAACTTCCTGCGCGGGTACGACCGTCGTGCGGTCGACATCTCACCGCAGGAGTGGCTGCGCACCAAGGCGTTCAACCGCGACGAGGACTGGGCCGACGCGGCGGTCGAGAACGGCCTGCTCGACCCGGCGCACCTGGTGGACATCGCCTATCCGGCGCATGCGGTGGTCGCGAGCATCAACCGCATGAGCCCGACCCTGGTCGTGGACCCGATGCGGGAGCGGCTCACCGAACTGACTCGGGATCACCTCGCGGGCCACACCGAGGCGTTGGCGATCGCGGTGGGCCTGGTCGAGGAGTTCAACGGCTCGCTCGCCGAACTGGTCACGCTGGCCGGGCAGGCGGCGGGCCCCCGGCCGGACGCCGAGGAGGTGGCCCGGGCCGACGCCGCTGCCCTCGCACAGGCCCGGCGCGAGGCGGCCGAGACCGCGCTGACCGCATCGGTGCCGGCGACCGCGGATCCGGCGACGCCGGCGGCGAACGCACGTCGGGGCCGGGAGCGGACGACCGAGCCCGACCGCACCTCGCGCCTGGTCGCGGTGGACCTGCTGCGCACGCTGGCCGGGGCCGCCGCCGGCGACCCCGAGGCCGCGCCCGTGCCCGACGATCCGGCCGTGCTCGCCGCGCTGGCCTCGCTGTCGACGTTCGACGCGCCCGGCTACGAGTATCCGAGCTGGCTGTACGAGGCGTGCTTCGCGAGCAAGTCGGTCGAGCCGCGGGTGGCCCTGGGACGCCGGGTGTTCGACGAGTCGGTCGCCAACGACCTGATCGACCTGGGCGAGCCGGAGGTGCTGGGCGCGCTCGGCGAGAACAAGGGCCTGGAGAAGCCGACGGCGGACCGGGTCGCCGCGATCCTGGCGGGCACGCCGACCGATCGCCCCGCGCAATACCCGTCCCGGGACACCTGGCCGAGCGCGGCCGCACCGACCGCGTTCTTGCGCTGGATCCGTGAGTACTTCGAACAAGGCCGCGGCGGTGGCGGCGAATACCTCGCCGAGGGCGCCTACCGGCACGGCATCGTCGGGCCGACCGACATCCTCGGCATCCTCCCGACCCGGGCACTGACCCCGCTGCCCCGAAAGTGGCGACACCGAATCGTGGCGGACCCGATCAAGCGGGCGGTCGGCACGCTGGTGGCCGACCGACTGGGCGTGGACCCGGATCGGTGGTTGCGGGCGCTGACGGCGATGGGGACGGCGGGGGATCGGCCGATCGGGGAACTCCTGGATGCGGCGGTGGGGTCCGGGTCGGGGGCGGTGGCCGGGTCCGTCGTGGAGGCGGAGGCGGGCCTCGGGACCGTCGCGGAGGCGGAGACGGAGACGGATCGGGAGGCCGCTTGGCAGCGTCTCCAATCCCCGCACACGATCGAGGCCGCGGTGGTGCACGAGGCCGAATGGCGAATCCGGCGCGCGTGGCGGTGGCCGGCCGCCGATCTCCTGCTGCACGCCTCGCCCGAGGCGCTGGTGGCGATCCTGCCGCGACTCGGCCCGCACGCCTACCCCTCGCTGTGGGCGTACTCGCGGCACGTCGAGCACTCCTCCCGAGCGCTGGACGAGTACCCGTTCCTCGCCAACGACCGCGTCGCGCTGCGGATCGTCGCGACCCACACCGAGAACCCCGTGCTGCTGAAGCGGCTGTTGAGCCTCGACGACCCCGAACTCAACCGCGACCTGTACGGCTCGCCCCTGGAGGACGAGGGCGCCTCGATCCGACGTGTGGTGCTCTCCCGGGTGCCGCAGGGCCGGCCCACGACCGGCCCCGACGATCTGCTCGCGCTCGACCCGGATCTGCGCGCGCAGTTGCTGATGGACCACCGGCCCACCGCCTCGCTCGTGTCGGCGCTGCGCCTGAAGGTGGAGGCGGCCGACCCGGAGGTGGTCGAGCACGCGCTGCGCCAACTCGGCCGAAAGCTCTCGCTGTTGGACCGGCTCATCGGTGTCCGCGGCCTGCTGCGGCACGGCGGCGCGGACCGGATCGGGGCCTTGGTCGAGGAGGGCGTACTCGGTGCCACGGCCGGCCGGTTGGTGGCCAAGGCCCTCACCGATGCCGACCCCGACGCGACGCTCACCGCCCGCATCGACCGCGAGCGGGGCGGCGACAAGTTGGTCGCGAAGCTGCGCCGGTGCGCCGGTGTGGCCGACACGGACGAGGCACTGGACCTGCCGTACATCCAGGACTGGGACCTGATCCTGGCCGAACACGAACGAGAGCCCTTCCCGGGGCAGGTCCTGAGCCGCCTCGTCCTCCACCGCGAGTCCCCCGCGAGGCTCCTCGAACTCGGCCCGGTCGACGTCGGCGCCGCCCGCCGCTCCGCCCTCCTCGACCCCGCACACGCACTCGCCTCGATCTCCTCCGGCCAATCCTCCCTCGGCGACGCCAAGTGGTACGCCCACATGGACGACCTGGTCACGAGGGGCCACATCACCGGAAGGGACCTGGTCCACAAGGCCAGAGGCGCCGCCACGATCCTCCGCTGGATAGCCGAATCCACCCACCGCCTCGAGGCCCCCACCCAAATCCACAGGGCCGGCCACGAAGCCCAAACGGAAATCACTTCCATCCTGACGACGAGCAAGCCCGAATGGCCCCACGTCTACGCAGCCCTGACAGCCCAAGACCCGACGTGGCATGCGGAGTCCCCGAACTCAACCATCCACAACCTGCTGACACGCACCGTGTAGCGGGAGCGGAGGGGCCGGCGGGGCCGGAGGGGCGACACGGGAGGGCGGTCGAGTCCGGTTCACCGGCCGCCTTCCCGAGTGGGCCGGGATGCTCCCGACGCACGGTGCGCTTGTGGTTGCGGGACCGGGTGGTGCGGGGCTGGTCTGAGTCGGTGGGGGGCCGTTGCCCGGGGTGGGGGCTTCGGGGTGTGGGGTTTCGTCGGGGGTGGGTGCCCGGGTCGGGGTGAAAGGCGACCAGCGGCGGGTGGCGGGGTGGGGGGTCGGGTTGGGTTCCGCCGGGCTTGCGTTGTCGGGTGGGTCGGGTTTGTTTCGGCGTGCGTTGCGCTTGGGGTTGCGGGCCGGCTGGTGTGGGGTTGGTCCGGGTCGTGGGGTTGGCCGGCGCCGGTGGGGGCTTCGGGGTGTGGGGTCTCGTCGGGGGTGGGTGCCCGGGTCGGGGGAAGGGCGACCAGCGGCGGGTGGCAGAGGAGGGGGCCGGGTCGGGTTCCGCCGCTCTTGCGTTCGCGGGTGGGTCGGGTTTGTTTCGGCGTGCGTTGTGCTTGGGGTTGTGGGCCGGCCGGTGCAGGGCTGGTCCGAGTCGGTGATGGGCCGCCGCCGGGGTGCGGGGCTCCGAGACTGCCGGTCTTCGGCGAGGCGGGTGTGTTGGTCGGCGAAAAACCGGCCGGCAGCGGCGGGCAGGGAGGATGCTCGGGTCGAGTCTGCCGGGGAGTCCTTCCTGCTGGGTTGGGACGTTTTCGGGTGTGTTGGAGGGGAGTTGGGGTTCGAAACCGGATCGCGGTGGGTGGTTGGGGGCTTCGGGCTTCGGTGACCTGCGGTTTTGTGGTGTCGGGGTGGAAAGTCGGGCGTCGAGTGCCGGTTTCGTGTGCTCCGGCCTCCTCGACACCGGTGTAAAGACCGAAACTGCCCGGTCGGGGCGGCTTCGGGTGCTGCGACCTCGCAGAGGCCGTCGAGCCGACCGAAAGTGCCCAGTGGGAGCCGAAACCGGATCCCGAGGCACACGAAACGGCTTCCCTCTCCGCTGACCTGCGGTTTTCTCTCGCGCCGAGACCACGGCACCCGACGCCGTCCGGTTTCGTGAACTCCCGCCCCCCACAAGCCCACCGCACCTCGCAACGCCCTGCCCAACCCACTCGGGAAGGCTCTCCGGAGAACTCGACCGGGCCGCCTCCCTGCCCGCCGCTGCAGGCCGGTTTTTTCGCCAACCAACACGCTCGCCTCGTCGGGAGCCGACGGCGCGGAGCCCCCGTACGCCGGCAGCGGCCCATCACGGACTCTGATCAACCCCGCACCGGCCACCCGCAACCAAAGGCGCAACGCACGCCGAAACAAACCCGGCCCAATCGGAAACGCACGACCGGCGGAACCCAACCCGACCCCCCACCCCGCCACCCGCCGCTGGTCGCTTTTCACCCCGACCCGGGCCCCCGCCCCGACGAAACCCCACACCCCGAAGCCCCCACCATCGCCGGCCAACCCCACGACCCGGACCAACCCCGCACCACCCGGCCCGCAACCCCAAGCACCACGCACGCCGAAACAACCCGACCCACCAGCGAACGCAAGCCCGGCGGAACCCAACCCGACCCCCTCCTCTGCCACCCGCCGCTGGTCGCCCTTCCCCCGACCCGGGCACCCACCCCCGACGAAACCCCACACCACGAAGCCCCCACCGGCGCCGGCCCACCCCACGACCCGGACCAACCCCACACCAGCCGGCCCACAACCCCAAGCACAACGCACGCCGAAACAAACCCGACCCACCCGACAACGCAAGCCCGGCGGAACCCAACCCGACCCCCCACCCCGCCACCCGCCGCTGGTCGCCCTTCCCCCGACCCGGGCACCCGCCCCGACGAAACCCCACACCCCGAAGCCCCCACCCCGGGCAACGGCCCACCACCGACTCAGACCAACCCCGCACCACCCGGCCCGCAACCACAAGCGCAACACCCGCCGGAAGCATCCCACCCGGCCCGGCATCCTCTCCTCCGCCGCCATCACCCGACCAGGCAACAGGGCCGGTTCCACGTCGTGTTCGTCGCCTCGGCGGCCGGCGGCCGGCGGCCGGCGGCGGTCCGGGCTGTACCGCGTTGGGTGGACCGATCGCCGGGTCCGTCTGCCGAGTGCCCGGCTCCAGGTCGCGTCGGCGTTGTCCTGCGCGTCTGCCGCGACGAAAAGCGTGGCGGCCCCCTTTCGCCTTCCGGCCATCCACCGATCGGTGGATGGGGGTCCACCGGGGCCTGTGGTGAGTGCGGCTCGTCGGTGGATTCGGGGGTGTCCGCCTCGGTCGCATTCTCGTAGGGGTCGGCACGAGGTCGGCTCGGAGTGCGGGGAGTGGTCAGCCACCATGGCGAATGTCGAAGCGGTGCGTGTCGAGGGGTTGAGCAAGTCCTACCCCGGCAAGTCCGTCCTGCGGGACGTCTCCTTCAGTGTCGACGTCGGCGAGATCTTCGGCCTGGTCGGGCCCAACGGAGCCGGCAAGACCACCACCGTCGAGTGCGTGACCGGGCTGCGCCGGCCCGACGGTGGTACGGCGCGCGTGCTCGGGCTCGACCCTCGGACGCAGCGCGACGAGGTGCGGCACGTGCTCGGCGTGCAGTTGCAACAGAGCGCGCTGCCGGACAAGTTGCGGGTGTCCGAGGCGATCGAGCTGTACGCCTCCTGCCACCGCGCCCCGATCGAACCGGGCCCGCTGCTCACCCGGCTCGGCCTCGACGCGCACCTGCGCACCCCGTACGCCAAGCTCTCCGGCGGTCTCCAGCAGCGGTTGTCCATCGCCCTCGCGCTGATCGGCGCGCCGCGCGTGGTGATCCTGGACGAACTCACCACCGGACTCGACCCGCAGGCCCGCCGGGACACCTGGTCGCTGGTGGAGGAGATCCGCGACGCGGGGGTGACGGTGCTCCTGGTCACCCACTTCATGGAGGAGGCCGAACGGCTCTGCGACCGCGTCGCGGTGCTCGACCGCGGCCGGATCGTCGCCCTCGACACCCCGCAGGCGCTGATCGAACGGGTCGTCCGCCACCAGATCGTGCGCTTCCGCCCCCGGACCCCGCTCACCCCGGAGCTGCGCGCCGACCTGGCCGCACTCCCCCAGGTCCGGGAACTGACCGAGATCGACGACCGGATCGTGATCACCGGCGCCCCGGACGTACTCACCGGCGTCACCGCGCTGCTCGCCCGCGCCGGCGTGATCGCCGAGAACCTGCGCGTGGACAGCCCCGACCTGGACGACGCCTACCTGGCCTTGACCGACACCAACGCAGGCACGGATGCGGACGCCGACACACGCGCAGGCGCCCGAACCGTCGACCAACCCTGACCACCCCCCACCACCCCACTCGGGAGCCCGCATGTCCACCGCAACCACCCCCGCGACCACCCCCGCGACCATCACCCTCACCCCCCGCCACCCCGCGCGCGGTCTCCTGGCCCAGGTCACCCGCACCGAACTGCGGCTGTTCCTGCGTGAACCCGTCGGCCTGCTGTGGGGGCTGCTCTTTCCCGTGGTGCTGCTCGTCGTGCTCGGCTCGATCCCGGGCACCCGCAAGCACAGCGACGACCTCGACGGGCAGAGTGTGGTCGAGGCGTACGTCCCGATCCTGACCGCCTTCACCTTCGCGATGCTCGCGCTGAACGCGATGCCACCGGCGCTGGCCGGCTACCGGGAGAAGGGTGTGCTGCGTCGGTTGTCCACCACGCCGCTGCCGCCGAGCCGGGTGCTGGGGGCGCAGATTCTGATCCACGGCGCGGTCGCCACGCTGGCCACCGCCGTGATCACCCTGGTCGCCCGGTTCGCGTTCGGCGTGCACCTGCCGCGAGCGCCGTTCGCGTTCGTGGTCACCGTCGTCCTGACCGGCCTCGCGCTGTTCGCGATCGGGCTGTTCGTCTCCGCCGTCGCCGCCGATACCAAGGTCGCCAACGGCGCGGGTGCGGTGCTGTTCTTCGTGTCGATGTTCTTCGCCGGCTTGTGGCTGCCCCGGGCCAAGATGCCGGACACGCTGCGCACGATCGGCGACTGCACCCCGCTCGGCGCCGGCGTCCGTGCCCTGGGCGACGCCGGCGCCGGTCACTGGCCGCACGGTTCCGCGCTCCCGGTCCTGGCCGGCTACGCCCTGGTCTTCGGCATCGCCTCGGCCCGCTGGTTCCGCTGGGAGTGACCCGGCCCGGGCGAACCGCGTCCGGGCCCGGTGAGAGGATCCGTGAGGATCCCGGTGGTACATCCCCCCTGAGAGAGGAAGGAAGGAACGATCGACGTGGCGACGGCGGACGAGACCCCCGGCCGGGTCGGCCCCGGGCACTCCGCTCTCCGGGACCGCACCGAGCGCGACGACGCGCGGATCGCCCGCTACCGCAGGTTCGGCCCGTTCTTCCTCCTCGCCGCCTCGGCCGTACTCGCCACTCTCAGCGTCGCGCACGGCTACGGCTCTATTGGCGAGTACCAGGCTGCCCTGCTCCTGACCGTCGTGGCCGGCGCCTGGTCGTGGTGGATGGACAGCCGACGCCCGATCGGCCCGGAGCGACCGCGCCTGTTCCACCTCTATTTCTGGGTCCGGTGGGGATTGAGTGCGGTCCTGGTCGCGCTCAATCCCTGGTACGCGGTGTTCGGATTCCTCGGCTACGTGGACGCCCGCCGCTTCGGCTTCGGCCGACTCGGCACGGTGGCCAAGGTGGCCACCGCCGCGGTGATCGCCCTCGCCCAGATGGGCGGACGCGCCGAGTTCACCGTCGGCAACCTCCCGCTCTACGTCTCGCTCACCGCGATCAACGCGATCATCGCGTCCGCGATCGTCCTGGTCGCCAACGCCGTGCAGGTGCAGAACGACGAGCGCAAGCAGGTCATCGACGCACTCGCCGACGCCAACGCGCGCCTGGAGACCGCGTTGCGGGAGAACACCGGCCTGCACGCGCAACTGCTCAACCAGGCCCGGGAGGCGGGTGTCCTGGCCGAGCGGCAGCGGCTGGCCGGCGAGATCCACGACACGATCGCGCAGGGCCTGGCGGGCATCGTCACCCAACTGGGCGCGGCGCACGAGCAGGCCCGCCGGCACGGCGGCGTACCGGCCGACTGGCAGCGGCATCTCGACCAGGCCCGTGACCTGGCCCGGGACGGCCTGAACGAGGCGCGCCGCTCGGTCGAGGCGATGCGGCCCGCGCTGCTCGCGGAGCGGGTACACCTGCCGGAGGCGATCGCCGAGTTGGTCGCGCGCTGGTCCGAGAGCACCGGCACACCGGCCGCCGCCGGGACCGACGGCGTCGTGCAGGCGCTTCCGGTGGACTGCGAGGTGGCCTTGTTCCGGGCCGCGCAGGAGGCGCTGGCCAACGTCGCGAAGCACGCCCACGCCACCCGCGTCGGGGTCGCGTTGACCTACCTGGACGACGTGGTCCTGCTCGACGTCCGCGACGACGGCATCGGCCCGACCCGCACCGACGACACCCGGCTCGACCGGGACGGCGGCTACGGCCTGCACGCGATGCGCCACCGGGTGGCCCGGGTCGGCGGCACCGTCACGATCGAGGGCGCCCCCGGCGAGGGCACCACGGTCAACGTGTCCGTCCCGACCGGCCCGCCCGCCGCCGGCCCCGGCACCACCCCGAAGGAGACGCCCGCATGACCGCCGCCCACCCCGCCCCCGGCGAGGCCCCGATCCGCCTGCTGATCGTCGACGATCACCCGGTGGTCCGGGACGGCCTGCGCGGCATCTTCGCCGGCGACCCCGGCTTCGACGTGGTCGGCGAAGCGGGCGACGGCGCGGCGGCGGTCGACCGGGTCCGGGTGGGCGGGGTGGACGTGGTGCTGATGGACCTGCGGATGCCCCGGATGGGCGGCGTCGAGGCGATCCGGGCCCTGCGCGAGGTCGCCCCGGACGTCCGCGTGTTGGTACTGACGACGTACGACACCGACCGCGACGTACTGCCGGCGGTGGAGGCGGGGGCGACCGGCTATCTGCTCAAGGATGCGCCGCGCGACGACCTGGTACGCGGGGTGCGGGCCGCGCACGCGGGGCAGGCAGTGCTCTCGCCGTCGGTGGCCGGCCTGGTGATGGGCCGGGTCCGCGCTCCCGAGCCGGCCCCGGCGGTGCTCAGTCCGCGCGAGTCGGAGGTGCTGCGCCTGGTCGCCGGCGGCGCCACGAACCGCGAGGCCGCGGCTGCCCTGTTCGTCAGCGAGGCCACGGTCAAGACCCACCTGCTGCACCTTTACGGCAAGCTCGGTGTCCGCGACCGCGCCGCCGCGGTCGCCGAGGCCTACCGACGCGGCCTGCTCGTCTGAACCCTGCGCGCCCCGGACCGGCCCCGGCCGTCGGCCGCTGCGCCGTCCGGGCGACGCAGGGTGTACATCCGCGGCGGCGCGACCACGCTCACCCCATGCCCGAGCTGCCCATCTACCCGCCCATGCTGGCCACCCCGGGCACCCTGCCGCCCGCGGCCGAGGACGAGCGCTGGGCGTACGAGACCAAGCTCGACGGTCAACGCTGCCTCACCTACCTCCCGGGCGACGGAACGGTGTCGTTCCGGGCCCGTTCGGGTGCGGACATCACCGGGGCCTACCCGGAGTTGCAGGGGTTGCGCGACGTCCTGGGCGCCCGGCCGGCGATCCTGGACGGCGAGGTGGTCGCGCCGGACCGGCACGGGCACAGCGACTTCGAGCGGTTGCAGTCCCGGATGGGCCTGGTCGGCCACCCCGCCGAGGCGGCCCGGATGCGCGACGTGGTGCCCGTGCGGCTGCTGCTCTTCGACGTGCTGTTCCTGGATCGGCGGACCACGGTGGACCGCACGTACCTGGAGCGACGCAGCCTGCTCGAAGGGCTCGACCTGCACGGATCGCACTGGGCGACGCCGACCGCGCTGATCGGACACGGCGAGGCCGCCCTCGCGGCCACCCGGGAGGCGGGTCTGGAGGGCCTGGTCTGCAAACGCCTGGATTCGGTGTACACCCCCGGGGTGCGCTCGCCGAACTGGGTGAAGATCCGGCACGCACACACCCTGGACGTGGTCGTGGGCGGCTGGCTGCCCGGTCGCGGCCGGCTGGCCGATCTGCCCGGCGCGCTGCTCGTGGGCGTGCGCGAGGCCGGCCTGCTGCGCTTCGTCGGCGCGGTCGGGTCCGGCTTCGCCGATCGGGAGCGGACCATGCTCGGCGAGCTGTTGCGGGTGTCCGCGATCGACGAGTGCCCGTTCACCCCGGAGCCGGACCTGGTCGACGCCCACTGGGTACTGCCGCGCCTGGTCGGCGAGGTCCGCTACGCCACCCGCACCCGCGCAGGCCTGCTCCGCCACCCGGTCTGGCACCGCCTACGCCCGGACCTGGCAGAGGACTGAGCGCGCGACGCGGCACCGGCGCCGTCACGGCAGCCGCCCCGTGGTCCGCGCCGCCAGCAGCGGCGCGAAGCCGTCGCCGTCCCGGGCCACGCGCTCCAGCACCTCGGCCGGACCGAAGGTCAGTTCCGCGGTCGAGTCGATCTCGGCCCAGGTCACCGGGGCGGACACGGTCGGCTCCGGGCCGGCCCGCAGGGTGTACGGCGCGGCGGTGGTCTTCGCGGAGGCGTTCTGGCTCCAGTCCACGAAGACCCGGCCGGCCCGCAGGTTCTTGGCCATCCGGTGCACGACCAGCTCGGGCCGCTCGCGTTCCAGGCGTTGTGCGAGCGCCTTCGCGTAGGCGCTCGTGGCCGCCTCCGGAGTCGGCTTCAGCGCCGCGTACAGGTGCAGCCCCTTGCTCCCGGACGTCTTGACCACACAGGTCAGCCCGTCCTCGGCGAGCACGTCCCGGGCCAGCAGCGCGACCTCGCGACACTCGGCCATCCCCGCGCCGGGCCCCGGGTCCAGATCGAGGACCAACCGGTCGTGGGCATCCGGGTCGGTGCCCCACTGCGGCACGTGGATCTCGATCGCCGCCAGGTTGGCCGCCCACATCAGCGTGGCCAGGGAGTCGACGTCGACCTGCCGCCTGGTCTCCTCGTGCCCGACCACCTCGATCGTGCTCACCCACTCGGGCGCACCGGGCGGCACGTGCTTGGCGTAGAACCGGGTCGTGCCCTCGACGCCGTCGGGGAGGCGGATGAACGAGGCGGCACGTCCGGCGACGTGCGGAAGCAGCACGGGGGCCACCTTCGCGTAGTAGTCCAGCGCCTGACCCTTGGTGTACCCGGTCTCGGGCCACCAGACCTTGTCCAGGTGGGAGAGGGTCAGGGTGCGTCCGTCGACTGTCGTGGCGATGCGGTCCGGCATACGGTAAAGGTCCCCTCATGCCCGTTTTCGATGCATTTTGCGGCGCATCGAGGCAAAGACGTACCACAGCGGACCATGCCCCGCCCCGCGATTCTGGAGAGCCGATGCGCAGCAGCTGGAAAGGCGCGATCACGTTCGGACTGGTGAGCATCCCGGTCCAACTCTTCCCCGCCACCGAGGAGCACAACGTGCCCCTGCACCAGGTGCACGAGACGGACGGCGGTCGGATCCGGCTCAAGCGCTACTGCGAGCTGGAGGAGCGCGAGGTCCCGTACAAGGAGATCGCCAAGGCGTACCAGGCGCCCGACGGTCGGCAGGCGGTGCTCACCGACGCCGACATGGCGGAGTTGCCGCTGCCCAGCAAGAAGGTCATCGACGTGCTCGCGTTCGTGGCCGACGACGAGATCGATCCGCTGATGCTCTCCAAGGCGTACTACCTCCAGACCGCGACCCCGGCCGCGGCCAAGCCGTACGTGTTGCTGCGCGAGGCGCTGACCAAGGCCGGCAAGTCCGCCGTCACCAAGATCACCCTGCGCACCCGGGAGAGCCTGGCCCTGCTGCGGGTGCACGACGACATCCTGATCCTGCAGACCATGTTGTGGCCGGACGAGGTGCGCGCGGCGGACGGACTGGCCCCCGAGGGCAAGTTCGACATCCGGCCGCAGGAGCTGAAGATGGCCACCTCGCTGATGGACACGCTCAGTGAGGACTTCGACATCCAGTCGCTGCACGACGACTACAAGGAGGCCCTCGACTCGCTGGTGGTCGCCCGCCTGGAGGGCGCCGAGCCGGTGGAGGGGGGCGAGGAGGCCGCCGCGACGCCGGACAACGTGGTCGACCTGATGGCCGCGCTGACCGCGAGCGTCGAGGCGGCCAACCGCAGCCACGGCCGGGCCCCCGCGAAGAAGGGCACGGCCCGCAAGTCGGCCGCGAAGAAGACGTCGGCGGGGGGCTCGTCCGGGAAGGGCAAGTCGGCGTCGACCGCGAAGAAGGCCGCCGCCAAGAAGACCACCCGCAAACGCACCAGCGCCTGACGAGGAACCGGCCGACGGCGGCACCCGGCCCGCGGCACCCCCGGCGCCCCGGCTCGCGGCGCCCCGACTCCGGGCTCGGCGAGTCACGACGCCGGCGGTGCGCTCAGGCCGTGGGGAACGCCGCGATCCGCTCCGCCAGAGGCACCGGCTCCTCGGCGATGCCGTCGGCCGAACCGCTCGCCAGGCGCGCGCACACCCCCCGACAGGCGAAGGTCTGCCGCTCCTCGACGTGGCCGACCGGCACCGCGTCGGGCGCCGGCTTGTCGGCGGGGGCGCGCAGATCGCGCCCGCACATCGTGCAGGCCAGGCCGTAGGTCATCTCGACCGTGGGGCGGGGGCTTCGGCGGTGTCCAGCGATCGAGTGCTGTGAGTACATGCGTTCGAATCCTCCGGTCGGCCTGGTGCTCGAATGTCCGGATCACCGCAGACGACGCCGGGACGGACAAACGGCATACGAGGTGCCCTCGGTCTCCTCAAAGTACTCCCCCCATTCGCCCACCCGGACCCCTACGCGGAATCGTTTCGACATCGCGTCCGGATCGCCGCGACCCACCCGCGCGGCGCTACGCCTCGTCGCCCGCGGGCGTTCCACCGCGCGACTCGGCCGCCACCCGGGCGCCGATCTCCCGCACCACGGCCGCGAGCAGATCGATATCGGCCGTCGACGTACGCCAGTTCACGATCGCCGGGCGCAGCGCCACCCGCCCCCGGTACACGGTGGTGCCCACGTACACCCGGCCGTCCGCGTTCAGCTCGGCCCCCAGGCGCCGGTTCAACTCGTCCAGCTCGGCCTCGGTGAGCGGTTCGGTGCGCGCATCCGGGTCCGACTCGGCCGGTCGGTAGCGGAAGCACACCACGCACAGCCTCACCGGTGCGAGCAGTTCCAACTCGGGTGCCTCCTCGACCAGTTCGCCGAGCCGGCAGGCGAGATCGTGATGGCGTTCGATCATCTCCCGGTAGCCGGAGCGGCCGTACGCGCGCAGCGTGGCCCAGATCGGCAACGCCCGGGCGCGGCGCGAGGATTCGGGCCCGAGCCGGTTGTAGTCGAGGTGCGTGTCGCCGGTCTCCGGCAGGTACGGGGCGTTCCAGGACCCGAACGCCCGGCCGAGCATCTCGGCGTCGCGCACGAACACGAAGCCGCTCTCGTAGGGCACGTTCAGCCATTTGTGCCCGTCGGCGGCCACCGAGTGCGCCCGCTCGACGCCGTGCACCAAGTGGGCGAGTCGGGGCGAGACGCCGGCGAACAGCCCGAAGGCGCCGTCCACATGCAGCCAGGCGCCATAGCGCCGGGCCAGGTCGGCGAGCGCGTCGATCGGGTCGAAGTCGCCGGTGTTCACCTCGCCCGCCGAGGCGATCAGCACCGCGGGCCCGTCGATCTCGATCAGCGCCCGCTCCATCGCGTCGATGTCCACCCGACCGGCGTCGTCGCGCGCGCAGATCCGGACCGTATCCCGCCCGCAGCCGAGGATCTGCAGCGCCTTGCGGTTGCTGGGATGTATGTAGCCGCTCGCCAGGACCGGCATGGTCGGCAACCCGGCCAGCCCGTCGGCGGTGACGTCCACGCCGTGTTGCGCGGCCCACCAGTGGCGCGCGCAGGTGAGCGCGGTGAGGTTGGCGAAGGTGGCGCTGGGCGTGAGTACGCCGCCGTACGTGTCGGGCAACCCGAACAGGTCCTTGAGCCAACCGAGCACCACCGTCTCGGCCTCGGTCGCCAGCGGTGACGCGATCCACAGGCCCGCGGGCTGGTCGAGCAGCCCGGTGACCCAGTCGCCGGCCTGCGCGGCGGGGGTGGCCCCGCCCACGACGAGGTGGAAGAACCGGGGTCCCGAGGACTGGATCGCGCCGCGCGTACCGATGTCGAGCAGTTCCTCGATACTGGCCAGCGTGCCGTCGCCGCGCTCGGGCAGCGGGCCGCCCAACCGGTCGAACACCACGTCGGCGGCCGCGTCACGGACCGGCAGTTCCGGCAGCGCCTCCAGGTAGCGTCCGGCGGCCTTGGCCACCAGGTCGAGGGCGGGCCGGGCGAGATCACGTTCGTGGAGGGGGTCAGCCATCCGAGCAGGGGATCACGACCGGCCCGTCCGCGTCGAGTATTTCCGGACCCCGAACGGCTTTTGACGGCCCATCAGGATCACCGCGCGGGCGTGGCTCGCGGCGCCCCGGGGAAAGTCCCCTCTCGGGGACCGATCACCCCGACCGGGAGGAAGCGTGGCGACCGAGATCGAGCTGACCCACCACCGCGGCGGTGACCTCGACGAGATCCGGAAGGTGCTGCTCGACGTCTACGCCGAGGTGTACGCGGCCGAGTCGGCGCAGCCGTTCCAGTCGGTGGACGCCTTCGCCGAACGGCTGGCCGGGTACGCCGCCTCGCCGGGGTTCGAGTGTGTGATCGGGTGGAGTCGGGACATCCCGGTCGGCTACGCGTTCGGCTACACCCTCCAGCCCGGCGCGCGCTGGTGGATCGGGCTGACCGAGCCGGTGCCGGCGGTGGACATCGAGGAGGACGGGCGGCGTACCTTCGCGCTCAACGAGTTGATGGTGCGCGAACCGTGGCGGGGCTCGGGCGCGGCACGGGTGATCCACGACCGGCTGCTCGCCGCCCGCACCGAGCAGCGGGTGACGCTGCTGGTCGACCCGACCCATCCCAGGGTGTTGGCCCTGTACGAGCGCTGGGGTTACCACGTGCTCTGCGACCTGCGCCCGGCGTGGCCGAACGCGCCGCTGCTGACCGTGCTCCTGCTCGATCGCACCTGAGCGGCCGGGTGTTCGCCCCGGCCCCGATCCCGGTCCCGGTCCCGATTTCGAGAAAGCTTGCCTCTGTTCAGTTTCGGCGCTCGTACATAGTGTTCGCGCCATGAGTGACGCGACCGCGAACAAGCGGCTGATCGAACAGTTCTGGCAGGACCTGTACGCCCGCGACTTCGCCAAGGTCGCGGCCTGCTTCGCCGCCGACGGCCACTACACGGACGTCGCCGCGCCCGGGCCCGGCGCGACCGGCCCGGCGGCGATCGAGGCCCGGCTGCGACTGGGCTTGGACATGCTCACCGGCTACATCCACCACCACAAGAGCACCGTCGCCGAAGGCAACCTCGTGGTGACCGAGCACGCCGAGGAGTGGCACTGGAAGACCGGCGAGCAGGTGGTGCTGCCGTTCGTGTCGGTGCACGAGTTCCGCGACGGGCTGATCGTGCGCTGGCACGACTACTGGGACTTCGGCACGCTCATGAACGCCGCACCGCAGTGGTGGCTGGAGCACGTCGCCCAGGGCTACGCGCAGGACGCCTGACACCGAGGCGAAGCCGCGACGCCGACGAGCCCGCCCGTACCGACCGCCGACCGCCGCTTCCGTACCGACCGCCGGACCGCCGGGCCGGATAAAAATTGGCCCACGTGTCGGCACGACGTAGAGTTCCGCCGGGGTTTTGTGGCACCGGCGAGCACAGGAAACGGCAACGGCGATGACAGCGAGTAGCGAGATTCAGGCGGACACGGGCGTGGCGGAGGGGATCGACCCCGCGCGTATGGAGTTGTGCCTGAGCGTGCTCGCCGAGGTGGAGGAACTCGACGTCGAGCACCCGGACGCGGTGCGGATCCGGCGGGCCACGGCCGCGATCTACAAGAGCGTCAAGGAGCGCCGCCGCAAGGAGCGCCGGGACCGGGTACTCGCCAACGACGAGGCGGTCACCGCCGCGACCGCGACCGGCGCGCCGGGCCGGATCGACGACGAGACGCTGGGGATCGCGCTGACCACGGTCACCACCACCGAGATCGCCGGTGTCCTGGAGCGCGCGCGGGCCTGCTACATCTGCAAGCAGCGCTACCACAAGGTGGACGCGTTCTACCACCAGCTGTGTCCGGAGTGCGCCGCGTTCAACCGGGCCCGCCGCGACCAGCGCACCGACCTGACCGGCCGCCGCGCGCTGCTCACCGGCGGCCGGGCCAAGATCGGCATGTACATCGCGCTGCGCCTGCTGCGCGACGGCGCGCACACCACGATCACCACCCGCTTCCCGAACGACGCGATCCGTCGCTTCGCCGCGATGCCGGACAGCGCCGACTGGCTGCACCGGCTCAAGATCGCCGGGATAGACCTGCGCGACCCGGCCCAGGTGGTCGCGCTGGCCGATTCGGTGGCCGCGGCGGGGCCGCTGGACATTCTGATCAACAACGCCGCGCAGACGGTACGCCGGACCCCGCAGGCGTACGCGGCGCTGGCCGCCGCCGAGGCCGCGCCGCTGCCCGCCGGCGAGTTGCCGGAGATGGTGTCGTTCGGCCACGTCGGCGGCAGCGGCCACGTGCTGCTGCCCGGCCAGTCCCGCGGCGACGACCAGGCGCTGACCCCGCAGGCGCTCACCGCGCTCGCGCTGACCAGCGGCTCGGCCTCACCCGCCCGGATCGAGACCGGCACGGCGATCGACGCGGGCGGCCTGGTCCCCGACCTGGACCCGGTCAACAGCTGGGTGCAGCGTGTGCACGAGGTGGACCCGGTCGAGCTGCTCGAAGTGCAACTCTGCAATGTGACCGCGCCGTTCGTCCTGGTCAGCCGGCTGCGTCCGGCGATGGCGGCGGCCAAGGCGCGGCGGAAGTACGTGGTCAACGTGTCCGCGATGGAGGGCCAGTTCAGCCGCGGCTACAAGGGCCCCGGCCACCCGCACACCAACATGGCCAAGGCCGCGTTGAACATGCTCACCCGCACCAGCGCCGAGGAGATGTTGTCCGACGGCATCCTGATGACCGCCGTGGACACCGGCTGGATCACCGACGAGCGCCCGCACCCGCAGAAGATGCGCCTGGCCGACGAGGGCTTCCACGCGCCGCTCGACCTGGTCGACGGCGCGGCCCGGGTCTACGACCCGATCGTGCGCGGCGAGGCCGGCGAGGACCTGTACGGCTGCTTCCTCAAGGACTACGCGCCGGCCGCCTGGTAGGCCGCCGACCTGCGCTTTTCGGCCCCGGCGAGGATTCTCGCCGGGGCCGTTTCGGGTCCGGTCGGGATTCGTCGAAAAAAACTTTCCCGACCGTTGAACCCTCTTCGACCCCTCCCCCGTACTGCTGGATGTCGACGCACCACCGACCGGCAGCGCACCGGTCGACCCGCCCGGGATCGGAACCAACAACCGTTCCCCGTAAGGCAGTTCGACTCATTCATCGATCTTTTCCGGGGGTTCACCATGTCTGTCTTCAGCACGCGCGGCTTCGCCGCGATCGCCATCGCCGGTGCGCTCGGGCTCGGTCTGTCCGCCTGTGGCAACGACTCGAAGAGCGACACGTCCACCGGCACCACGCCGCCGGCCGCCACGCAGCCGGCGCAGTCCGCGCCGAGCGCCCCCGGCACACCCGGCGGGGCCGCGAACGGCGGGGTGGGCAAGGCCGTCCTGAAGGCGGGCACCGACGCCAAGCTCGGCCCGATCGTGACCGACGGCAACGGATTCACCCTGTACCGCTTCGACAAGGACACCGCCAAGCCGTCCAAGTCGAACTGCGACGGCGCCTGCGCAACCCAGTGGCCTCCGGTGACCACCACCGGCGGCGTCACCGTGACCGGCGTCGACCAGTCCGCTGTCGGCAGCGTCACCCGTAGCGACGGCAGCACCCAGGTCACCATCGCCGGCTGGCCGGTGTACCGCTTCGCGCCCGACACTCAGCCCGGCGACACCAAGGGCCAGGGCGTGAACGGGACTTGGTTCGCGGTGACCCCCGACGGCAAGAAGGCGGGCGCGGCCGCGACCGGCGCACCGCAGACGAGCAAGGCGCCGACCACCAGCGGTGGCGGCTACGGCTACTGATCGACCCGAGCGGTATGCACCGACGCCCGTCGGCGCCGCTCACCCGGCACGCATCCATCCCACCCAGTCTTCGGGGAGACTCGTCATGTCCGCACGCAGGTATCCGCTGCCCGCACTCGCCCTCGCCGCCGGTCTCGTGTTCGCCGTCGCCGGCTGCTCGTCCTCGGACACCAAGTCCGGTGCCACGCGCCCCGATCCGGCCGCCGCGGCCAAGGGCGCCAACGATCCCGGTACGGTCCACGGCGCCGAACACGGCGGCGCCGTGCCGGCCTCCGACCTGACCACGACCGGCGCCGCCGAGCCCGCGACCGGCGAGGAGACGTTCTTCGCCGCGGGCCTGACCGGGGCCAACGAGGTCCCCGGCGGCAACGCGCGGGTCGGCGACCCCGACGGCAAGGGCACCGCGCTGGTTCGGGTCAAGGGCGACCAGGTCAGCTTCGGCATCCGGTGGGAGGGCATCGGCGCGCCCACCGCGGCGCACCTGCACCTGGGCGGCAAGGGGCAGAACGGCGAGGTCAAGGTGCCCTTCTTCGCCTCGCCGCTGCCCGACTCGGCGACCGCGGTCACCGGCGCCGTCAAGGTCACCGACGCGGCGCTGCTCGACCGGATCAAGAGCGACCCGGCGAGCGTGTACTTCAACGTGCACACCGGCGAGTTCCCCGGCGGCGCGGTACGCGGGCAGTTGGTCAAGCTCGCCCGAGCGGCCGATGTGAACAGTGTGCTCAAGACCGGCACACTGCCCGCCGAGGCGACCGGCAAGCAGGAGGTGCCGAACGCCGAGGGCAAGAAGAGCGCCGACCCGGACGGTCGGGCCGACACCTCGATCCGCCCGTGGGGCAACTGCATCGACTGGTCGTTCAGCTGGACCGGCATCGCCCCGCCCACGCTCGGCCACCTGCACCGGGCGGCGGCCGGGGCCAACGGCGACGTGGTCGCGCCGCTGTTCGACGCGAAGGCGGGGCTGCCGCAGTCGGTGACCGGACTGGCCGGCACCGTCGAGGGCATCGACCCGGCGCTGGTGGAGCGGATCAACGCGACGCCGGCGAACTACTACACCAACCTGCACACGGGCGAGTTCCCGGGCGGCGCGGTGCGCGGGCAGCTTTCCCGCAAGGTCACCCCGAAGTCGCCGGCGCTGAACCTGTCGGTGGTCGCGGGCAAGCAGATCTACCAGTGCACGGCCAAGGACGGCGGCACCGCGTTCACCCAGCTCGACGTCGCCGCCAAGCTCCAGGGCGACCTCAAGCACACGTTCGTGACCCCGACGGCGGGCCCGCCGCAGTGGGTCGCCCCCGACGGCAGCTCGGTCACCGGCGCGGTGGCGAGCAAACTGCCCAACGGCGACGGCAACATCCCCGAGCTGGTGCTGAACGCCACCCAGACCGGCAAGCCGGACGCGCTGCTGTCCGCGACCACGCAGGTACTGCGCCTGAACACCCGGGGCGGCGTGGCGCCGACGGGCTCGTGCGACCCGGCCACTCGGCCGACGGCGGAAGTGCCGTACCAGGCGGACTACCTGTTCCTGGGCTGAGTCGAACTCCCCTCCCCCGAGGGTGAGTCACCGGCCCGCACCACCCCGAAGGGCCGCGCGTAGACCCCCACGCGCGGCCCTTCGGCACGTCTGCATCCGCTCACTGCGGCCGGTCACCGCACCCTCCGGCTCCCGCCCGCTCACCGCGGCGGCTCACTCCGGCAGCGCGACGACCATCTTCCCGGTGTTCTCCCCGCGCAGCATGCCGAGCAGCGCGGACAGGTTGTTCTCGATCCCCTCGACCACCGTCTCGCGATACTTGAGTTCGCCGTTGCGCAACCAGCCGCCGACCTCGGCCAGGAACTCGTCGCGCCGGCCGAAGGAGTCGATCACGATGAAGCCCTGCAACCGCAGCCGCTTGCCGATCGACAGCGCGAGGTTGCGCGGCGCGGGCGTCGGCTCGGTGGCGTTGTACTGCGCGATCGCGCCGCACATCGCGACTCTGCCGTGTGTGTGCAGCGCGCCGATCGCGGCCTCGAGGTGTTCGCCCCCGACGTTGTCGAAGTAGACGTCGATGCCCTCGGGCGCGGCCTCGGCCAGCTGCTCGGCGACCGGCCCGTCCTTGTAGTTGAAGGCCGCGTCGAAGCCGTACTCGTCCTGGAGCAGGGCGACCTTGTCCGCCGA
Source organism: Embleya sp. NPDC055664 (assembly GCF_053618075.1). Lineage (NCBI taxonomy): Bacteria > Bacillati > Actinomycetota > Actinomycetes > Kitasatosporales > Streptomycetaceae > Embleya > Embleya sp. NPDC055664. Next base: position 279,649 of record NZ_JBSHGZ010000004.1, read on the forward strand.
ACCCGCGCTGCCGATCACCCGCGAAGCGCCCTTGAGCCGGGCGATCTGGCCGACCTGGCTGCCCACCGCGCCGGCCGCGCCGGAGACGAACACCGCGTCGCCCTCGCGGAAGGACGCGATGTCGAGCAGGCCCACCCAGGCGGTCAGACCGGGCATGCCCAGCACACCGAGGTAGGCGGACAGCGGGGCGAGGTCGGGATCGACCTCGACCGCCCCGGCCCCGCGGCCCTCGACCACCGAGTACTCGCGCCACCCGAGCCAGTGCTGCACGTAGTCGCCGACGGCGAAGGCGTCCGACCGGGACGCGACGACCCGGCCCACCGCGCCGCCCTCCATGGGCTCGTTCAGCGCGAAGGGCGGGGTGTACGACTTGACGTCGTTCATCCGGCCGCGCATCGCCGGGTCGACGGACAGGAACAGGTTGCGGACCAGGATCTGCCCGTCCGCGAGTTCCGGGATCTCGACCTCGCGCAGTGCGAAGTCCTCCTCCTTCGGCCAGCCCTTCGGGCGGGCGAGGATGTGCCATTCGCGGCTGGTGGTGGGGATCATCTCGGGTGGCCTTTCCGAAGTGGGACGGACGGAGGGGACGGGCGCGGTCGGTCAGGCGTCCACGGACTCCTGGACCCGCGGGTGGGGCACGGCGACGGGTTCGGCCCTGGCGGGTACCCGCTGTAGGCCGAGCAACGCCACCCCGACGACCAGGACCAACATCACGCCGGCGATCACGAAGCCGAGCGTGAACCGGCTCTCCGCCGGGATCGGCGGCAGGCCCGGGGGCAGGCCCTCGACCGACTTGGACGCGAGCAGCGAGGTGATCACCGCGCTGGCGATCGAGCTGCCGACGCTGCGCGAGATGGAGTTGATGCCGTTCGCGATGCCGGTCTGGTGGTGCGGTACGCCGGCCACGATCAGTGCGGGCATCGCGGCGTAGCCGAACGAGATGGCGATACCGGTGAGCATGCCCGCGAGGATCACCGACGCGGACGCGCCGTGCCCGAAGGCGAGCCAGGCGAAGCCGGCCACCCCGACGGCCGAGCCGATCGCGAGCGTGGCCCGGGCGCCGATCCGGCCCACGAGCAGACCGGCCGGCGGCGCCGCGAGCAGCGAGATCAGCGCGCCCGGGAGCAGATATTCCACCGAGGCCCGCAACACCGAGGCGCCGAAGCCGTATCCGGCCACCCGCTCGGGCATCTGGACCAGGTAGGAGATGCCGATGAACTGGCTGAACGCGGCGAAACCGACGAACAGACCGGCCAGGTTGGTCAGCAGGACCGGGCGGTGCACGAACATCCGCAGGTCCACCAGCGGGTCGGCGACCCGGCGCTCGACCTGGACCCACACGAAGGCCATCACCACCGCGCCGACGAAGGAGCCGATGATCCGGCCCGACGCCCAGCCCCACTCGTGGCCCTGCGAGATGCCCAGGAGCAGCAGGACCAGGAACAGGCCGAGGGTGGCCGCGCCGAGCAGGTCGATCCGACCGCCGGCCTTGACCCGGCTCGCCGGCACCCGGATCAGCACCGCGACCAGGGCCACGACGGACAGGATCCCGGAGAACCAGAACACCAGGTGGTAGTTCGGGTCGTCACCGCGCGTGAGCAGCCCGGTGGCCACCAGCGACAGACCGCTGCCGAACGCGAGGGTGGCGCTGATCAGCGCCATCGCACCGGGCAGCTTCTCGACGGGCACCTCCTCGCGGATGATCGACAACGCGAGCGGGAAGATCGCGGTCGCCGCGCCCTGGAGCACCCGGCCGACGATCAGCAGCGGCAGCGAGGACGTCACGGCCGCGAGCACCGAGCCCGCGATCATCACGATCAGTACGCCGATCAGGGTCGGCCGCTTGCCGTGCTGGTCGCCGAATCGGCCGAGCAGCGGCGTGAACACCGCCGCCGACAGCAGCGTCGCGGTGGTCACCCAGCCGACCCCGGCGGGCGTGGTGTCCAGTTCCTGCTGGAGCAGCCCCAGGATCGGGATGACCTGGGTCTGCGCCATCGCGACGACCATGGCGGCCAGGCCGAGGGCGAGGATCAGCGGTCCACCGGATCGTCGCGTGTCGGGCGGGGTGGGGGTCACGGGTGTTCTTTCTACGAGCGAGAAGCTTGTCGGCCTCGATGGTTGAAGACTTCAAGCAATTGGACGGGACCGACCGTAGACACCCGGAAATTGCTACGTCAAGTTCAATGGTTGAAGTCCTCAACCTTTTTGCATTACCTTGGGGTCATGAGCAGTCCCGAGCCGAGCACCCCTGAGCCGAGCACCGCCGAGATCATGGACGCCATGGCCGCCGTGGGTACCGCGTACTTCCACGACTTCGCCGCGGTGGTCAGCCGGCACGGGCTCACCTCCGTGCAGGCCAAGACGCTGTCCCTGCTGCGCCGCCCGCTGCCGATGCGCGGACTGGCCGATCGGCTGGTGTGCGACGCCTCCAACGTCACCGGCATCGTGGACCGGCTCGAATCGCGCGGCCTGGTCCGCCGCGAGGCCGACCCCGCCGACCGGCGGGTCAAGAACGTGGTGGCCACCGAGGAGGGGCACGAGACGATCCGCCGGATCCGGGCCGAGATGCACACCACGCGCGCCGCGCTCGACGCACTCACCCTCGACGAGCGCGCCGCGCTGTACGGCCTGCTGGGCCGGCTGCGCCCGGCGATGGAGGCCCCGCACGCCTGACCGCGCCGGCGGCGGCTCCGGTCCGCCCCGGGCCCGACCGCGCGAATCGGCTTGCCCGAAGGTGCGCGCGCCCGGCACGCTCGGTCGGTGACCGCGATTCCCGAGATCGAGTTCCCCGCGGCCGCACCGGCCCGGCACCGGTTCGGCAGCGCATGACCACCGATCCCGAAGGCGCCCCATCCGGCCTGCACTTCGTCCCCACTGCCCTCGAACTCGGCGACCCCACCTGGGTCTTCCCCTCTGTCGCCGAAGACGAGGCGGCCGGCGTCCGGACCGCGCTCGCCGAGGCCGACGCCCGGCTGCGCGAGACGGGCGCACACCTCGGCGTCCCCGGCTCGGTGCACTACGTCGGCCAACACTTCGACGGGATCCACTGCGCGAGTGTGCAGGGCCGGCTCGAACTCCCCAACGGCCGGAGTTTCCTGGCCGCGCTGTACTTCCCCCGGCGCTGCGCCTTCGACCTGCGCTGGGGGCCGCCCTGGGTGAGCGAGGTCGAGATCGGCCGCGCGTGCCCGCCGCCGGCGGACTGCGGCGGTCATCCCGACGCCGAGTGGTCCCGCGAGTACGACACGCCGCCGGCCGCGGCCCGGGGCTTCGCCGCCGACGCTGCTCGGCTGCGGGAGCGGGTTCTGGCCCGGCCCCGGTCCGCTTGGCTCGCGGCCGAACCGGACGCCGGTTGCCGACCGTTCGACCCGGCGACGTGAGCGGGCCGATCCGCTACGGCGTGTCGGGGTCGGCCGGCGGGACCGTGCCGCCGAGGGCGCGCCAGAGCAACGCCGCGGTGCGATACGGCCAATTCGTCGGGACCGGCGCGCCGGCCAGTTCGCGGCCGTACCAGGAGCCGGTACACATCGTGAGGGCGACCTCCAGGTCGGCGTCGGGGTCGAGTTGGCCCTGGCGGCGGGCCGATTCCAGCGCGGCGAGCAGGCGCGCGCGGCGGGGGGCGATCACCCGGGAGCGGTAGCGGGCGCGCAGTTCGGGGTCGGTGGTGTCCTGGAGCATCGTGCCGACCAGGGACATCCGGCCGGGTTTGCCGACGCCGCGCTGGAAGTCGGCGAGTTCGGCCACCAGCGTGCCGAACGGGTCGGCGGCGCCGACATCGTGCTCCTCCTCGGCGAGCGCGGTCACCACCGCCGCGGCCAACTCGGCCTTGCCGGGCCAGCGTCGATACAGCGCCTGGCGGGTCGTGCCGGCCTCCTGGGCGACCGCCGCGAGCGACATCGCGGCGTATCCGTCCCGGGCCAGATGTTGTCCCGCGACGGCCAGGATGCGGGCGTCGATCGCGCTGTCCCGCGCCCGACCGGCACCGCGGCTGGCACTTTCCATTTCAATACACTCCTGTATTGTATTGATCGGCAACGCACCGAGAAACAGGGGTAGCGAGCGTGATCATCGTGTTCAACCGTCCCATCATCCCGTCGGGCCGATCCACCGGCGGAACCCCATGACCGGCGCGCCGATCCCGAGCCGGTTGCGGTCGCTGCTGACCCGAGCACACACCCTCGACCACGCGCTCACCCGCCGGATGACCGACGCCGACGCGGGCGAGCCGCTGCGGGACACGGTGATCCGCCCGCTCGCCGAGGCACTGGCCGAGGTCGGCGGGAGCGCCGTCGGGCCGGAGCCGGTCGACCCGACGGCCGCCGACGCGGATCCGGCCGGCCTCGTGCGCGCCCTCGCCGCGGACGTCACCCGGCTGCGCGCCGAGGTCGACCCCGAGCCGCCGCTCGGCGTGCAGGAGGCCGCCGCCGCGCTGCAACACCTGGCCTGGCTGTTCGCCGACGAGGCCGATCGGGTCGCGCTGGTCGAGGAGTTCACCGCGCTCCAGGCCGGCCTGCAGAGCCGGATCGTGGTCGCGCCGAACGGCCCGTATCTGGTCACCAATGCCACGCGCGTCACCGACCGGCTCGGCGAGCCGATCCCGGTACTGCCGCAGACCGCGCTGTGCCGGTGCGGCGAGTCGACCACCAAGCCGCTGTGCGACGGCAGCCACGCCCGCAACGGGTTCACCGGCGCCAAGGACCCCGGCCGCGTGCCCGACGAGCGGCGCACGTACCCCGGCGCGCCCGTCGCGGTCACCGACAACCGCGGCATCTGCGCGCACTCGGGCCTGTGCACCGATCGGCTCTCCACCGTCTTCCGGCACAAGGAGGAGCCGTTCGTGGCGCCCTCGGGCGACCGCATGGACGAGATCGTGCGCACCGTGCGGGCCTGCCCGTCCGGCGCGCTCGACTACCTCATCGACGGACAGTCCCCGCCGCCGCAACCGCGCGACCCCACGATCGAGGTCTCGCAGGACGGCCCGTACCGGGTGACCGGCTCGATCGCGCTGGTCGGCGCCGACGGCGAACCGGAACCGCGCGGTCCGGGCGCCCCGACCGAGCACTACAGCCTGTGCCGGTGCGGCCATTCGCAGAACAAGCCGTTCTGCAGCGGCATGCACTGGTACGTGAACTTCGCCGACCCGCCGCGCTCCGAGGAGCCCACGCTCTACGAATGGGCCGGCGGACTGCCCGCGCTGACCCGCATGACGCACATCTTCTACGACAAGTACGTACCGCAGGACCCGCTGCTCGGCCCGCTGTTCGCCCGGATGGCACCCGACCACCCCGAGCGGGTGGCGGCGTGGCTGGTCGAGACCTTCGGCGGCCCCAAGCTGTACACCGAGCAGTACGGCGGCTACGACCACATGGTGGGCGAGCACGCCGGCAAGGCCCTGACCGAGGAATGGCGCACCCGCTGGACCCAGTTGATCGGCCGCGCCGCCAACGACGCGGGCCTGCCCACCGACGCCGAGTTCCGCGCCGCGTTCGTCGCCTACGTCGAGTGGGGCTCGCGCATCGCGGTGGAGAACTCCCAGCCCGGCGCCCGGCCGCCGGCCCACATGCCCGTACCCCGGTGGTGGTGGGTCTGCGGCGCCACCCCCGGCGCCCGGGTCTCCGCACTGGCCCCCGTCGCGACCGAGGAGACGACCGAGATGCCCCTGCCGACCGAAGAACAGCCGATCGGCTTCGCCGAGCACATCAAGCCGCTGTTCCGGGAGATGGACCGCAAGTCGATGAGCTTCATGTTCGACCTGTGGTCGCACGACGACGTCAGCGCGCACGCGCAGGCGATCCTGGCCCGGCTGCGTCAGGGCAGCATGCCCTGCGACGGCGCCTGGCCCGCCGACCGGGTGGACGTCTTCGCCCGCTGGGTCGACGAGGGCACCCCGGCGTAGCGCCGGTATACGCCGGTGCCGGCGGTCCGCGCCACGGGGGCCGACCGCCGGCACCGATCGTACTCGCCCGGCACACCGGCCGGTTGCCGACCGGCCTCGGGTATGTCCCGGTTCCTCGACAGCGGTTGCCCGTCGACCCGAACCGCGAACGTCCCCGGTACGCTCGGCGCACGTACGGAATCTGTGGTGCGGAGGCAGGCGGCGTGACATCCATACCGGCGGGGCACGCGGGCGAAGGCGACGAGAACGCTTGGCGGTTGCCGCGACTCGACGAGATCGAGAGCGGACTGCCCACCCGGATCGACACGACCGTTCCGCATACCGCCCGGATCTACGACTATCTTCTCGGCGGCAAGAACAATTTCGCGGTCGATCGGGCCACCGCCGACGCCATCGTCGCGGCGATCCCCGACCTGGCGGTCAGCCTCCGGCTCAACCGGCTCTTCCTGCGTCGCGCCGTGCGCTACGCGGCCCGCCGGGGCATCCGTCAGTTCCTGGACATCGGCACCGGGATCCCCACCTCGGGCAACACCCACGAAGTGGCCCACGAGATCGCCCCGGACGCCCGGGTGGCCTACGTGGACAACGACCCGATCGTGCTCGTGCACGGCCGGGCGCTGATGACCGACGCGGATCCGGGCCGGACCACGTTCACCCAGGCCGACCTGCGCGCGCCCGAGGACATCCTGTCCGCGCCGGAGGTGCTGGAGGTCATCGACTTCGAACGGCCGGTGGCGCTGATGCTGGTGGCGATCCTGCACTTCATCCGGGACGACGAGAAACCGCACGACATCGTCGCCCGACTCCGCGACGCGCTGCCCTCCAAAAGCATGCTGCTGCTCTCGCACGCCTCCTTCGACGCCAACCCGAACCAGGGCCGCAAGGGCGCCGAGGGCTGGAAGAACGCCTCCGCCGAGATGACCATGCGCCCCTACGCCGAGATCCGCGCCATGTTCGCCGGGTTCGACCTGGTCGAACCCGGATTGCGTACCCACTGGAACCCGGACGGGGAGCCCGAACACCCGCTGGACGAGGTCGAGAACGTCTGGGGCTACGGCGCCGTCGGCATCAAACCCTGACCCTCGCGACACCGCGCGGGCCCGCGTGCGCGGCGATCGACGATGCGGACGGGCCGCCCGCGCCCGACGGGATCCGACCCGCGATACTTACCCGTCGGATTCCCGGGTTCGCAGGCAAGGAACGTCGTGTACACATCCCGAATGGCCGTGACCGCCACGGCGGTCGTCCTCTGCTGCGCCGCGCTCGCCGGCTGCGCCGGTGTCGGTGACGCGCTGGAGTCCAACGTCGACCGGGACGCGCGGGACCTGGTCCGCGAGTCGGCGAGTCTGGTCCGCGGCGCCGACGACATCCGCATCGTCGGCGACCAGGTGCTCACCTCCACCAGGCGCGTCGACTTCGACCTGTGTGTGCGCGAAGGCCGGGACTACCGGGGCTCGTTCGAGATGAACGGGCGCCCGGGCGAGGCGATCGTGGTCGGCGGGAAGTCCTACCTCAAGGCCGGCGCCGAGTTCTGGGAGTGGGCCGGCACGAGCCTGCCCGACACCGCCGCGAACAGGCGGACGTACGCCGATCGTTACGCGATGCTCGCGTACGACCCGACCAATCCCCTGGACACGGTCGGCGTGATCTTCGAACCCGGCGTCGACGGCTACACCAAGGGCGAACCGGTCACCATCGACGGCCGTACGCTGATCCCCCTCACCCGGGTCGACGGGGAGGGGGACGCGCAGGGCCGGCGGCGGTCGCGCACGGTCTATGTGCGGGCGTACGGCAAGCCGTATCCCGTCGTCATCCGCTCCGAGGGCACCCGTCCGCAGAATGCGAGGATCACCCGCAGCGAACGCTCGTGCGTGCCCGCCGCACCCCCCGCGGGCGAGGTCGTGGATCGCCTGCCCGCGGGGAAGTAGCGGCTCGGGTCGGTGACGTCAGCCGTGCAGGGCCTCCGCCGGACGGCGGCCGAGGATCGACTCGGCGATCTCGCCGCTGCGGATGGCGAGATTGGACAGGAGCGAGGAGGTCAGCCCGTGGGTGTGCTCCGTACCGCCCTGGAGATAGATACCGCAGCGCAGTTCGGGCGAGGTGACCAGTCGGTAGTCGCGGCCCACCCGATGCCGGCCGGCCTCGTCGCGCAGGCAGTACCGGTCCAACTCGCCCAGCAGGCGGCTCGGTTCCATCGCCTCGTAGCCGGTGGCGAACACGATCGCGTCCACGTCCAGCTCGGGCGATTCGTCGTCGAGCAACGACAGCAGTGACACGCGCGTCTCGTCGCCCGCCCGCTTGACCTCGTCGACCCGGGTCAGGTTGAGGAAGTGCAACCGCTCGGCCCCGCGCACCTCCTCGTCGTACGAGCGCCGGTACAGGTCGCGGATCACCTCGGCATCGACCACCGAATAGTTGGTGTTTCGGTGGTACTGCCAGAACGCCTCGCGGGTGCGGTCGGTCCCGAAGTAGTACGCGTCGACCGCGTTCGGGTCGAACACCTGGTTCGCGAACGGGGTGTCGTCGGCCACGCAGTAGCCGTACGACGGGATGATCGAGTAGACCCGGGCGTGCGGGAGTTCGTCGTAGAGGAACCGGGTGATCTCGGCCGCGCTCTGGCCCGCGCCGACCACCGCCACGGTGCGCAGCCCGGTCGGGTCGGTCCGGCTGTACTTGTCCAGGAACTCCGAGCTGTGCCAGACCCGTTCGTCGGCCTGGATACCGTCGGGCAGGCGCGGTACCAGGCCGGTGGAGATGGCCACGTTGCGCGCATCGACCGTGCGGGTCCCGGAGCCGTCGCGGATCTCCAGGCGCAGATGCTCGGCCGAGGCCGGGTCGACGCCCCCCGGCAGCCGGATCGCGGTCACCTCCGAGCCGTAGTGCACCCGGTCGGTGAAGCTCGCCTGCGCCCACTCCAGGTACTGGTGGAACTCCTGGCGGGTCGGGAAGAAGTCCTGGTTGTTGACGAACTGCGTGAGCCGGCCCACCTCGTGCAGATACGACACGAAGCTGAACCGCGACGCCGGATTCCGGAACGTGGCCAGGTCCTTCATGAACGAGATCTGCATGGTCGCGGTCGGCAGCAACATATTGCGATGCCAGCCGAACGCACGCTGCCGCTCGAAGAATATCGCCCCGGGTCCGTCCGGGGATCCGTTTCCCCCGGCGCCCCCGTACTCCTCCAGGGCGATGGCCAGGGACAGATTGGAGGGCCCGAATCCAATGCCCGCCACGTCGTAGATTTCATGTGCAAAAGTACCCATAGAATACTCTCTCGCTAGCGTGGCGGCGACAGGGGCTTCGGTAACTTCGACGGGTCGGTCACGGAAACCGGGAAGGGACCCTGATCGGGCGTCCTGGAATTCAGCGGAAAACTTCGTCGAGCGTTGTCGGCTGTTCCCGCATCGCTCGACCGGAGAACCGGGAGAAACGCATTCGGTATTGCGCCGGGAAGCACCGCAGCTTCAACTTAGAGGGGCCGAGCACACCTTTCAAGGGCTCGGTCGCAATGCAGCGGAGTACGCCGTCCTGCCGACGGGACAACACCCCCGCCGGAGCGGCGCCCCGCTCGTATCCATGCCAAGCACTCCGGCTCCGTCGTCGTGGAGCCGCGCCCTGCACCAGGTCACCGAAAGGGTGAGTTCCGGATGTTCGTTCCCGGGCAGTATCGCGAACCGGACGGTTCGTGGATGGTCGAGCTGATCCGCAGTAATCCGTTGGCGCTCGTGGCACTGAACGGCAGCCCCGAGGAAGGGCCTTTCGCCACACACCTGCCGGTGATCCTCGACCCCGAGCGGCACACCGAATGGAGCGACGACCTGGTCGGTGTCACGTTGCTCGGACACATGAACCGGGCGAATCCGCATTGGCGGGCGCTGACCGACGGCTGCACCGTGCTGCTCACCTTCACCGGACCGCACGCGTACGTCTCGCCGACCGTGTACGAGATCACGCCGGCCGCGCCGACCTGGAACTTCACCTCGGTTCATCTGCGCGGCACGGTGGAGAAGATCGATTCACTGGACGAGACGCTGGGCGTGGTGAAGTCCACCGTCCGGGCGTTCGAGAGCGAGCACGGCACCGGATGGGACATGACCGAATCGGTGGAGTACTTCCGCAGCATCGTGGCCGGCGTGGGCGCCTTCCGGATCCGGGTGACCCGGGCCGACGGCATGTTCAAGCTCAGCCAGGAACAACCCGGCGAGGTGCGGGACCGGGTGCAGCGCTCGTTCGACGAGCGCGGGTGCACGCGGCATCGCGCCACGGCCGAGTTGATGAGCCGCCTGCCCTGACCGTGGCCCGACCTGCCGACGGGCCCATGCTCGATCCGGAGCACGGGCCCCTCGGCCCACCGAAGCGGGAAGTCGGGCGGGGGCGTACCGGGCTTCGGGCCGCCCCGCCCGCCCCCGCCCGCCGACCTGCGTCCGGATCGGTCAGACGCCGACGCCGGCCTCCTGCGGCACGCCCTCCTGTACGTCCTCCAACGCGACCTCGATGGCGTCCTCGAGCACCCGCTCGGCGGCGTGGTCGAGCGTCGCGAGCACCCATTGCTCGAAGTCGATCCCGGAGTGTTCGGCGGCCTTGTGCCACCACTGGATACGATCCCCGGGCACCGCGAGACGACGGGTCGCCTCGATCTGCCGGCCGTCGCGCCCCTCGTCCGCTCGCGCGTCGCGGATAGCGTTGCGCAGCTGCTTGGTGGTCCACTTCATCTGTTCCGCGCGATCCAGCCACAGCTCCTGTTCACCGACCGGCAACGAGGCCAGCTCGGCATGATGCTGGAAACTGAGCGCGGATCGCCGTCGATCGAAGTCGAACCTCCTGGAGACCCACGCATAATTCCGGAGCGTCTGGTAGCTTAACCCCGCTGCGCGTATCCCTCGCTGATACAGGTCGGTATAGTGATCTTTTCCGTATACCAACCAGTCGCCGAGCCACCACGACGAGGAATCAAGGATTCCCGAGAGCTTACGCCCGGCTTGCTCCCAATCCTCGAAGGTCATGTCGGCCGGGATTTGCAGACCCACCTTTGTGGTGAGCAATCGTCCGCAATGCGGCGGATGTTCCCTGACAGCTCTTCGCGGGCGGGCGACCACTCCCGGCCCCGAGTGCAGCTGGGCCTCTCTCTCGCGTTCGTGAACTCTCGTCTGGTTCGCCACCATGCCTCCATGTGCGTGCATGCTCGAACAAGCAAATAATGCGCAGGCCATAACCGCTGTTTGCGCAGTGCGTTGCCCCAGGGAGTTCTGCTACGGGGTGTGCCCGATATCCGATCTGCATTCAGTGGACGATCGGCCCCGCCGCGGCTCCGGTGTCGCCGGTCGCCTACGGATCACCCCCACCCGGGTGATCGGCGACACGACTTCCGGAAGCATGCGGCTACACCACGCAGAGGGCGCGGTATCAGGGCCGGACATAGTCGACATGTGTACGAATGCGTGCATCAACGGTTTGCCCCGTTCGCCTCTTTACAGATCCCCGTTGGCGTTGCGGCTGTCGGCGGCACACCCCCGCCGACTCCCGAAGATCCACATTCAGAGTGGTGCTCTTCGGGCCTACCCGAGTAGATCTCAGCAGGTCCCGGAAATCAAGGAACCAACCACCAACACTTCGCGACCGACTGGCTACGCAACTGTTTGGTTGGTGTTCATCGACATTTTGCCGACGGCGGGAATGAATCGACCAACCGGATCGTCCCGCAACCCAACCCGTAGGAAAGGCAATCGGTTGGCCGCAGGCCCGGATCCGGTGTACTCGATCGTTCACTTCAACCATTCTCGCGGGGCGGTCACTATAGACGAAATGATCTGCTCCCCACTCGGCTACTCATGCGTATTGACGTCTTCCTAACGCACCACCCGCAGATATTTACGATGGGACGCAACCCGAGACATCCGATCACCATCCGGATGGTTTTTTCGAACATCAGGTCGAAGCCTCGATCGGCGCCGCGCCGGCGGCGCGATCCGGCCGGCGAACACGCGGGGTGTCGGGGTCGCAGCGGGGTGCAACGAGAGGGGGAGAAGTGCCGGAACGGCCTCGAAGGAGCCGCCGGGGTGTGCGACGTGTCGCGCGCGGGAGCGGGCACGGGAGTCGTGAGGCGTGCTCCGGGGTGCGGATGTGGGTGTGGACCCGGGTTCGGTCATGAGCGCGGGCGTGAGCGCAGGCTCGGTCGTATAGGCGTTCGACTCGGCCGTCCCGGGGTCGATCCGGCGCGCCCGTGCCGGCTCGGCTCCGGGCGCCTCCCCGCGTGACCCGCCGGCCCGGGACCCCGCCCCCACCGCTTCGGGGCTGCGACGCTCGCTTCGGTGGGAAATATGGCCGCGAGTCGCCGGAATGCGCGATTGTCGGTCTCCGGCGCGATCCGTCGTGGAGCCCTTCACGGTGCCGCGCCGACCGAAACGGCGGCTGTCCTGTCAACGGGACGGATATCGGTCGAACCTCGTGCTAGTTTCGATCGGCGGCAATCCCGCTCTTTTCCGGTATGCCCGCATCATCGGGCGCACACCGTGTTTTCCTCCGGTGTCGCACACCGCCGAATTCGGCATTGATTTCATCCCCCGGACACAATCACGGAGAAAAAGGAAATCAACGTGCCCCAGTCAGAGATCGAACGACCCACACACGACAACCGAACGGTTGGATCGCGCCGCTATCTGATGTGCCGGCCGACCTACTTCGACGTCACCTATTCCATCAATCCGTGGATGGATCCGAGTGTGCCCACGTCGGCGGACACCGGTCTGGCCCAGTGGAAACGCCTGCACGACGCCTACGTCGCGCTCGGGCACGAGGTGGCGCTGATCGAACCGGTGCCCGGACTGCCCGACATGGTGTTCTCGGCGAACGGCGCCACCGTCGTGGACGGCCGGGTGCTGGTGGCCCGGTTCCGCCACCCGCAGCGCGTCGACGAGTCCGCCGCCTATCTCGACTGGTTCCGTGCCGACGGCTGGGCCGAGGTCCACCAGGCCGAATACATCAACGAGGGCGAGGGCGACTTCCTCCTGGTCGGCGGGCAATTGCTGGCCGGCAGCGGCTTCCGCAGCGATCCGCGGGCGCACGACGAGGCCCGCGAGTACTTCGGCCTGCCCGTGCTCGGCCTGACCCTGGTCGACCCGAGGTTCTACCACCTGGACACCGCGCTGTCCGTGCTCGGCCCCGACGAAATCATGTACTACCCGGAGGCATTCGACGAGGCCGGCCGCCGCGTCCTGGCCGAACGTTTCCCGGACGCGATCCTGGCCGACGAGGCCGCCGCCGCCACGTTCGGGCTCAACGCGCTCTCCGACGGCCGGCACGTACTGCTCCCGGAGCGCGCCGTCCCGCTCCTCGGTCCGCAGTTGCGCGAACGCGGCTACATCCCCCAGGGGATCGACCTGACCGAACTGCTGAAGGCCGGCGGCAACACCAAGTGCTGCACGCTGGAACTGCGTCGCTGATCGACCGGTTGTCGAATCGGTGCCGGCCGGGCCACCCGAAATGCCCGGATCCCGTCGACGAGACGGCCCTCCGGCCACGCGCCGGCACCGTCGCGGCCACCCCGGACACCGCGTTGCCACCCCGGCGCCATCGATGGCGCCGGGCCGATCCGGCCGAAGCGGGCTCCCGGTTCCCCTAGGGTATTGCCAGTTCCGGGGACGGTGAGTGCGGTTCCGGGGACTCGGATCCCGACTACGGGGTGAGGAGGCCGTCGCGGATGTCCGATGTGGACACACCGGGGTCGGGCCCGCCGGGTGCCGACGACCCGCCGGGTGGCGACGAGGAGACCAGGTTCGTCGCGATGCTCTACCGCGAGTATTCCCGACCGCTGCTCGCGGTCGTCTCGCGCTTGAACGGCGGTGACCGCCAGCGGGCGGAGGACAGCGTGCAGGAGGTGCTCGTCCGCGCCTGGCGCAATCGGGAGAAGCTGGATCCCGCCGCTCCGCTGCTGCCGTGGCTGGTCACCGTGGCCCGCCGCCTGGTCATCGACGAACAGCGGGCCCGATCGGCCCGCCCGCCGGAGGTCGGCGACGAGCCGCTGGCCACGCTGCCCACCGGCGACGAGGTCGACCGCCTGCTGCGTTCGGTCGTGGTCGGCGACGCGCTGGACGCGCTTTCCACATCGCACCGGGAAATTTTGATCGAAACCTTCTTCCGCGACCGTACTGTCAATCAGGCGGCCGACGTACTCGGCATCCCGGCCGGTACGGCGAAGTCGCGCGTGTACTACGCGCTGCGCGCCCTGCGGGTCGTCCTGGAGGAGAGGGGGGTGTCGTCATGAGCGTCCAACCCGAACACGCGGATGTCGGCGCGTATGCCCTCGGACTGCTGGAACCGGCCGACCGGGAGGCGTTCGAGGAGCACCTGACCACATGCGACCGCTGCCTGGACGAGCTGGCGGATTTCTCCGGCATGGCCACGCTGCTGACGGAGCTGCGCGACGAGGGGGTGTACGAGCTGCCGGAGGCGAGGGGTGAACCCGAGCCGACCGGGTCGGCCGTACCCTCGCCGACGGCGGCTCCGGAACCGCCGACGCTGCGGGTGGCCGCTCCGCCTCCCCCGGCCGGTTCGACTCGCTCGGACTCTTCGGCCGGCTCGGCCCCCGCGGCCCGCTCGGCTCCCGTGGACGAACTCGCCACGCGCCGGGCGGCCCGCCGGGCGCCGCGGCGCTCGTTGCTGGTGGCCGCGTGCGCGGCGCTCCTTGTGATCGGCCTGGGCGCCGGCGTACTGACCGGGCGGACCTGGTTCAAGGACGACTCGTCCACCGCGACGCGGGCGGTGCCGGGCGACCCGATGGCGGTGATCGCCGCGAACGGGCAGGTGGTGGGCGCGACCGGGCCGAACGGTGGCGCCGCCGCGCGGATCGCCCTGGAGAGCAAGGCGTGGGGCACCAACCTGGCGCTCGAACTGCGCAATGTCCGCGGCCCGTTGAAGTGTTCGCTGGTCGCGGTGGACAAGGCGGGGAAGGAGCAGCAGATCTCCTCCTGGATGGTGCCACCGAAGGGCTACGGCGTCCCGGGCTCGGAGGCCCCGCTGGTGCTGCAGACCGGGACGTGGACCACGAAGGACAATCTGGCCCGCTTCGACGTACGCACGTCCGACGGGGGCACGCTGGTCAGCGTGCCGGTGTAGCGGCGGCAATACCGATGCCGGTGCCTCGGGACACCCGTTCCGAGGCACCGGCACACCGGACGGGTTCTAGGCGAAGCGGCCCTGGAGCAACCAGACCCCGGGCGCGCCCGGGTCGGCGACCGGGTCGCCGAGCAGGCCCCAGAATCGCTCCACCACGGCGGCCCGCGGCACGTCGGCCACATCCATGCCCTCGGGGAAGACCGAACTCAGCACCTCGAGCACCTCGCCGATGCGCTTGCGGCGCATCCCGATCAGCCGGGTGATGTCGGGCAGTTGCGTCTTCCACCGGCCGACCACGGCCTCGGCCAGCAGGTTCTCCAACTCCGGGCCCACGCCCGACACTTCGGCCAGGCCCTGCATGGACAGGCCGAGCGCGCGGACCAGGAATCCGGTGCGCTCCTCGTCGGCCCGCCACTTGTTCGCCCGTTCGAGCCGGGTGTAGCCCACCTCCCGCATCCGCACCCGGTTGGCGAGTTCGGCGCGGGTGAGGCCGGCCGCGATCCGGTGGTCCTGGAGGTTGGTCGGCCGGCCGCCCATCAGTCGGCTCACGGGCACGACCAAGGACTTGGCGAGGGCGAGCAGTTCGGCTTCGTTCGGGCGTTCCGTACCGGCTTCCCACTGGGCCACGGTCGACGGCATCACCCGCAGCTCGTACGAAGCCAATGTCGCGGCCACACGCTCGCAGGTTAGCGCCATCACCCCCCGTGCGGAGGCGGCTGCGGACGGCGAGAACGCCGGTGGGACATCGAGGTCATTGGGGTCGGTCACGCGGCAAGCATAGAAAGTCCGGGCCGCGACTCCGAGCCGACGTCCGGGTGTTGGGGCGGACCGGCACCGACGGCGAGCCGGACCGACCGGCCATCCGGTCCGGATCGATCGTCGATCGATCGGGTCCGGATGGTTCACGGATGGTATACAGACCGCGCACGGTCGGTATGCACGCTTCTCGCGACTTCCGCGAAGCATCCGAGCGACGTGCCGATCACCCTCCGCACACCGACTCGGGCATAAATCCGGAGAAAGCCCAACACCGTTCCGGTGCGCTCCTGTTCGGCCGTCGAACCGGCCACAATTCGACGCCGAATTTCCCCCGTCCCGAATTGACTAAACATGCCGTCGCCACGATTCTTGCGTGCGGTGGCCCAGGGGTGGGGAGCCCGGTGAACAGGCCCGGGCTGCGGGGGCCGCTTTTTCGTGAGGGAGTCGTCTTTTCATGTTCCTGGCACAGCGGGGTATATCCCGCGCGGCGTCGGCGTGTGCCGTCGCCGGTCTGGCGGCCGTCGCGCTCGTCGGGTTCGCGCCCGTCGCGCAGGCGGACACGGCCGCGCTGCAATTCCGTGGGCACGTCGACCGCACGGAGGGCGCGGTCGCCCTGTCCGGCTTCCGGTGGCTGCAGCAGACCGAGCTGATGATCCTGAGCGCGGAGGGACGCCACGCCCCCCAGGTTCTCGTGTACTGCATCGACCTGGAGACCTCCGTCCACGGCGGTGTCGACTACCGCGAGGGGGCGTGGGCCGACTCCTGGCTCAAGGACACCGCCAAGGTCGCGAAGATCAACTGGGTGCTGAACCACTCGTACCCCAAGATCAACGACCTCGACGCGCTCGCCAAGACCGCCGGCCTGCCGGACAAGAAACGCCGGCTCGACGCGCAGGAGGCCGTCGCGGCCACCCAGGCCGCGATCTGGCACTACAGCAACGGCGTGAACCTGTCCACTTCGGACAACGGCGAAGACGTCGTGAACCTGTACAAGTACCTGACGGGCGACGCCAACAAGGGCGAGGCGAGCGAGCCGGGGGCCTCCCTCGAACTCGCGCCGACCGTGACCAGCGGCAAGGACGGCGACACGCCGGGCGTGGGTCCGGTCACCGTCAAGACCACCTCGACCGAGCCGGTCGCGGTCAAGCTCGACGGCACCGTCCCCGCCGGCGTCTCGCTGGTCGGCAAGGACGGCAACCTGCTCGGCACCGCCGGCAACGGCACCGAGTTGTACGTCAAGGTGCCGAAGAGCCAGAACCCGGGCGAGGCTCGGATCGCGGCCTCGACCAAGGCCGGCGTCAACATCGGCCGGGTGTTCCTGGCCAAGGACCGCAAGCACTCGCAGACCCTGATCGCGGCCGGTTCGCAGCCGTTCTCGGTCGGCGCCGCGGCCCAGGTCAAGTGGAGCCACCAGCCGGTTCCGGTCCCCTCGTCGGCGTACAAGGAGGACTGCGTCCAGGGCGGGGTCACGGTCACGCTGAAGAACACCGGTGACGGCCCCGCCGACTTCAAGCTCAACGGCGAGAAGGTGACCGTTCCGCCGAACTCGACCAAGACGCAGTTCGTCAAGGTCGCCGAGGACACGAACTACACCATCACCGTGACCGGTCCGGGCGACTACGCGCAGACCTACACGGGCCGGCTCGACTGCGTCGAGACCCCGACGATCCCGCCGACCACCACGCCGCCGACGGCTCCCGCGAGCACGCCGCCGCCGGTGGTGACCACGCCGCCCGCCACCTCGAAGCCGCCGACCACGACGGCCCCGCCGACGTCGAACACCTCGGCCCCGGCGACCACTTCCGCCCCGGCGACCACTTCGGCTCCCCCGGTCACGCCGACCATCCCGCCGAGCACGTCGGCTCCGGTCACCACGGGCGCGCCCGCCACCACGGGCACACCGGCGACCTCCTCGTCCGCCCCGGTGGGCAGCGCGAGCCCGAGCGGCAGCCAGGCACCCACCAAGCCGATCGTGGAGCCCGGCACGGACAACCCGCCGATCGAGGTGCCCTGGCTCCCGGTCGCCCCGGCGGGCAGCCGCAAGGACCTGGCCAACACCGGTGGGGACGACTCCAACGTCGTCCTGATCACCGGCGTCGCCGCCGGCCTGCTGCTGGCCGGTGGAGGCGCGCTCTACCTGAACCGCCGCCGCGGCCGTCACGAGGCGTGACCGTCCACTGAGGTGATCGCACCACCACGCAAGGCAGTTGAATCGGGTCCCGTCATGTGACCCGTTCCGACGACGAAGGCCCCGCCGGTGTACCGGCGGGGCCTTCGTCGTCCGCGAACTCCCTTTCCACACCACCTCGAATGCGATCCCTATTTGTCGACAGCACGATTCATTTCCTGAATCACGTCGCGCGGGGGCATTCGAAATCAGCCGTAGGAAGCCGTGGTTCGCACCGTCCCGAAGCGCGGAAAGATGCGCTCGACGGTGAAGTCGTGCTCGTCCGCCGCGAATCCGGACATCGCGTCGGCCACGAACTCGACCTCGTAGCCGTGGTCGTCGGCCGCCCGGCCCGTGGACTCCACACCCATGGTGGTGACCAGGCCCGCCAACACCAGCCGTTCCACGCCGCGCGCCCGCAACTGCGCGTCCAGGTCGGTTCCGTGGAACGCGCCGACGGTGTGCTTCACGATCGTCACGTCGCCGGGGCGGACCAGCCCCTCCGCGAAGTCGCTTCCGGGTGGCTGCTCGGCGACGCCGGGTCGGTCCACCCGCACCAGGACCACCGGGTTTGCGTCGGCCCGGAAAACGTCGGCCAACCGGCGACAGCGGGCGAGCACGTCCTCGCCGGAGTGCGGTGCCACCGGCAACGCGACGATGCGCGGCATGAGATCGATGAGAATCAGGGCGGTAGTCACGGTCGTGATCGTAGACACGCCGTCCGCTCGGCGCCGGACCCGGCCGGCCGGCCACCGTGACGGGCCGGCCACCGGCGCGTCGGTGCTTACCGGCCGGAGGCCAGGTTCGCGCCCCCGGTGCAGTCGATCACCGTCCCCGTCATGAAGCCGTTGCCCACGAGCATCCGGATCACATCGGCCACTTCGTCGGCGTGGCCGACCCGGCCGACCGGGGTCGCGGCGCTGATCCCGGTGAAGAGTTCGGTGCGGGCCTCGCTCGGGATCGCGTCCCACCACGGGGTGTCGATCACGCCCGGCGAGACCGCGTTGACCCGGATCGGCGCGAGTTCGACCGCCAGCGGCGGCACCATCGCCTCCAACGCGCCGTTGATCGCGGCCAGTCCGGCGGTACCGGGGAAGGCCGCCCGCGCCGAGGCCGCGGTCACGAACGTCACCGAGGCGTGCGCGGCCAGCCTGGGCAGCGCCGCCTGGACGATCCGGATGAACGGCCAGAACTTGCCCGCGAAGCCGGCCGCCAACTGCTCCAGGTCCAGGCCGGCGATCGGGCCGCTGCCGGCGGCGCCGCTCAGCGCCAGGACCAGGTGGTCGATCGGCCGGCCCGACGCCGCGAAGAACTCGGCCACCTCGGCCTGATCCGCGCCGTCGAGCCGGTATCCGGTGGTCTTGCCGCCGATGCGCTCGACGGCGGCGTCCAGCCGCGCTCGGTCGCGGCCGGTGACCACGACCTCCGCGCCGTCGGCGGCCAGCAGGGCCGCGGTCGCCTCGCCGATTCCGGAGGTGCCGCCCATGACGACGACGTGCTGACCATGCAGGGAACGGGACAGAGCCATGACGGTGCCTTGCCTTCTCTTCGTACCACCCGATGCAGACCACGGGAGGGCTCTCGCTTTACCGAGACCTTCCGTCTCGACAAAGCATTACCGAGACCGACGGTCTCGTCAAGCGGCTATGCTGATCCCATGACGAACCCCGACGACGACACCCCGCGCCGCGCGCACACCGGTCGGCGCCGCAACGAGGACGCCCGCCGCGCGATCCTGGACGCCGTGCTCGTCCTGCTCGCCGAGTCGGGCGGCGCGCCCGTGACGATCGACACCATCGCGCGCGCGGCCGGCGTCGGGAAGCAGACGATCTACCGCTGGTGGCCCTCGAAGGGTGCGGTCCTGCTCGAAGCCCTGATCGGCCTGGCGGGCGACGTCGTGTCACCGCCCCGGGGCGAGACGCTGCGCGCCGATCTGACGTTCTTCGTCACCGCCACGTTCCGCGGTGCCCGGGCCGAGTCGACGGCCGCCGTACTGCGCTCGCTGGTCCGCGAGGCGGCGCGCGATCCGCATGCCGCAGACCTGGTCCGCACCTTCACCGAGACCCGCCGGGACGCGCTGCGCGCACTGCTGGCCGGGCACCCCGACGAACTCGCACCAGACGCCGACCTCGACCTGATCGTGGATCAGATGTACGGACTCTTCTGGTACCGCTTCCTGCTGGCCCACCGCCCCCTGTCGGACGAGGCCGCCGCCGCCCTCGGCGCGGCCCTCGCCGCCCAGGCCGGGGCTGCATCCGCCCGCCCCTGAGGGGCCCCGGCCCCCGCGTCACTCCCGCGCGGCCGACTCCGCCGGTCGTCGGTGGGTCGCCGAGACCTCGGCCGCCGCCGTCACGACGAGGACCGCAGCGGTCGCGCCGATCAGGCCCGCCACCGGCAGCACCCCGGCGGCGGGCAGCAGTGCCGACACCACCACCGCGGCGGCGATCCTGATCCACACCGTCGCGTCCCGCGAGCCGGCGAACACCGCGCGAACCGCCGCCCCGGCGACCAGGAACAGCACGATCCCGCCGAGCAGGCACGCGGCGGTCGCCGTGGACACGTGCCGGTCGTCGCCGCCGACGACCGTACCGATCGCCGCGCCGGTCACCGCGATGCCCCATTGCATGGGCAGATGCCCGAAGACGTACACATCGCGCAGGATCGGACTGGTGGCGATCTCCTCGTGGCCGCCCACCCGGGTCGCGCTCGCGTTGAAGTACATCCACCAGACGCACGCGCACAGCGCGAACGCGCTCAGCCCGATCAGCCCCGTGGACACCGCCCCGCGCCCGCCGTCGGCGAGGCCGCCGGTGCAACCGAGCACCGCCTCGCCGATCACGATGATCGTGAACAGCCCGAAACGCTCCCGCAGATGCTCCGCGTCGTGCGAAGCGGCGGCGATCCGGCGGCGGGCCAGGAACGGCAGCGACAACTCGCCGACCATCGCGACCGCCCAGAGCCCGTAGCGCACCGAGTCCCGAGGCGCCGGCAGACCGAGGACCCACACCGAACCGGTCAGCGTCGACATCGTGCCGAACGAGCGCAGGATCGGCCGAAAGCTCGGGTCGGATCGCGCACCCCAGGCGTACGAGAACACGATCACCCCGCGCGCGCCGAGGTATCCGGCGACGAACCCGACACTCGCCCCGGTCCCGTGTCCGACCCCGCCGACGAACACCGCCATCGCGGCCACGGCGGCCATCCCGACCATGGTGATCAACCGATGCGCGGAGTCGTCCGGATCGAAACGATTGGCCCGCACCGTGTACAACACCCAGGTCCACCACACCGGTACGAACAGCGCGGCGGCTCCCACGACCGAACCGCCCGTGGGCTGTTCCCCCACCCGGTGCACGACCTGCCCGACGGCCGCCACGAACACCAGGTCACAGAACAACTCGAACCAGGTGGCCCGCCGCTCCCCCACCGCCTCGGTCACCCGAATCCCCCCACACACCGGCCCGATACGCCGGCCGATCCTACGACCACCCCATGCACGCACGAGGCGCCGGTCGGGTGCTCCCCCGACCGGCGCCCCCGCGGCGTGCGGCGTTCGTCAGGCCTGGACCAGATGCGACCGTTGCCGACCCAGCCGGTCGATCTCCAGTTCCATCACGTCGCCCTCGGCCAGGTACGGGAACCGGCCGGACAGCGCAACGCCCTGCGGCGTCCCGGTGTTGACGATGTCACCGGGCTCCAGCACCAGATACTGCGACAGGTGGTGGATCAGGTACGCCACGCCGAAGATCATGTCGGCCGTGGTGGAGTCCTGCCGGGCTTCCCCGCCGACCCACGAACGCAGCCCGAGCGTCTGCGGATCGGGGACCTCGTCGGTGGTCACCAGCCATGGGCCGAGCGGGTTGAACGTCTCGCAGTTCTTGCCCTTGGACCACTGCCCGCCCGACTGCTCCAGCTGGAAGGCGCGCTCGGAGACGTCGTTGCTGATCGTGTATCCCGCGACGTGTGCCAGGGCCTCCTTCGGCGAGGCGAGGTAGCGGGCCCGGCGGCCGATCACGACGGCGAGCTCGACCTCCCAGTCGGTCTTGACCGCGCCGCGCGGGATCAACACGTCGTCGTACGGGCCGACCACGGTGTGCGGTGTCTTGTAGAACAGGATCGGCGTGGTCGGCGGCTCGGCGCCGGATTCGGCCGCGTGCGCCGCGTAGTTCTGGCCGATGCACAGGACCGCGCCGGGCCGGGCCACCGGGGCGCCGACGCGCAGGCCCGCGACGTCCAGCTCCGGCAGCGTGCCCGCCGTCGCGGCCTCGCGGACCCGCTCGACGCCGTCGGAGGCGAAGAACGCGCCGTCGATGTCGGCGGTGAGCCGGCCCAGGTCGAAGTGGCGGCCGTCGGCGGCGAACAGCACGGGGCGTTCGTTGCCGGGCTCGCCTACGCGCATCAGGCGCACGGTGAACTCTCCAGATACATATGGGTACAGGGGTATGGGGATGATGACCGGAAGCAGACCACGCACCGCACACCGCAGATGCCATAGCGCACACGGCATACGGCATACGGCATACGGCATACGGCAACGAACGGCCTGCTTCAGCCGACGCGGATCAGCGCCTCCGGGCCGACCTCGTGGTTGAGTGAACGACCCGTCAGATAGCGCTCCACCTCGTCGACGACGATGTCGCCTTGTCGGCGGCGACACTCGACCGTACCGGCGGCCTGATGCGGAGTCAGCAGCACGTTGGGCAATGCCCGAAACCCATGCCCGACGGGCAACGGCTCGGCGTCGTACACATCCAGCGCGGCATCGATCCGCCCGGTGCGCAATGCGGCCAGCAGCGCGTCCTCGTCGACCAGCCACGAACGCGCCGTATTCACCAGGCCGGCGCCGTCCGGCAGCAGGGCCAACTCGCGGGCGCCGATCAGGTGTCGCGTCTGCGGCAACGACGGCGCGTGCAGCGCGACGATCCGGCTCGTGGCCAACAACCGATCCAGCGGCACGAGTTCCGCTCCGATCCGGGCCGCTTCCGGCGCACTCAGGGTGGGGTCGGCGACCTGCACCCGAGCGCCGAGAGCGCGCACCACCTCGATGTACGCCCGACCGGTGCGGGACGCGCCGACCACACCGATCCGGGCGCCGAACACCTCGTGCCGCGGCGGTGCCACCGATGCCTCGGCCCATTCCCGTCCGCCGCGCAGCGCGTGGTCGTAGCGATGGGTCCGGTGCAGCAGCGCGAGCGTGAAGGCCAGTGCGACCTCGGCCACCGACCGCGCCATGCCCTGCCCGGCCTGGGTGACCCGCACGCCGCGCGCGAAGGCGTCCGCGCCGACGTACGGGGCGATCGCGGCGCCGGTGTGCGCGAGCAGCCCCACCCGGGGCGCCGCCGCGAGCAGTTCGCCGGTCAACCGCGGCATGCCCCAGGAGGACACCACCACGTCCGCCCGCGCGAACGCCGCCCGCAGGGCCGGGAGATCCCGGGGATCGTCCACGACCACGATCCGCCCGACATCCCGCAGCCGCTCGCTCAGCGCGCCGACGTGGGGTTCACCCGAGCCGCCGCCCGCCGCCTCGCCGAAGAACTCCGCCCGCAGTCCCGGCGGTACGGCGACCGCCACCACGGCCGGCCCCCCGTCCGCCCCGGTCCGGTCGAAGCGCGCCTCACCCGAGCCAGGCATCAAGGTGCTCCCGGACGAACGTGTCGTCGGTCAGCCACGGATACGCCGAGGCCACCCGATCGATCTCCGCGGCCTGCCCCGGCGACAATGTCTCGGCCGGGTCCAGGCACCAGGTCCCCGCCAACAACCCCTGCCGCCGCAGCACTTCGTGCACCCCGGCGATGCAGCCCCGGAACCCGCCGCGCACGTCGAAGACGGCCGAGTTCGCGTCGGTCAACTCGGGCGCCTGCCGCAGCAGTTCGACCATCGTCTCGTGATCGCCCGCACGCGCCCGGCGGACGCGTTCGAGCAGGGTGACCGCCGTCGACGTCCACACCGCCCACTGTCCGAGCAACCCGCCGGCGAACCAGCGGGGCCGGTCGCCGGCCCGATACGGGGTCAGCAGGTCGGTGATGATCGCGTCGTCGTTGCCGGTGTACAGCGCGACCTCGCCCGCCCGGTCCGCCGAGGCGATCGCGCCGAGCACGTCGGCGGTCCGGTAGCGGTCGAACGGCGCTATCTTGATCGCCGCCACCGACGGGATGTCGGCGAACGCGCGCCAAAACCCCGGGGTCAGGAACCGCCCGCCCACCGCGTCCTGGAGGTAGAAGCCGATCACCGGCAACACCTCGCCGACCGCGCGGGCCCGGTCCAGCAGCCCCTGCTCGTCGGCGCCCGGCACCGCCGGGCTCAGCAGCACCGCGTCATAGCCGAGCGAGGCGGCGAGTTCGGCCTCGGCCACCGCCTGCGCGGTATAGCCGCACGCGCCGGCCACCCGCACCACCGGCCGCCCCGCCTCGCGCGCCACGGTCTCGGCGGCCAGTTCGAGCACCGGCCGCAGCAGCCCGACCTCGGGTTTGCGGATCTCGAACTGCGTGGTGTGCACGCCGACCGCGATGCCGCCCGCACCGGACGCGAGGTAGTAGCGGGTCAGCGCCCGCTGCCGCCGCTCGTCGAACCGCCCCTCGGCGTCCAACGCGAGCGGATGCGCGGGAATCACCGTGCCCGAAAGCAGCAGCTCGATCGGCGAGTCGATCCGCGAGTCGGGAGCACTCGACGCGGCCGTATCGGAGTTGATCACGTTGTGCCTCAGAACTTTCCGTCGCGGACCTGGAACTTGGTGGCCTTCCCGGACAGCGGATGACCGCGCCGGATCCAATCCGCCTGCCAGGCCACGAGCGTGCGCAGGGGGACGTCGGGATAGCCGAACAGCTCGTGGCAGCGGCTCGCGTCCGACAGCAGCGCACTGCCCGACTCGACGCCCGCCACCACCGCTTCCCGCCCGAACTCCGCACCGAACAGGGCCGCGAGGCGTCGCACCGACGCGGTCTCCGGACCGGTGAGGTTGATCGTGAACGGTACCGCCGCCGCGTGCCCGAGGCAGCGCAGCGCCACCTCGTTCGCGTATCCCTGCCACACCACGTTGGCCTGACCCGTCGTCACATCCACCGGCTCGCCCGCGTACACCGCCGCCGCGATGTCGGCGAGCACCCCGTACCGCAGATCCACCGCGTAGTTCAGCCGGATCAGCGCCACCCGGGTGCCCCGAGTGCTCGCCGCGTGCGCGAACACCCGTTCCCGGCCCAGGCACGACATCGCGTACTCGCCGACCGGCCCCACCGGGTCGCTCTCCACGCTGCCCCCGGAGCCGACCGCGACCAGCGGATACACATTGCCCGTCGAGAACGCGGCGATCCGCGCGGCCGGGTAGCGGCGCGCGATCCGGTCCGGCAGCGCCGCGTTCACCGCCCACGCGTGCTCCGGCGCGCCGGCCGAGCCGAACTTGGCGCCGACCATGAACACCACGTTGCCCGCGTCCGGCAGTTCGGCCGGATCCCCGTCCATCAGGTCGAACGCGACGGTACGTACGCCGTCCTCCTCCAACGACCGGGCCGCCGCCGGGTCCGACCAGCGCGAGACCGCGTACACGCTCACGTCGCCGCGACCGCCCGCGTCCAGCGCCCGCCGGGCCAGTCGGCACAGGCTCGGGCCCATCTTGCCGCCGGCGCCGAGCACGACCAGGTCGCCCTCGATCCCGGCCAGGTCCGCGATCAGCCCGGCCGACGGCGTCGCGAGCAGTTCCTCCAGTGCGGCCTCACCGTCCGGGAACACCGATCCGGTCGACCCGGCCGGCGCCGATTCCGCCATCCCTACACCATTCATGACGCGTGATCAGCTCTCAGCCCTTGATTCCGGTTGCCGCCACGCCCTCGGTGACGTAGCGCTGGCCCACCAGGTAGGCCATGAAGATGGGGACGAACGCGACCACCGAGCCCGCGAGGACCACGTTGAGCGGCACGTTCTGTTGTTGCAGCGACGCGATGCCGACGGTCAGCGTGCGCATGTCCGTGCTCTGCCCGACGATCAGCGGCCACAGGAAGTCGTTCCAGTGCCACAGGAAGACGAACGTGCCGAGCGTGGCCATGATCGGCTTGATCAGCGGCAGCACGATCCGGACGAAGATCTGGAACTCGGAGGCACCGTCGATCTTCGCCGCCTCGAACAGCTCGTCCGGCAGGCCCTGGATGAACTGCCGCATCAGGAACACCGCCTGCGCGTTGGCCAGCGACGGCAGGATCAGACCCCAGTAGGTGTCGACGCCGTTCATCTTCGCGATCAGGACGAACGTCGGGATCATCGTCACGTGGTACGGGACCATGACCATCGACAGGAACGACCAGAACATCGCCTCGCGGCCGGGAAAACGCTTCTTGGCGAACGCGTATCCGGCCAGCGCGGAGAGCAGCAGCGTGCCGAGCACGCCGACGATCGAGTAGATGAGCGTGTTGATCAGCCACTGGGGCACGTCCTGCGAGCCGAGCACGTCGCTGTACGCGCTCGTGGTCAGGTTCCACGGCAGCAGGCTGCCCGGGAACTCGACCGCGCCGGACGGCTTCAGGGACAACACGACCATCGCGTAGAACGGGAAGATCGTGGCCAGCGCCACCACGCCGAGCAGCACGCCGCGCAGTACCTTGCCGCGCCGGGTGCCGCGCAGCGCGTACGGCACGGTGTCCTGTTCGTGTCCCGCGCCGAAGCGCTCGCGCCGGCGCAACCCGAGCCGGGAGCGCGGGGGTTCGCCCTGCACCGCCGGCACCGACGGCGACTCGGTCACCGTGCGGGCCTCGTGGGTGCCACGTGTATCCAGGGACATGGTCACTTCTCCTTCCCGATCACCAGGCGCTGGATGACCGCGACGATGAGCGTCAGTACGAACAGGGCCAGGCCGATCGCACTGGCGTAGCCGAGATCGAAGTACTTGAACCCGGCGTCGTAGAGCTGGAAGACCAGCGTGTAACTGGCGTTCGCCGGACCACCGCCGGTCATCACGTACACCGCGTCGAACACCTGGAAACTGGCCGTGGTCTCGATCACGGCCAGGAAGAACAGCGCGGGCTTCAGGCTCGGCAGGATGATGTACCGGAAGCGCTGCCAGGGGCCGGCGCCGTCGGTGAGCGCGGCCTCCTCCAGCTCGCGCGGTACGTTCTGCAGGCTCGCCAGCAGGATCAGCATGCCGTAGCCGAACCGCGACCAGATGCCCACGATGGCCAGCGCCGGCACCACGAACACGTCGTCGGCCAGCCAGGATCCGGTGTGTCCGCCGACCCAACCCATCACCGTCGACCACGGACCGTCGGTGGAGAAGATCCAGATGAACACCGTGGAGGCGAGCACCAGGCTGGTGACCACCGGCAGGAAGAAGATCGAGCGGAACAGCTTGGATCCGCGGAACGCGCGCCGGGTCAGCAGGGCCAGACCCATCGCGGCGACGATCGTGCCGGGCACGGTGATCACCGTGTAGAGCACGGTGACCTTGAGCGAGGACCAAAAGACCGGGTCGTCCCACAGCCGGGTGAAGTTGTCGAGGCCGGTGAACGTCGGCGAGTCCATCAGCGAGTAGTCGGTGAAGCCGAGCAGCACGCCGGCGATGCTGGGGCCGAAGCGGAACAGCACGAACAGCACGAAGGCGGGCAGGACGAACAGCAGCCCGATCCGGGCCTCGCGGCGTGCGTGCGGCCCGCGTCGGCGGAGCCTGCGGGATTGTTCCGCGACTGCGGCCACGGGGACCTCCTGGGGCTGGGAAAGCGGATGGAACACAACGGGAGGGTGGGCGGCCCGCGCGGGGGTCGGGCCGCCCGGTCGGGGTCAGCGCGCGAGCAGCGCGTTCGCCGCCTTGGCCGCGTCGTTCAGCGCGTCCTTGGGGCTCTTGTTGCCGAT
Source organism: Embleya sp. NPDC055664 (assembly GCF_053618075.1). NCBI lineage: Bacteria > Bacillati > Actinomycetota > Actinomycetes > Kitasatosporales > Streptomycetaceae > Embleya > Embleya sp. NPDC055664. The sequence goes on from NZ_JBSHGZ010000004.1 coordinate 307,407, forward strand.
CAGCGCGGCCTGGATCTCCGGCGCGAGCACGCCCATCACGTCCCGCGACTTCTCCTTGAGCGGGCCGGAGCTCATCACGTCGAGCGTCTTGGCCACGTCCGCCTGGAGCGCGTCGCCCGGGTACGGATCGGCGGCCGAGGTGCGGGCCGGGAAGTAGCCGTTGGACTTGACCAGGGCCAGGCTGTTCTCCGGCTTGGACACGAACGAGATCCATTTGCCCGCGGCGTCCTTGTTGGCGCCCTTGAGCATCGCGAACGAGCCGACCGTGCCGTAGCCCGCCGACTTGGCGTCCTTGAGCGGGGGCTTGACCACGATGTTGTCCTTGCCCCAGAACTTCTCCACGTCGGCCGGGGTGTTCTGCCAGGTGCAGGCGACCTTGCCCTTGGCCACCGGGGTCTGCTCCAGCTTGGGCGTGGTGGTGACCTGGTCCTTGTCCGTGTAGCCCTTCTCCACCAGGGTCTTGAGGTAGGTCAGCGCCTTGACGCCGGCCTCGGAGTTGAACGCGACCGACTTGCCGTCGGCGGCGAACACGTCCCCGCCCGCCTGCCAGAGCATCGGGTACCAGGTCAGGTTCAGCGTCTGCTGGGTGTCGCCGCTGTAGCTGGTCGCCTGGTAGCCCTTCTCCTTCAGCTTCGGCGCCAGGTTCAGCAGGTCGTCCCACGTGCTCGGGTAGTTCGTCTCGCCGATCGCGGCGAACACCCGCTTGTCGCAGATCAGCGGGTTGGCGCTCATCAGCAGCGGGGTGGCCATCGGCTTGCCGTCCACGCTCACCGAATCCAGCGCGGCCTTGCGGAAGTCGGCCTTGTCGGCGGGCGGCATGTAGTCGTCGGCGGGCACCAGGCTGCGCGCGTACTTGGGCAGTTGGTCCGGCACCAGGTAGACCACGTCCGGGCCCTTGTTGGCCGCGATGGCCGTGGCGAGCGCGGTGTCCCGGTTGGCCCAGGGGTAGGTCTCGACCTTGACCTTGTAACCCGGGTTGGCCTTGCTGAACGCGTCGCTCAGCCCGGCCCAGTACTCCTTGTTCTTCGCCTCGTCGGCGATCACCGGGTACATCCAGGTGGTGACGGTCTTGCCGCCCGAACCCGGGCCGGACGAGCCGCCGCAAGCGGCCAGGCTCACGGTGAGGGCGGTGGCGAGCACCGGGAGGGCGATCATGCGGGCGGTGCGCGGGCGGATGGTTCTTCTCATCGGGATCGCGTCTCCTGACAGCGAGATGTGACGGGGTGTCAGTTCTGGGGGCCGGGCCGGGCGAGGCCGAGGCGGCGGGGCCTTTCGCCCCGCGCGGGCGCTCAACTTCGCGGCACGGTTTCGGTGTTGCCGCCGAGTCGGGAGCGTTCGACGGCGAAGGCGGCGAGATGGCTGCCGAGCGAGTCGGCACCGTTGGAGCGGATGTGCGCGGGATCGCCGGTGGCGAGCGCCGTGACGAACGCGTCGATCAGCGCGGTGTCCCCACCGCCGTGTCCGTCCGCCGCATTCGACCCGGACGCGCCCGCGTCGTGGGTGACCACCCGGTCGTCGGCGAAGGTGTGCACGGTGACCTTCTCGCCGTCGCCGCGCAACCAGCCGTGGCTGCCGAAGATCCGTACCTGACGGTGCGTCTGCTCGGTGAACGCGGTCATCGTGAAGGTCGCGGTGATCCCGCCGGACAGCTGCATGGCCACCACCTGGTGGTCCACCACGTCGTTGTCGCAGTGGTAGACGCAGCGCCCGTACGGCCCTTCGCGCAGTGCCCGGACCAACTCCGCCTGATCCTCGGGTCCGTGCGCGGCGTCGGTGACGTGGTTGATCGGCCAGGCGTCGCCGGTCTCGCGCAGCGCCGGGAAGTACAACTTCGGTCCGGAGTAGGGGCACTCCGGCTCCACCGCGCAGTCCAGGCAGTTGCGGGCCGAGCCCGCCGGCGCGTTCTCCGGCTTGAAGTGGGCGAGGCCGCCGAAGCTCGCCACCGTCTCGATCCGGGCGCCGGTGACGTATCCGATCCAGTCCAGGTCGTGCGAGGACTTGGCCAGGATCATCGGCGACGAATCGGCCTCGCGGCTCCACGGGCCGCGCACGTAGCTGTGCGCGTAGTGCCACCAGCCGACCGGCTCCAGCAGGTCCAGGCTGACGATCGAGCCGAGCACGCCGGAATCCAGGACCCCCTTCACCAGGTCGGTGTAGGGGGTGTACCGGAGCACGTGGCACACCGCGAACGGCACGCCGGCCGCGGTCACGCCGTCGAGGATGCGCCGGCAGTCCGCCTCGGTGGCGGCCATCGGCTTCTCGGTGAGGATCGCGTAGCCGGCCTCGGCCAACGCCGGGATCGGCTCGACGTGTTCGCGGTCCTGGGTGGCCACGATCACCGCGTCCGCGATGCGCTCGTCGAGCAGCGGTCGCCAGTCCTCGAACTGCGTGCTCGCCCCGGACGCGGTCCGGGCCGAGGCGCGCGGGTCGGCCACCGCGACCAGTTCGGCGCGGTCGGGGTGCCGGCGGATCCAATCGGTGTAGGTCAGTCCCCGGTTGCCCGCGCCGACCAGCGCGAACCGTACGGGTCGGTCGGTGATGGCCGGTCGGTCGGTGCGGGCCGGCGTGGCGGTGTTCGTGGTCGAACCGGTGGCGGTCATGGTGCTTCCCGTGGTGCGAGGGCGGTGCGGATACGAGGGTGCTGCGGGCTCGTACGGGCGGGTCAGATCAGCTGGTTGCCGGCGGTGTGCGCGATGCGCGGGCCCTCGTCGGGCATCGCGGTACGGGTGACGCCGTCCTCGACGCAGCCGCTGTGCAGCAACGCGCCGGCCCCGCCGAAGGCCGTGCCGGCCAGTTCGAGTCGGCCGCCGGCGAAGGTGTTGCCCGCCGCGCGGTAGCGGTTGGTGCCCTCGCCGATCAGCACGTGGGCGGTGGCCGCGTCGGCGGCGGTCGACACGCAGCCGTCCAACTGCCAACGGACCGTGCGGGCGCCGCCGGTGCGCGAAAGCAGCGCACGGGCCGCGTTGGTGCCGCCGAGCCGAGTGCGCGACAGCGCCACGCTCTGTTCGCCGGTGCCCGCCAACCGCAGCCCGGTGTCCCGCAGTTCACCGCCGGACACGGCCAGCGCGGCGCCGGTGACGGTGACCGGTGCAGCGTTCGGCGCGCCGATCAGGGTGCACTCGGTGAGCACGAGTCGACCGGCGTTGCGCAGCGCCGCGTTGTCCAGTCCCTTGAGCGTGACCCGTTCCAGGTGCAGGTCGCCGGTCACGTTCGCCTGGGTGATCTCGGCGTCCTTGGCCAGGGTGAACGTGGAGTCGGCGATCACGTTGGCGCGTTGCGACCGGTTGGAGGCCTGGGAGACGATCAGCGGCCCCGACGCGGTGCAGCCGCGAATCTGTACGCCGTCCGCGTTGACCCAGAGCATCCCGGAGCCGGACAGCGCGGGTTTGCCGATCACCTGCATGTCCTCCAGGGTCAGATCGGTGATCTTCACCCGGGCCACGAACCACGAGCACACGTGCTTGCGGACGGTGATGCGTTTGGCCACCGACCCCCACGCGGCACCGGAGTTGGCGAAGGTCATCAAGCCGGAGTTGCCGGTGTAGACGAGGTCGTGCTCGAACTGACCGTGTGTCACGAACGGGCCCTGGTCGTCGCCGTCGCCGTGACAGTTCGTCACGTAGCAGTAGGCGGAGGCGGTCAGGTCGTTGAGGTGGCGGCTGTTCGCCACGTGGCAGTCCTCGACGTGCCCGTACAGGCAGTAGATCTGCTGGGTGAGATAGCCGGCGCCGCCCCAGGTCACGCTGGCCGGGTTGCGCAGCGAGCAGGCGCGGGTGCGGTAGTGGGTGCACCAGCGGCGCATGATCACCGGCCAGAACGTGCCGACCGCGTCGACGTGTTCGACGTCGCAGTTGGTCGTGTACTCGTAGGCGATCGGGTGCGATCCGGTGTACTGGTCGCCGTCGGCGATGCCCTGGAAGACCATGTTGCGCACGTGCGCCCGGTCCACCGGTTCGATCCGGGTCCAGGTGAAGGTGCGGCCGGCGGCGAGGTCCCACCCGATCTTGTAGCCGACCCGGATGTGCGTGGCGTCGACGAGTTGGGTGATCTCGACCAGGCGCTGCACCTCCTGCTCGTACTTGCCCTTGCCGGGTTCGGGATCGATGGTGACCGCCCACCAGTCGCCGACCTTGAACGCCGCGCTGTCCGGCACCTCGAACACATCCGCGAGGTCCGGCATCGGCTGGGACAGCTTGGCCTTGACCACGGTGTCGGTGACCTTGCCCTTGAAGTACAGGACGGCGCCGAAGGGGTTGTCGTGGGTGTTCTTCTCGATGCCGGTGGTGCGCACGGTGTGGCCGCCGAAGTCGAGCACGATGCGCGAGCGGGCGAAGGTGTGGCGTTTGACGAAGAGCAGGTCGCTGTGCGCCTCGACGCGGTGGATGTACGGGTCGTTCACCATCGCGTCCAGCGCGGCGTCCGCCGGGACCTTGTCGTCGAGGATGCCGAACCGGCGGAAGTCCATCACGCCGTCGTGCACCTGGATCCACCGTCCGTCCCGGCCGGCGGCGGGATCGGCGAGCACGGTGCCGCCGTTGACCGCCAGCCTCGACCGCGGATCCCAGCGCACCACCATCGCGCCACCGTCACCCGCCGCGTGATAGCCGGCCACCAGCACCATCGCGTCGGCATCGAGGGGCCTGACGTTCATCCGCAACAACGCGGCCACATTCGGCACACTCATCGACACATCACGCGAACCCGCGCCATGCCGATCGTCATCGGAGGAAGCCGACGCCGAACCCACCGCGGCCGTACCGGCGAGCAACAACCCGCCGAGACCGCCGGCGGCGAGCAGCCGACGACGCGACGACCCGGGAGCGGGGGCCGACGGCGTGGCGGTGGAGGTGGAAGGAGTGGGGGACGTGCTCATCGGGGAACCTCGGCCTTCGACGGAGGATGCTTCCCGTGGCGCGTGCCGATGACGTCGTTTCCCGACCGGGGAGGGAAACGCGCGGCGGATGGCATGGGGTGGGGTGCGCGGTCGTGGTGACGGACCGTCAACCCGGGGCCGGCGATCGGGCACGATTCGTGGCAGCGAACGTGCGGGCCCTGATGAGTCCAGGAACGTAGGCCCGGACATCGATCCTGGTCAAGCCCTCCTGGCCGACTTTCATCGTCCGTAATCGCGGGAACACGAAGGGGTCGCGACGGATTGTTCCGCCACGACCCCTTCGCCCGATTGTTCACCCACCGATTTCAGCCGGCGCCGATGTCGCCTTCGCCACTCTCCGTGCTGCCCAACTCGCGGCTGACCCGCAGCGCGCCGGCCCGCACCTGGCGGCCCAGTTCCTGGAATCGCCAGCCGGGCAGGTCGAGCTTGAGGCCGGTGATGCTGATCGCGCCCACACACTTGTCGCGGTGGTCGCGGACCGGGCTGCCGATGCAGAAGATCCCGTCCGCGTCCTCCTCGTCGTCGAGCGCGTAGCCGGTCGCCCGCACGTCGCGCAGGTGGGCGATCAGGGTCTCGGTGTCGGTGATCGTGTGCGAGGTGCGCCGGGGCAGCCCGGAACGGTGGATCACCTCGCGCGCCTCGGCCTCGGGCAACGCGGACAGGATCGCCTTGCCCAGGCCGGTGCAGTGCGGCAGCTCCCGTACCCCCATGCGCAGGTCCAGGCGGACCCGCTGCTCTATGCCGACCTGGTCGACCACCACCGCGAGCCCGCCCTCGGGCACCGCGAAGCGGGCGGCCATGCCGGTCTGCCGGGTCAGCTCCGCCAGCACCGGGCGGGCCACGTCGCGCAGCGACACCTGGGCCTGGGCCCGGTCGCCGAGTCGGGCCAGGCCCATCCCGAGCCGGTAGCGCCGATTCATCCCCTCGCCGTCGTCGGACACGAGGCCGTAGCCGCGCAGGGTCTGGAGCAGTCCGAAGGTCGCGCTCTTCGAGATCCCGCAGGCCTGACCGACCTCCGTGACGCTCATGCCGTCCCCCGGACCACGTGCGGAGAGCACTTCGAGGATGTCCGCGGCCCGGGCGACGGACTTCACCCAGTACTTCGACTCCTCGACATTCTCGTTAACGCTGTTCGACATAGCAGAACACTTTACCGGTCCAGACCTCTTGACTGCTTTGTACATCCAAATGTAGAGTCCTGCACTGTTCGGCTCTGTCGAACAGTGTTCAGAAAACGAAAATGCACCACCTGCGACGCGTGCCGAAGGCGGATGGCGCCGGAGGTCCACGGCCTGGCAGGGCCGCGGATCCGAACGGTCACGAACGACGCAAGGAGCCCACCGATGAGTGTCGGCACAGCCGCCACCGACTCCCTTCCCGCCCGAGCCCTTCGGGTCATTCCGGGCGGGGTGAACAGCGGTCAGCGCCGGATCCCGGGCCTGACCGACCTGATCGTCACCGGCACGAGCGGGGCGAACTTCACCGACGCGAAGGGTCGCGTCTACACCGACTACCACTCCGCGTTCGGCCCGCCGCTGCTCGGCCACAACGACCCCGACGTACAGCGCGCGGTGGCCGAGGCCGCGACCCGCCTGGACCTGACCGGCGTCGCCGTCACCGAGGGCGAGGTCACTCTCGCCGAGACCCTGGTCGAACTGGTCCCCTCGGTCGAGAAGGTGCTGCTCACCAGCACCGGCAGCGAGGCCACGTTCCACGCGCTGCGGGTCGCCCGCGCGGTGACCGGACGGCGGCTGATCGTCAAGTTCCAGGGCTGCTACCACGGTTGGCACGACGCGGTCAGCCTGAACGTGATCTCCTCGCCCGAGGCGGTCGGCGCGCCCGACCCGATCTCCACCGGGATCCTGCCCGAGGTGCTGGCCGCCACCCTGGTCCTGCCGTTCAACGACCCGGCCGCGGTACGCGCCGCGTTCGCCGAGCACGGCGCGGACATCGCCGCGGTGATCCTGGAGCCGATCCCGCACAACGTCGGCTGCCTGCTGCCCGACGCCGAGTTCCTCACCACGCTGCGCGAACAGTGCACCGCACACGGCTCGGTGCTGGTCTTCGACGAGGTGATCACCGGCTTTCGGCACGACCTCGGCGGCTACCAGAAGATCGCCGGGATCACCCCCGACCTGACCACCTTCGGCAAGGCCATCGCCAACGGCGCCCCGGTCGGCGCGCTCGGCGGCCGGGCCGACCTGATGGAGCAGTTCAGCACCCGCCCCGGCGCGCCCGCGTTCTTCGCCGGCACCTACAACGGCCACCCGTGGGTGGTCGCCGCCGCCCTGGAGACGCTGCGCAAGCTGCGCGAGGAGCCGGTCCACGAGCACGTGTTCCGCCTCGGCGAGCGGGTGCGCACCGGCCTGGCCGAGATGTACACCCGGCTCGGCGTCCCGGCCGTGGTCACCGGCTACGGCTCGGTGTTCGTCACCTACTTCATGACCGGCGGCGTACCGCGCAGCTACGACGACCTGCTCGCCAACGACGCGAACCTGTTCATCGGCTACCGCCGCCGCCTGCTCGAACACGGCGTGTTCGAACTGCCGTTGAACCTCAAGCGCAGCCACATCTCGTACGCGCACACCGACGCCGACGTGGACCACCTGATCGCCGCCACCGAACTGGCCGTGCAGGACGCGATCAAGGACGGCGGCATCGACGAACTCGCCGGCACCTCCACGATGGGCGGCGCGACCGAGGGGACGGCCCACTGATGCTCGTCGTCGACCGCACCCGACCCACCGGACCCGCCGGCCGGATCACCCACGTCGAGACCCTGCTCCTGGGCACCGCGTGGCGCGACTTCGGCTACGTCCGTGTACACACCGACCAGGGCCTGTCCGGCGTCGGCGAGATCACCCACCCCTACCGGGTCGCCGAGACCGCCGCACTGGCCGAGGCGATGGCGCGGCGGCACCTGATCGGCGCCGACCCGTTCGACACCGAGGAGATCTGGCTGCGCCTGTACCAGGGCGACTTCCTGCGCGGCGGCGACATCGGCGGCATCGTGCTCTCCGGCTTCGACCAGGCCATGCACGACCTGATGGGCAAGGCACTGGGCGTACCGGTGTACCGGCTCACCGGCGGCGCCTGCCGGGACAGGGTCCGGGTATACGCGAACGGCTGGTACAACGGCGAGCGCGACCCGGCGGTGTTCGCGGCCAAGGCCAAGGAGACCGTGGCCAAGGGGTATTCGGCGCTCAAGTTCGACCCGTTCGGCGCCGGGCTGCACGAATTGTCCCGGGCCGAACTGCGCCAGTCGGTCGAGCTGGTGGGCGCGGTCCGCGAGGCGATCGGGCCGGACGTGGACCTGTTCGTCGAGGGACACGCGCGGTTCGCGATGACCACCGCCTCCGCGCTGCTGCGGGCGCTGGAGCCGTTCGACATCGGCTGGTTGGAGGAGCCGATGCCCTGGACGCACATCGAGCGCTACGCGGAACTGCGCGCCCGCGCGCCGTTCCCGATCTCCGGCGGCGAACACTTCCACAACCGCTACGAGTACAAGCAGTTGTTCGCGACCAACGCGGTGGACATCATCCAGCCGGACCTGTCCATGGCCGGGGGCCTGACCGAGGTGCGCAAGCTGGCCGCGATCGCCGACACGCACGGCGTGATGGTCGCCCCGCACAACTCCAACTCCCCGCTGTGCACCACCGTTTCGGTGCACGCCGCGCTCGGGATCACCAACTTCAAGATCCTGGAGACCTTCGACGGCCTGCTGGAGCCCTACGTGTTCGACGCGGTGCGCGGCGCACTGCCGGTGACCGCCGACGGCCACGTGGAGATCCCCACCGCACCCGGCTTCGGCGTCGAACTCGACGACGACGTGTTCGCCGAACACCCGCCGACGCACCGGTTCTGGAACATGTTCTCGGCCGGCTGGGAGAAGAGGAACCGCACATGACCTCCGCGCCGGCGGGCCCCGGCATCGTCGACGTGCACTCCCATCTGTTCCGGCAGTGTTGCGACTTCGACGATGCGTTCAAGGCCGAGTCGGCCCGCGCGCACGCGGGCGAGGTGGACCTGACCGTGCGCTGGGCCGACTACGCGGCGAGCAGCCCGGCGGACACCCGCACCATCGTGGTCGGCGGCAAGGCACGACGCAGCGGGTTGTGGGTCGAGGACAAGGCCGTCGCCGAGTATGTCGGCGCGCAGCCGGAGCGGCTGATCGGCTACCTGTCGATCGACCCGACCCAACCCGGCTGGCAGGACGAACTGCGTTTCGGACACCAGGAGTTGGGGCTTCGCGGGATCAAGCTGATGCCGATGTACGCGGGCTTCGACCCGGGCGATCCGCACTACGACCCGCTGTTCGCCTACGCCGAGGACAACGGCCTGCCGATCCTGGTGCACACCGGGACCACGTTCGTCTCGGCGGCGCCGATCGCCTACGCGCAGCCGAGGTTGCTGGACCCGGTGGCGATCCGGCATCCGGAACTGCGCATGGTGCTCGCGCATCTGGGCCATCCGTTCGAGGGCGAGTGCATCGCGGTGATCCGCAAGCACCCGCACCTGTACGCCGATCTCAGCGCGCTGCACTACCGGCCGTTCCAGCTGTGGCACAGCCTGCGGCTCGCCCAGGACTACGGGGTGCTGCACAAGCTGCTGTTCGGCAGCGACTACCCGTTCACCACGGTGGACGCGTCGGTGACCGGGCTGCGCGAAGTGGCCGCCGTGCCCGGCATCCCGGGTCTGCCGCCGCTGGACCGGGACGCGGTGGAGGCGATCATCTTCCGTGACGCGCTGCCCCTGCTGGGGTTGTCGTGACCGGCGGCGAGGCGGGGCGCACGGTGGACTTCGCGCTGACCGACCGCACCGCGCTGGTCACCGGCGCGGCCGGCGGCCTGGGTCGGGCATTCGCGGTCGCGCTGGCCGAAGCGGGCGCCGACATCGTGCTCACCGACCTGCCGGGCGTCGACTTGGAGCCGACCCGCGCGGCCGTCGAGGCGACCGGCCGCGCCGCTCGGGTAATGCCGTTCGACCTGGCCGATACCGCCGGGCTGGCCGGCTTCGTGGACGAGGTGCGGGCCGCGGCCGGGCCGCTGCACATCCTGGTCAACAACGCGGGCACGGCCGCCCTGGAACGGTTCAACGAGATCTCCGTGGCGAGTTGGCGGCGGGTGCTCGCGGTGAACCTGGACGCGGTGTTCTTCCTGTCCCAGCGGGTCGCCGAGCACCAGATCGCGGACCGGGTCGCCGGCCGGATCATCGCGGTGACCTCGAAGAACGCCCACGTCGCCGAAGCCGGGTTGGCCCACTACAACGCGTCCAAGGCGGGTGTGGACCTGCTCGTACAGAGCCTGGCGGTCGAACTCGCTCCGCACGCAATCACCGTCAACGCCGTGGCGCCCGGCATGGTCGAGACGCCCATCGACGGCGAATTCCCGCTGGACCGGGAGCCGTTCGAGGCCGCCTACCGGGAACGAATCCCGCTCGGCCGCTACGCCACCCCCGACGAGTGCGCCGGCGCGGTGGTCTTCCTGGCCTCGCCCGCCGCGTCCTACGTGACCGGCACCCGCATCGTCGTCGACGGCGGCGTGCTCGCGGACCAGATGCCGCGCATGCGCGACATGCCGCCGTACCGCAGCTCGCTCTGATCACCGGTGTGTGCCCGTCGGCCCGAAAAGGGCCGACGGGCCCGCACCCGACCCCACTTCGTGCACGGATCGAGAAAGTGAGCGGGACCCATGTCCTCACTCGGTTCTTCCCCTTCGTCGTCCCGCCGCCGACTGCTGGCCGCGGGCGGATTGGGCGGGTTGTTGCTCGCCGGTACGGCCGCCGCGGGGACCGCCTCGGCCTCCTCCGATGACGATCGGCATGGTGCCGGTTCGCGTGATGTGTCGATGAGTGTGCCGAATGTGGCCGCGTTGTTGCGGATGAACGTCAGGCCCCTGGAGGCCGACGCGATGGTGCTGGTGGCCGGCTATCACGCGGCGGGTGACGGTGGCGCGATGGTGGTGCGCTGGGATCCGCGGTCGAGGCTGGCGGTCAACGGCGGCACCGTGCTCGCCGATCCCGCCGCCGGCCGGGACGGTCGGTGGATCCAGGTGCACGACGGCGTGATGGACTTCCGCCGGTTCGGCATCCTCGATGACAAGGTCCCGGCCGACGCCGCGCTGGACGCGATGGTGAACGACCCGTACATCCACCGCGTCGAGGCGCACAGCGACCTGCTCTTCGTCAAACGCCACACCTTCGCCCGCTCGCGCATCGTGCTCGACTTCGGCGGCCACACCGTGCGCACCACCGGCATCGAGAAGAACACCCACGACAACCCCTTCGGCGCCGTCCTGTACTTCAAGGGCAAGGTCACCGACACGGTCGTGAAATACGCGCTGCCCGAGACCGTCATCGAACTCACCGACGCCTTCCCGGTTCCCGACGCCCGCGCGTTCAAGGTCGGCGAGTGGTGGACGGTCGAGATCGACCCGATCGCCGGCGGCGGCACCTACGAGCGCGAATTGCAGAAGCTGGTCGAGATCACCCAGGTCGTCGACGGCAAACACATCCGGGTCGACTACCTCAACGGATGGGAACTGGCCGCCGGGCGCGGCATCACCTGGACCCGGGTGGAACCCGTGCGGCGCGCCGACGTCCGGAACATGGTGTTCTTCGGGGCCGGTGCCGGCGACGACGAGTACACCGGCTCGCACCCGATCGCGTACGAATACGCGGTGCGCTGCGACGTCGCCGGGATCGAGGCGACCGGCTCGTTCTGGCCGGTGGTCATGCGCCGTTGGTGCACCCACTTCGTCACCGCCCGCTCGTCGTTGAAGAACCCGCCGACGGTGATGTACGGCGGCGCGGGCTATCTGACCCAGCAGATCTACTGCCTCTACGGCCGGGTCGAGGACTGCGTCTCCAGCAACGCCCGACACCTGAACGACCTGACCGCGTCCGCCTACTGTCACGTCGTCAATTGTCACGGTGACGGCGACGACCAGGGCGGCAACCCCTTCACCACGCACGGCCAGTACGAGCACGACCTGCTCTTCGAGGGCAACTCCGGCCTGATGGACATCGCCAACTCGGGTGCACTGTGGGGCACTTCGGCCAAGCGCATCACGGTGCGCGACCACACCTGCTCGTGGTTCGTCGCGGGTACGAAGATCACCGACCTGACCCTGGAGAACGTCCGGGTGATCCCACGTCCGACCTTCGACCCGGGCGGCACGCTCCAGGTCAACGCCGACGGCGTGCAGATGCGCGGCTGTGTGGCCCGCACGTTCGCGATCGGCCAGCGCTCGAACCGCTCGACCCGGCCGAACATCGTCGAGGGCTGCACGTTCGACCTGCCCGCGAAGCAGGTGCTGGTCCAGACGCCGGTGAGCAACACCGTGCACTTTCGGGACTGCCTGTTCACCGGCGTCGACGGCGCGATCCTGCGCGGCTCGGGCGAGGTCGACTTCGACTCCTGCACCCTCGTCGGCGCGGGGCCGACCGCCGCACCCCTGGAGGTCGGCTCGGCCGTACTGCGCCTGACCGCGAGCACCCTGACCGACACCGGGATCCTGCTGTCGGCCGTCCGCGACCAGAACCTGCACGTGAGCGCCGGCACCCGGCTGACCGGCGGCAACGGCGCGGGCGCGCTGCTGTCCCGGGGCGCCGGGGCGGGCGTGCTGCGCTGGCACCTGGCCGACGCTGCCTCGACCACCGACGGTGCGCATGTGCGCCTGGCGGGCGGGGTCAACCACTGGATGGCCGGCCAGACCCGGTTCACCGGCGGCCGGTTGGAGCTGCGCCCGGAGGCGTTCGGCGGCGCCTCCTCCGCGCTGCACACCGGTTGTGTCGAGGACGGGGTGACCCGGACCGCGATGCCGGCGGACGGCGCGCGGGTGGCCACGAGCGGGAACCTGGCGATCTGAGATGCGGCTGCGTCCGAGCACCACGGCCGACGAACCCGCGCTGCGCGCCCTGTGGGCGGTGGCCTTCCCGGACGCGCCCGACCTGCCCGCGCTGTACGCGCGCGACGCGGGCCGGCATCCGCGCACCCTGGTGGCCGCCGGCGACGACGGTGGGATCGACGCCGTCGTGCACTGGCAGCCCCGCCCGATCCGCAATCCGGCGGGCGGGGTGGACACGGTCGGCTGCGTCGGCAGTGTGGCCAGTGCGCCCAGGGCCCGCGGCCGGGGGTTGATCCGGCGGCTGCTCGCCCTGACCGTCGACGACATGACGCGCCACGGTTGTGCGTGGTCGTTGATGTTCAGCGGTACGCCGGGGGTGTACACGGGATCCGGCTGGGAGACCTTCGCGGCCCCGTATCTGCGCGGCGTGGCCGGCCCCGAGGCGGCATGGGGGGATCGTCGGGTACGCCCGGCCGCCCCCGCCGATCTGCCCGGGATGGTCGCCACGCACGCCGCCTGGAATGCGAACCGGCCGCTGACCACGGTGCGTTCCGCCGCCGACTGGGCGCACCGCTTCCCGCACTGGTACGCGCCGCCGACCCGGATTCTGGTCACCGAGGAGGGGGACTACGTGGTGCTCCGACCGGACACCGGCGAGGTGGTCGAACTCGCGCTCGGCCCGGGCCGCCCATACGCGCTGCCCGCACTGTTGCGGGCGGCGACGCGCGAACTCGGCGGCCCCGGCACGGTGGTGACGCTGCACGTGCCGATCGACGCGGCGCTGACCCGGGCGGTCGGCGCGGTACTCGCCGACCTGAGCACCGGGCACACCACGTTCGGGCTGGCCCGGCCGATCCAGAGCGACCGGGCCCGGGTGCGCGCCACGATCACCGCCCCTGGCGCGATCCACTGGCCGGCGGACGCGTTCTGATGAGCCGTCAGGACGCTGCGATACCACCCGACTCGGCGAGAAATCACCCCGTGCCGCCGAGTCGGGTGCCGGTCCTGGTCGGCGGCGCCGGCACGCTGGTCTGCGCCGCCGACCCGGACACGGGCGTACTGACCCCGGTCGGCCCGCCGGCCCCGGTCCGCACCGCGTACGCCGCCGCCCATCCGCGTCTCGATCTGGTCTACGGCGTGGACGAGGCGCCGGTCGGCACGATCACCGTGATCGCGACGACCGGCGGCGCCCGAATCCGGCAACAGGCCCCCTCGCACGGCGCGATCCCCTGCCATCTCGCGGTCTCCCCCGACGGCGGCCGGCTGGCCACCGCCAACTACGGCAGCGGCGACGTGGTCGTACACCGGCTCGCCCCGGACGGCGCGCTCGCGGGTGTGGCCGCCTCCGTCCCGCTGCCGGGGTCGGGCTCCGGCGTGATCGCGGACCGGCAATCCGCCGCGCATCCGCACCAGATCGTCTTCGCGGACACCGACACGTTCACCGTGGTCGACCTCGGCGGCGACGCACTGCTGACCTACCGACTCACACAGGGGCGGCCGCAGTTGCTCACCACCCGGCCCGTTCCGCCCGGAACCGGCCCCCGGCACCTGTCCGGTCGCTGGCTGCTGGGCGAACTCGACCCGGTGATCCTGGCGTTGCCCGACCTCACCCGCCACCCGCTGGCCGCGCCCGGCCTGCCGTCCGCGATCGTCACGGCGCCCGACGGGGCCCACGTGTACGCGGCCAACCGCGGCCCGGGCACCATCGCCACCCTGGCCGCCGGCGCCCCGCATACGATGTCCGACCTCCCCGCCGGCGGCGCCGCCCCGCAGGACCTGGCCTTCGTCGGCCGGATCCTGTACGCGGCCGTCCCCGACGCCGACGCGGTCACCGCGTTCGCCTGGACCCCGGGCACCGGCACGCTGCGCCCCCTCGGCGTGGCGCTGCGCGTCCCGGATCCGCGCTGCGTCCTGCCGCTGCACCCGGGCCTGCCGGCATCCCGGATCATCCCCGGCTCGACCGGAAGACCTCGGTCAGGCTGGTGAAGCTGTCCCTGCCGTGCCCGGCCGCGATCCCCCGGCGGAAGATCTCCAGGACCGCCGCCGGCAGTGCCGTGTCCACGCCCGAGTCGCGCGTGGTGTGCAGCACGTGCTCGACGCTCGCCACGCCCATCGCCAGGTTGTCCACGTCCCCGCCGTGCTCGTCCGCGTCCAGGCGGGGCGCGTAGAAGGCGAGGAAATCCGGCACCGACGCGGCCGTCGAGGACGCGTACGGCAGGAACTCCCGGGCCGAGATGCCGTTCGCCCGGGCCACCGTCAGGGCGTGCGTCGCACTGAGCATCGAGGTCCAGAAGATGTCCATCTGGAGCTGGTAGAGCAGCGCGGCCAGACCCGGATCGGCGCCCCGGTAGTCGGTGCCGGTGAGTACGGCCAGCGTGTCCCGGTGCGCCTCGAACACGTCGGCCGGGCCGCTGTAGAAGGTCGACATCTCCGGCGACCCGATGCCCGAGGGCGGCGACTGCACCCCGCCGGTCAACTGCCGGCCGCCGTGCCGACCCACCCACGCGGCCGCCTTGCGGGCCTGCTCCGGGGTGTCCGAGCTCAGATTGACCACCACCCGCCCGGCCAGCGCCGCGGCAACCGGTTCGAGCAGCGCGTACATCGCCGCGTAGTCGGTCAGGCTCAGCACCACCAACTCGTTCGCGGCCAGCGCCGCCTCGATCGTGTCGGCCCGTACGGCCCCCTCGGCCACCAGTGCGTCGGCCCTGCTCGCGGTCCTGTTCCACACCGTCGTCGGGTGGCCGGCCGCCAGGAACGCGCGGGTCATCGCCTGCCCCATCGGACCGAGACCGATGACCGTGACCGCCTGCTTGTCGCCCATGAGTACTCCCGTTTTCGCGATACGAGCAAAGGAATGCCCGAACTAGAACGAACGCTCTATCCAGTGCGAGAAACGTAGCACGCCTCTGGAACGAACGCTCTATTCGGTAGACTCGGCCCGTGCAGACGAAGACGCAGCAGAGCCGACCCGATCAGTCCGAGGCCGCCGCCGGGGCGACTCCGCTCGGCACCCGCGAGCGCATCGTGCGCACGGCGTCGCGGCTGATGCAGCGGCAGGGCTACGACGGCACCGGGATCAAGCAGATCTCCACCGAGGCCGGCGCCACGCTCGGCTCGATGTACCACTTCTTCCCGGGCGGCAAGCAGGAGTTGGCGGTCGCCGCGATCCGACACGGGGACGCGGAGTTCGTCGACATCCTGGGCGCCGTACTGGCCGCCGAGCCGGACCCGGGCGCGGCGATCCGCGCGCTCACCCGGAGTCTGGCCGAGGGGCTGCGCGCCTCCGACTGGGTCGACGGCTGTCCGGTCACCGCGACCGCGCTCGGCACCGCCGCCGGCCTGCCGGACATCCAGGCCGCCGCGGCCGAGGCGTTCGCGCACTGGCGGGAGGCGGTGCTCGCCAAGCTGATCGAGGCGGGCCTGGCCGAGACCGACGCGCGCGAACTCGCGCACACCGTGATCAGCACGCTGGAAGGCGCCGAACTGGCCGCCCAGGTGACCCGCAGCGAGGAACCGCTGCTGCTCGCCGGCACCCACCTGACCCGGCTGATCGACACCTACCCGCGCACCACCGACACGCGTTAGCGCTCGCCCGCGCGCACCACGCCGTTCTCGTACGCGAACACCGCCGCCTGCGTGCGGTCGCGCAGGTTCAGCTTGGCCAGCAGCCGGCTGACGTGCGTCTTGACCGTCTGCTCACCGATCACCAATCGCGCGGCTATCTCCGCGTTGGACAACCCGTGGGCGATCAGCGACAACACCTCGGTCTCCCGCTCGGTGAGCTGCTCGACCCGGGCGCGCGGGCCGGCGCCCGGACCGCCGAGCCGGGCGAACTCGGCGATCAGCCGCCGGGTCACGGTCGGCGCGAGCAGCGCCTCACCGGCGGCCACCACCCGTACCGCGTCCGCGAGTTGCCGCGCCGAGGCGTCCTTGAGCAGGAACCCGCTCGCCCCCGCACGCAGCGCCTCGTAGACGTACTCGTCCAGATCGAACGTGGTCAGCACCAGGACCCGGGTCGCGCAGTCGGGGTCCGCGGTGACCTCGCGGGTGGCGGCGAGGCCGTCCAGGACCGGCATCCGTACATCCATCAGCACCACGTCCGGGCGCAGCGCCGCGACCTGTGCCACCGCGTCGCGCCCGTCCACCGCCTCGCCCGCGACCTCGATCCCGGGCTGGGCGCCGAGCAGGACCGAAAAGCCCTCGCGCACCAGCATCTGGTCGTCGGCGATCAGCACCCGGATGGCCATCGTGTCCCTACCGTTCGGTCGTGGTCGCGGTCCATGGCAGGTGTCCCGGCTCCCCCACCGGTGGGCGGCGTCATTGCCCGTCCGTCGGCAGGAAGACCTCGACGTGGTAGCCGCCCTCGGGAGTATGCCCGGCCTCCAGGGTGCCGCCGATCATCGCGGCCCGCTCGCGCATGCCCATCACGCCCTGCCCGGAGCCCTCGCGCGCGGGCGGCGTCGGGTGCGGCGGCGGTTCGTTGTGTACGCGCAGGCCGAGTCCGGTCGGCACGTACGCGACCTCGACCCGCACCCGCGCGCCGGACGCGTGGCGCAGCGCGTTGCTCAGCGCCTCCTGGGCGATCCGGTAGGCGGACAGATCGACGCCCTGGGGCAGCGGGCGCGGGGCGCCGACGGTGACGCGGTCCACCGTCATCCCGGCCGCGCGCACGTTGTCGATCAGTTCGGGCAGTCGCTCCAGCGTCGGCAGCGGGGCGGGTCGCCCGTCCCGGTCCACCGCCGCGGCCCCCTCACCGTCGCCCTCGGTACGCAACAAGCCCAGCACACGGCGGAGTTCGGCCAGCGCGTCGACCGCGTTGGCCCGGATCGTGACGAAGCTGCGCACCAACTCCGGTGGCGGGTCGGCGACTCGGTAGGGGGCCGCTTCGGCCTGGATCGCGATCACCGACATGTGGTGTGCGACCACGTCGTGCAACTCGCGGGCGATCCGCGCACGTTCCTCCAGGAGTGCGCTGCGCTCCCGCTCGGTGGCGGTCAGGTCGGACTGTACGGCGAGTTCGCGGCGCGCGTCGCTGCGGCCCCGGAAGGCGACCACGACGATCATCACGGTCGCGGTCAGCAGTGCCACGGCGGGCATCGTGCCCCAGCGCGACGGGTCGTCCTGGGCGTTGCGCACCAGCACCACGCCGAGCAGCGCGGTGCACACCCACGTCTCCAGCACGATCCGCACCGGGGTGTGGAAGGCGACATGGGCCATCACCACCACCTGGGCAACCACGCCGACCGCGCTCCACGGCCACTGCATGGCGGGGGTTCCGCCGGACCCGGACCCGCCCGGCGTGGCGGCCAGCGCGCACACCGCGGTCGAGCCGAGCGACATCCACCAGGCCACGATCGGTCGTTGCGGTGCGAGCAGGATCGGAACACCCGTGGCGAGGCCCAGGGCGAAGGCCGCCCCGCCGGACACCCCGGGATACCCGGCGAACACAGCTCCCTGGATGCCCACGACGAGCACCACGGTGAGGTAGTGCAGCGCCAGGGCGACCGCGCGGCTGCTGAACGGGGCGGGCGGTCGCTCGGTTCGGACCCGGGCGTCGAACAGGTCGCCGCGCAGCGTGGTCAGCCCCCGCCGCACCCGATCCGCCGCACCGGCCCGGACGGTGGTCGAGGTCTCGGCGCCGCCCGCCGCATCCGCGACGTCGATGTCCCGCCCGCCCGATCCGCCTGCCTTTGTGCTCATCCACAGCAGGCTAGAGCCAGGCCCGGAGCCCGGCGTCCCCGACCCGGGTGATCCGGGATATCACTCTCAGGAGCTACGCGGCGGCCAAGGAGCCACGCGACCGCCCGCCGGCGGTCTCCCACCGATGGAACACCGTCCACAACACGAGCAGCACGGCGGCGAACACCGGCATCCAGCCGATCCGCGCGGCCACCCACGGCAGTCCGTCGGGCGCGGTACCCAGGCCGGGCAGTCCGCCCAGGGCGATGCCGACCGCGGTGGTCGCGAGCATCGCGCTCTGGTGCCACAGGAACACCGTCATCGCGGACAGATTGACCAGCGCCACCGCCGCCCACGTGCGCGGATGCCGGCTCAGCGCCCGGCGCAGCGGGGCCCGGACCAGCAGTGCCAGGCCGCACTGGGCAAGACCGAAGGCGACCGCCGCGAGGGTGGGCGGGTTGAGGTTGGAGATCGCCTGGCCCGGGACGCCGACCATGCTGACCGGATAGCCGCACCAGCGGATCAGCGCGGCGCAGCCGAGCGCGCCCGCCACCAGGAGCGGACCGCCCAGTCGCTCGATCCGGGCCCGATGCGGACCGGCCCAGAGCACCCCGAGGCTGTACGGGACCAGCCAGCCGGCAAGCACGTTGACCCAGCCGAGCGCGGCGGGCCCGTCGGCGGCGAACCTGGTCAGGTCCACCGCGGCGACCACGGCGAGCGCGAGCGGCGGCCCGGCCCGGCCGAGGCGGACCACCAGTGGGGTGAGCAGGGTCAGACCCGCGTAGACGAGCACGAACCACAGCGGGGAGAGCACGAGCTTGCCGAGCGTGTGGAGGGTGTCGCCGGGCACGAAGTCGGCGAGCAGCGCCACGAGTACGGTCCACACCGCGAGCAGCGCGGCGATCGGCCGGCCGAGCCGGATCATCCGCCGCCGGGCCCACGCCCGGTGGCTCCTCGCGTGGGCGTACGAGCGTGCCCCCACGTACCCGCCGACCAGGAAGAACACCGCCAGCGGCTGGAGCAGCCAGGTGGCCGGGGCGAAGTCCGGCAGCCGGCGCAGCGGGCTGCCGGTCCGCCAGTGGTCGGCGCCGGCGGACACGCCCGTGACGATCCAGTGGCCGAGGACCACGCCGAGGATGGCGAACGCCCGCAGACCGTCCACCTCCCGCTCGCGGTCGGCGGGGGTCGATTGCTCGATCCGGCGTACCAGCACGCCCGGTTCAGCCATGGGTCACCTCCGTCGCGCGGCCTCGCACGATCAACGCGAGGTTGTACAGGGCCCGCCCGCCGGGCCGCAGGTAGTCCGAGTGGCCACCGCCGCCGGCCGCGAAGTCGCGGGCGCCGAAGCCGCGCGAGGTCGGGTCCGCGCCGAAGCCGACGGTGGTGTCGAAGAACGGGATGCTGAGGTGCGGCACCACGTCGATCCAGTCCGAGTCGCCGCGACCGGCCCAGACGCGGGCGCCGGTGCCCAGGTCGTCCCGGTCGTCGACACCCAGGCCGGGGCTGCCGAACACGGCGAGATCGGCCACGTCGATCGTGGAGACCGCCCGCCCGCACACCACCGAGCCGTAGGAGTGGCACAGCAGCGACACCTGCGCGGCAGGCGCGACCGCGTACAGCCCGGCGACGAAGCGGCGCAGTTCGCGCGCGCCGTCGTCGGCCCGGCCGGTGGTCAGCACGTCGAGGCTGATCGTGTGCGGCGGGGAGTAGCCGAGCCAGGCGATCACCGCGACGCGGGCGGTCGGGTCCTGGGTATGGATCTGCGCGTACAGGGCGCGCGCGCCGCCGCCGGGGGCCGAGTACGGCTTGTCGCCGCGCGTGTCGAAGTGGTCCAGGTCGGTGTCGGCGCCCGGCACCAGGACGGCGATCCGGTCCGCGGCGGCCAGGTCGCCGACCACCTCGACCGCCCGTACCCGGCCCGCGCGGCCGTCGAAGGACAGGAAGGTCCGGGCCGGGTCGGCCATCCGCGCCAGCTTGTCCGCCCGGCCGGTGTGTCCGGTGTCCCGGGCCAGCCCGGCCGCGTCGGCGATGGCCCGCTGGTTGGCAGCGTAGCGCTCTCCCAGGGTGGTCGCGGACATCGCCGGCAGCGTCGGCGGGGCCGCCGCGGCGGCCTCCGCCGCACCCACGCCGGGCCCGGCCAGCCCGGCCGCCACCAGCACCGAGACCAGGCCCATTCGCAGCCGACCACGCATCTCCCGCTCCCGTCCTCGAAGTTCCGGACTCGAAGCTAGGAATCGGCGTCCGTAGCCTGCGTCGCGCCAGGGAGTGGACCCTGCGGGTAGCTCTGGGGGACTACATGGGCCACTCGCGTGGTCGAGCGTCGGCGGGGACGGTTCCGGGGCGGCCCGCGCCGGGGGTGGTTCGCGCCTCAGGTATCACGCGTGCTCTCCTCCGCTGGGCTGACGGCGCGCCGGGTGCGGCCGGCTACCGTGGCATCCGTGACTTTTCGCTCCGCCGCCGAGTCGATCCGCCGCCCGTTCCCCTCCTGGCCGCAGGCCCGACGCTCGTTCGCCTTCGACCTCACGGTGGCGATCGTGGTCGGGCCGCTGGTTCCCGCGATCGCCTTGGCGGTGCACCTGCACGAGTCGGGTGCGGACGTCGCGAACGCATGGCTGACGTACGTGGCCCAGGCGATCGCCGGGCTGATCCTGATCGTCCGGCGCCGGCATCCCGCGGTGTGCGTCGCGGTCATCGCGCCCACGCTGCTGCAGGGTCAGTCCTTCGGCGCCCTCTTGGCGGCCTACGCGGTCGCGGTCTACGTGAGCGACCGCCGGCGGATGTGGTTGTTGATCGGCGTCCTGTGCCTGGCCACGTGGCAGCCTTGGGATTGGCGGGATCTCGCCAACAACACCGGGAACACCTTCGGAACACTCACTCCCGCGTGCTACGGCCTCTACATCGCCTCACGCCGCCGGCTCATCGCGGCCCTCGGCGAGCGTGCCGAACGGGCCGAGCGTGAACAGGAGTTGCGTGCCGAACAGGCCCGGGAGGAGGAGCGCAACCGGCTGGCCGGGGACATGCACGACATCGTCACGCACCGGGTGAGCCTGATGGTCCTCCAGGCGGGCGCGATGCGTTCGCAGGCGGTCGACGACGCGACCCGGCGGGCGGCGGAGGACCTGCGTTCGACCGGGTGTCAGGCGCTGGCCGAACTGCGCGATCTGGTCTCGGTGTTGCGCGCCGCGCAGGAGCGTGACGCGCGCGCCCCGGTGGAACCGGCGGTGCTGGACGCATCCGCGCTGGTGGAGGAGTCGGTGGCGGCGGGGGTGGATGTGCGCCTGGAGGTGGAGGGTACGGCCCGGCCGGCCTCGCCGGTGGTGGTGCGCACCGCGTATCGGGTGGTCCAGGAGGCACTGACGAATGTGCACAAGCACGCGCCGGGCGCCTTCGTCCGGGTCCTGGTGCGGCACACCGACGGCGAGTTGCGGATCACCGTGACGAACACCGCGCCCACCCGGCCGCCGGAGATCGAACTGGGCGCGGGTGGCACGGGATTGGTCGGGCTGCATCGGCGGATCGAGCTGACGGGGGGCACGTTCCGGGCGGGGCCGCGGGCGGATGGGGGCTTCGAGTTGGACGCGCGGTTGTCGGTGGGGGCCGGCGCGGCGACGGCGGCCGTGGATTCCGGTGCGCCGGGTGACCCGAACGAGCCGCCACGGGCCGAGACTTCGACCGAAGCCGAAGCCGAAGCCGAGGCCGCGTCCGTCGAGCCGCCGAGCGGGGTCGCCCGGGTGTCGCGCGCGCGTCCGGTACGCCCGGCCCGGGAGCGGTCGGGCCGGGATCGATCCAAGGCGGGCCGCCCCGCCCCGGAGCACGTGGACCGCCCGGAGCACGCGGAGCGTTCGGGCCGTTCGGATCACCACGAGCGCTCGGACTCCGCCCCGGCGTCGACACCGGGAGTACTGACGGGATCACGCCCCGAAACCGGCTGATACCCGGAGGATCCGGCCGCGCCGACTTCTCGATCCTCGACACGTGTCACCCACCTTTCGGTGTTGACTTGCGCGGCCCCCGGATGGACCCTCGGGCCAGCCGCGTCGCACCGTTCGGCCGACCGGCCCCGGGTTCGGAACCACCCCGAACCCGCCGCCTCGGCACGCCCGGCACGGCCCGCACCGGCACGGCACCGCACGGCGCCCGGATCCGTTTCTCCGCTCCCGCGCCGTGGTGTTCGACATCACCGCTCCACCTCGCTCCTCGGCACGCAGCAGATCGATCTTCCGGAACCGGAGCCACCGATTCCGCATGTCGAATTCCCCCGGGCTGCAGGCCCTCGGGACGCCCGAAAGGCATCCTGATGCCCCGACCGAACCACCCGAGTCCGAACCCGAACCACTCGAACCCGAACCCGAACCCGAATCCCGACCCGAGCCCGTCCCGCCGCGCGGTGCTCGGCGGCCTCGCCGGCGCCGCGCTCGTCGCGGCCCAGTGGACCCCCGTCGGCCTGGCCCCCGCCGCCGGGGCCGCCGCGCCGCCGGCCCCGCCCGACTTCCCGGCCGGCATCACGCTGGGCGTGCAGCAATACCGGAACTGGTCCGGCGAGATGCGCGCCGACGACGTCTGGACGGCGGTACCCGCGCACCCCTCCGACGTGGTGACCCTGGCCAACTGGGCACGCGCCAAGGGCTATCGGCTCCGCCCGCGCGGCATGAGCCACAACTGGTCGCCGATCCTGATCCCGCCCGGCGCGGACACCTCGCGCACCCTGATGGTGGACACCACACGAAACCTGACCTCGCTGGTGATCAACCCGGGCTCGCCCACCACGGTGACCGTCGAGACCGGATGCAGCATCGAGCGCCTGCTGACCAAACTGGAGGAGGTCGGTCGCGGGATGATCGCGACCACCGCGCCGGGCAAGCTGAGCGTGGGTGGGGTGCTGGCCATCGGCGCACACGGCAGCGGCATCCCGACACCCGGCGAAACCCTGCCCCAGGGCGGCACTTACGGCACGTTGAGCAACCTGGTGACGGCGCTGACGGCCGTGGTGTGGGATCCGGCGGCCGGTGCGTACGTCCTGAAGACCTTCCGGCGCGACAACCCCGAGATCGGCCCCTTCCTGGTGCACCTGGGCCGGGCCTTCGTCACCGAGGTCACCCTCCAGACCAACACGAACCAGCGGCTGCGCTGCCAGAACTTCTACCACGACCAGATCGGCACCCTGCTCGGGCCACCCGGCGGTTCCGGCAAGAAACTCGCCGACTACCTGCGCGACTCCGGCCGGGTCGAGGTGATCTGGTTCCCGTTCACCACGGTGCCGTGGCTCAAGGTGTGGAGCGTCGCGCCGAGCAAGCCGTGGGTGTCGACCCAGATCAACGCGCCGTACCCGTACACGTTCGCCAACTTCGTCACCGAGGACCAGGCGAAATTCCTCGCCGACATCGCCACCGGCAACGTCGGCGGCACCGAGGTGTTCACCAACGCCGAGATGGCGGTGGTCGGTTCGGGCCTGATCGTGACCTGGACCTGGGACATCTGGGGCTGGTCGAAGAACACCCAGCTCTTCGTCGAACCGACCACGCTGCGCATCCACGAGGGCGGTTGGGCGGTGCTGACCGCGCGGGCGAATGTGCAGCGGGTGCTCAACGAGTTCTTCGTGCGCTACACGGGCCTGTTGAGCGCGTACAAGGCCAACGGACAGTATCCGTGCAACAGTCCGATCGAGTTGCGGGTGACCGGCGTGGACCGGGCGAGCGAGGTCGTGGTCGCGAACGCGGTCGAGCCGACCCTGTCCGCCGCCCGCCCGCGCCCCGACCATCCCGAATGGGACACCGTGGTCTGGCTCGACGTCGCCACCCTGCCCGGCACCCCCGCCAACCACGACTTCTACCGGGAGATGGACTCCTGGATCTGGGCCAACTACACCGGCAATTACGCCTGTGTCCGCCCGGAGTGGTCCAAGGGCTGGGCGTACGGCCTCGGCGGCGCCTGGACCGACACGGCCGCCGTGACCGGCCGCATCCCGAACGCGTTCCGCGCCGGCCTGCCCACGACGGCGAACTTCGACACGGCCCGCGCCACCTTGAACAGGTACGACCCGAGTCGCGTCTTCGCCAACCCGTTCCTGGACGTGCTCCTACCCTGACCGCCCGCCCAACCAGCCGTCATCCAGCGACCCGTTGTCGTCGTACACCACGAACTCTCGCTCCATCGAAGCGATTTCGTACTCGGCCAGGGCGGTCACCAGGTCCTCCGCGGCCCGGGTGGCCGCCACGTCCCCGACCCCGTGGCAGCGCTGCGTGACAAACCGCTCGGCCCGCCCGTCCGCCCGCACCCGTCGCGCGTTGTACGACAGATGCGCCCCATGCCGCAGCACCGCGGCCACCAACCCGCCCGACTCGGCGGCGCCTTCGGCCAACACCAGCTTCACGTGATGCTCGAAATACATCCCGGACCCGAGTTCCCGCGCCCGCGCGTCCGTCCGAGGCACCCCCGGATGCCACGGCGCCACCTCGATCTTGGTCCGCGTCACCCGATGCCCGCCCCGCGCCAACACATCGGCCAACTCCGCGGCCCGCTCCCGAGCCGCCGGCAGGGTCGTGGTGGCCCGCTCGGTGACCATCGGCTGCGACACGGTCCGCCCTCGCGCCAACACGATGTGCGTCACCCCGACGCCCGCCTCGGCGGCCCACCGAACCAACCCGTCCACATCCGGGGTCCCCACGGTGACATGCGTCTCGAAAAGCCCGACCGCCGCACCGGGAAACCCCGCACCATCAACCTCACCCGACCCGTACACACGCCCATCCTCCCAGGTGGGGCACCACGAACGACGCAATAATCGACGGCGCCCCATCTTGGGGAGCGGTCGCGGAGGGTGATCCTGGGCCTTCTCGGAGGCGAGGCGCTCAGGTGGTTCGGAGTCGGAAGTGCAGCAGGTCGGTCGAATCGGCAAGGGCGGGTTCACCGTCCGGGTCGGTGACCGCGATCACGGTCAGGCCGGCGGTCATGGCCAGCGTCTCGAACCGGTCCCGGGGGTACCAATGCATGATCCACGGGCGGTCTTCGATGGTGCTGTCCGAGCCGTGGTGCCGTTCGTAGCGTAGAAGAGTCGTCTGTGTCCGGGCTGTCTCGTCGCGTTCCTCGGAGACGACGGATACCCGGAGTTCGGCGCCGTCGGGTGCGGCGGCCGTGCGCACCCGGCCGATCTGTTCGGCGGGGGTGGGTGCGGGGGTGAACAGGGGCACCAGGGCGGTGCCGCCCTCAGTCAGGTGATCGCGGATGCCGCGCAGGGCGGTGAGCGCTGTGGCGTCATCGGGAAGCAGGGTGAAGGTCGGCCCGGCCAGGAAGATCGCCCGGTAGCGGCGGGGCAGGTTCAAAGCCTCCATGCGCTGGTGGAACACGGTGGCACGGATGCCTTGTTCGTCTGCCCGGCGTCGGAGCCGCTCCAGCATGTCGGCGGAGGAGTCGACGCCGTCGACGTCCAGGCCGCGTCGGCACAGTTCGAGCAGGGGGTCACCGTCTCCGCACCCCAGCTCCAGTGCCGGTATGCCGGCTTGACGAATGAAGGCCGCGTAGGGTTCGGGATCCTGGGAGAAGGATTTCAGCGGTCCGTAGAGCTCCGCGACGATGCCGGTGTAGAAGTCCGCTGGGTCCACGCCCGTCACCCTACGCAGCCCCTTCCCTGCGTTCACCCGAATATCGAGAGTGGGTCACTGCAGGTGTGGCGGTGCCGCCCTGGTGGCCGAACTCCGTGCCACGCACGCGCCGGGTTCGTGCGGCCCGTCCCCGAGAGCGGTGCACGTGGCGCACAGGTGGCCGCGTTCGTCGGTATGTCTGGGCCCGGACCTCGTCATCAGGGCCCCCGATCCCGCCACGCCGAGCTGGTACCACCCCGCAGACCGGCGCGGCCGGCACCGCACCGTGTCAGCCCCGGCCCGAAGCAATACGGGTCGGGGCTGACCGCACTTCCTGCCCGAGCGTGACCCCCTGCCGCCCGTGACGCTCGTGCTCCGGCCCATCGGCGTACGGGATCGCAGGTTCGGGCAGTGAGAGTGGATGCGGATCCGGGAGCGTTCCCATGGTCGACTGGTTTCGTGATCCGGAATCAGTATTCCGAAGAGCGGATCGACGGTCCATGGCGACAACCTTCGGCGGCTGGGTCGGGAAATCTTCTGGCTTCTCCCCGGGCGATCAGGGTCGGGCCGCGCTTCGGTCGGCATCGGGCCGGCCGTGGACTTGCCGGGAGCAAGATGATCGCATTCTCAACTTATTCGGGCAAAACGCACTGGAGACGATAAGATTGCGTTTGAATCGGCCTTGCCACGTGAAATTCTTTTGACATAGGTTCGCCTGGCCGTGGTTCCTGCGTTTCCCTGAGGGGGTTTCATGTCCGACATGACCCGCGTAGCCGTCCGTACCGCCGTCGACCACCCGCAGTGGCCGGTGCTCAAGGAAGCCGTTGCCGACCTGCGTCCGCTTCAGGCCAAGGACGGCTCGATCGAGCCGTCCGGGCATGCTGCCGCCCGCCTTCTGGTCGCCGACATCACCGCCGCCATCGCGGCGCTCGCCCCGCTGTTCCCGCACGACGAGGCCTACCTCGACGCCGTCGTGGCCGATTTCCACCGCTGGGCCGAGGCCGACTTCGCGCGCCCGGACTTCCTGGACTCGCTGGTCGCCTTCCGCCCCGAGCAGAACCGGCGGGACGGTCTGGAGCACCTGGTGGTCTTCCCGATGACCACCCAGAACGGCAATCCGAACCGCAACGTCGAGGCGGTCCTGCTGCGCGTGGTGTGGCCGCAGTGGCTGGCCGACCTGGAGGCGACGCGCTACGACAACGCGATGTTCGTGCCGCTCGCGTTCGTCGACTTCACCGACGGATACGACACCGACTCGGCGGTGCTCTTCCCCGAGACCGTCGCCGTCCGCGAAGTACCCAGGTTCACCTGGGGCGGCATCTTCTGCGACCGCGAGGCGGCTCGCTTCCGCCGGGTCGGGACCGCCGCGGCGGACACCCTCGGCCTGGAACTGCCGCCGGAGGCACAGGCGTTGGTCGAGAGCCAGCAGCTCGCCCAGAACGCGTTCGTGTTGTGGGACCTGATCCACGACCGCAGCCACATGCGCGGGCACATGCCGTTCGACCCGTTCATGATCAAGCAGCGCATGCCGTTCTGGATGTACGCCCTGGAGGAGCTGCGCTGCGACCTGACCGCGTTCCGCGAGGCGGTCGCGCTGTCCGCGGAGGGCGAGCCGACCGCGCCGCTGGTGCGCTACGCGGTGATCTTCGACCGGCTGTTCCGCTTCCCGGTCACCGGTGGGCGGGTGCGCAACTACGACGGGCTCGGCGGGCAGCTGTTGTTCGCCTACCTGCACCGCGCGGGTGTGCTCGACTGGTCGGACAACCGGCTCACCATCGACTGGGACCGGATCACCGACGCGGTGCTCGGCCTGTTCGACGAGGTGGACCGGCTCTACCGCGAGGGTGTCGACCGGCCGAAGGTCGGCCACTGGCTGGCCGGCTACCAGTTGGTCGCCAAGTATGTGCCGTCGCACCCGGGGTCGGTGTGGGCCAAGGGGACCGCCGCGCTGCCGATGGACGGCCCGCCGAAGGCGCTCGTGGACGCGGTGCTGCCCGACGAGTTCCCGCTGAGCATGTTCTACGAGGCGCTGAACCGGCGGCTGCGCGACGTGATCGCGTCCACGCGCGGGATCACCGCCGACGCCCCGCCCACGGGCCCGGTCGGGGCGCGCGAGCGGGAGGCCGCGGTGTCGTGACCGTGCGGATGCGACGGATGCGACCGACGTGATGGGTGCGACGTGCGCCCACCGGGGTACGGGGCAGGACGAACGGCACGTGAACGAGGAGTCGCAGTGATGAACGGTCTCGAAGGCGCGGTGATCGCGGTCGCGGGCGCGGGTGGACCCACCGGGCGGGCGGTGCTCGAACGGCTGGTCGGCGCCGGCGCCCGCGTGTACGGCGCGGACGCGGACGCCGAACGATTGCGGGCGAGCGTGGACGCCGCGCCCGGAGCGCACGGCGCGGTGGTGGACCTGCTCGACCCGGACGCCACCCGCCGCTGGGCGGAGGAGGTCGAGCGCGAGCACGGCCGAGTGGACGGGCTGGTGCACCTGGTCGGCGGCTGGCGCGGCGGCAAGAAGTTCGGCGACAACTCGCTCGACGACTGGGCCCTGCTGCACAACCTGCTCGTACGTACCCTCCAGCACACCACGCTGGCCTTCCACGAAGCGCTCGCGCGCAGCCCGCGCGGTCGGTTCGTACTGATCTCCGCCGCCGCGGCCGGACAGCCGACCCAGGGCAACGCGGGCTACGCCGCCGCCAAGGCCGCGGCGGAGACCTGGACCCTCGCGCTCGCCGACGCGTTCACCGACACCGAGGCGGCGGCCACGATCCTGGTGGTCAAGGCGCTCGTCAACGACGAGATGCGCGAGGCCCGACCCAACGCAAAGTTCGCCGGATTCACCGACGTCGCCGATCTCGCCGCCGAGATCGCGGGTCTGTGGAACACCCCGGCCATCGACCTGAACGGGAAACGACTGTGCCTGAACGTCCCCTGACCCCGCGTCACGACCCCGACGCGCGCGGTTTCGCCAGCGACAACTACGCGGGCATACATCCCGAGGTGTTGGCCGCGATCGGCACGGCCAACGGTGGACACCAGATCTCCTACGGCGAGGACGTCTACACCGAGCACCTGACCGAGGTCTTCCGCGCCCACTTCGGCGAACGCGCGGAGGTGTTCCCGGTGTTCAACGGCACCGGGGCCAACGTGGTCGGCCTGCAGTCGATGACCGACCGCTGGGACTCGGTGATCTGCGCGGCCACCGCGCACATCAACGTGGACGAGTGCGGCGCGCCGGAGAAGGTGGCGGGCCTGAAGCTGCTCACTGTGGCCACCCCCGACGGCAAGCTCACCCCCGAACTCGTGGATACGCATGCGTGGGGTTGGGGCGACGAACACCGGGCCCAGCCGCGGGTGGTCTCATTCGCGGAGAGCACCGAACTGGGCACGGTCTACACGGTGGACGAGATCGCCGCGTTGGTCGCGCACGCGCACGACCACGGCATGCTCGCCCACCTGGACGGCTCGCGCCTGGCCAACGCCGCCGCCGCGCTGGACGTGCCGCTGCGCGCGCTGAGCACGGACGTGGGCGTGGACGTGTTGTCCTTCGGCGGCACCAAGAGCGGCCTGATGTTCGGCGAGGCCGTGGTCGTGCTCAACCCGGACGCGGCGCGCGGCATCAAGTATCTGCGCAAGGCGGCGATGCAACTCGCGTCCAAGATGCGGTTCGTGTCGGTGCAGTTCGAGGCGCTGCTGTCCGGCGATCTGTGGCTGCGCAACGCGCGGCACGCGAACGCGATGGCGGCGCTGCTCGCCGAGAAGGTCGCCGACCTGGACGGGGTGACGCTGTCTCGGATGCCACAGGCCAACGCGGTGTTCGCGGTGCTGCCGGCGGATGTGACCGAGCGGATGCAGAAGCGGTTCCGGTTCTACACCTGGGACGAGTCGATCGGCGAGGTGCGCTGGATGACGGCGTTCGATACCACCGAGGCGGACATCGAGGCCTTCGCGACCGCGCTGGCCGAGGAGTTGGGCGCGCGCTAACCGAACGGGCGCACGGCGGTGGGCGGGTCGGGGCGGGTGCCCCGGCCCGCCTTCGCGTAGTGCCGGGGCTTTGTCGGGTCGACCTCGAAGTGGTGCCGGGGCTTTGTCGCATCGACCTCGAAGTGGTGCCGGTTTCCGGCCGGTTGCGGACTTCTTTCGGGGCGCACGGGTCGGCGAGGGCTCGTTCACATCGGGTGCCGGATCAGCGGCGGCAGGTGCTACAGTCACCGACCCAGGTGATCGGAGCGCGCCGTCGTGGACCTGCGAAAGCCCTATCTCGCCGAGCACTTCGCACCAGTCGCCGACGAGATCGACCGGCGCGACCTGAAGGTTCGGGGCATGCTTCCGCCGGAGCTGAACGGTCGCTACATCCGCAACGGGCACAACCCGCGACCCGGCGACGTGCCGTCGCACTGGTTCCGGGGCAGCGGCATGCTGCACGGCATCCGGCTGCGGGCCGGCCGGGCCGAGTGGTACCGCAACCGGTGGGTGCGCACCCCCGCGTGGAACGGCGCGCCGTATGTGCGCGCGGACGGCAGCGTCGACCTGACCGCGAGCATCGCCGGCACGCACATCGTCGAA
The DNA here is from genome assembly GCF_053618075.1 of Embleya sp. NPDC055664. Taxonomy (NCBI): domain Bacteria; kingdom Bacillati; phylum Actinomycetota; class Actinomycetes; order Kitasatosporales; family Streptomycetaceae; genus Embleya; species Embleya sp. NPDC055664. Next base: position 337,973 of record NZ_JBSHGZ010000004.1, read on the forward strand.
CACGCCGGTCGGCTGCTCGCGCTCCAGGAGGCCAACCTCCCGTTCGAGGTGACCCGCGAGTTGGACACGGTCGGCCCGTACGACTTCGCCGGCGGGCTGACCACCGCGATGACCGCGCATCCCAAAACCGATCCGGGCACCGGCGAACTGCACTTCTTCGGCTACTCGCCGACCCCGCCGTATCTGACGTACCACGTCGCGTCACCCCGGGGGCGGATCATCCGCAGCGAGGTGATCTGCGGCGCGGGACCCTCGCTGATGCACGACTTCGGGCTGACGCGACGCCATGTGGTCTGGCTCGACCTGCCGGTGGTGTTCAACCCGGCCGAGTCCTCCGGTGTGCCCTACCGCTGGAGCGAGTCCTACGCGCCCCGGATCGGCGTGATGCCGCGCACCGGCCCGGCCGTGCCGACCTGGTTCGAGGTGTCGCCGGGGATGGTGCTGCATGTGGCCAACGCGTACGAGGACGCGCGCGGTCGGATCGTGCTGGAGGCACCGAGGTTCGATCGGGCCGCGTGGGAGACGAGTTGGCGGTGGTGGGTGGGTGCGCCCGGCTACCCCGAGTCACCCGTGGTCGGCGCGATCTCGCACCGATGGATCCTGGACCCGGCCTCGGGCGTCGCGGGCGAGCAGGCACTGGACTCGCTGGTCGTCGAGTTCCCCACGATCGACGCCCGCGCGGTGGGCCGGCCGCACCGATTCGGCTACGCGTCGGCCTTTCCCGGGGCGGGGCTGCGCGAGTACGCGATCGTCAAGTACGACCGGGTGAGCGGGGAGCGGTGGATCGCCGGACAGGGGCGCGACCGTATGCCCGGCGAGGCGGTGTTCGTGCCGGCCGAGGGCGGCACCGCCGAGGACGACGGCTACCTGCTCACCGTGGTCAGTGATCTGGCCCGGAATGCCTCGGAGTTGCTGGTACTGGACGCGCGCAGGATCACCGCGCCGCCGATGGCGGCCGTCGAATTGCCGCGCCGGGTGCCGGCCGGGATCCACGGTTCGTGGATCCCCGACCCCGACGGATCGGTTGCCGACGGCTGAACCCGATCACGGTGATCTCCGTGCTCTACAGTCCGAGCAGCGTGCTCGGGTGGGCCGGGCGCCGGGTGGGGTGGGAGTGCGATTCGGGTGGGTGCGACCAGGCTGCTTGCGGTTCTGCTGTTCGTCGGCACGACGGCGTTGGGCATCGTGCTGTACTTCGTCGAGGACACGTCACTGGCGGATCTGCTCTCGCTCGGGGCGGGGGCGGTGTGTCTGTTCTGGCTGATCCTGGTGCTCACCGCGCCGTGGAACCTGTACTTCCGGGCCCAGCGGGTGATCACGGAGATCGCGATCAGCCGGGAGCGGGGCCTGGCGGTACCGGAAGGGCGTGACGTCGAGGCCCGGCGGATCGCCCGCCGACTGCTCTACGGCGCGATCGGCGCACACGTGCTCTCCGCCGCCGTGATCGCGCTGATCACCTGGATCTCCGGTGGCGTGGTGGGCTATTGGTTCGCCGGGTTCTACCTGCTCAGCACCCTGTTTCGACCCGGTCAGGCGTATGCGGAGCACCTGTCCCAGCGGCTGCGCACCATGCTGCGCGAGGTGACCCACCCCCGCGACGACGTGCTCGCGGTCAGCCAGGACGTCACGGCCCTCAAGGCCAAGGTCGAGGCCCTGGAGACCCGCACCAAGGAGTTGCTGGAGAGCATCGAGCAGCTCAAGGAGACGACGGTCTTCGGGGCGGCCGACACCACCAAGCGCTTCCAGGAGGCGGACCGCAAGGTGGACGCCCTCGGCCGCCGCTTCGAGGACACCATCAGCCAGTTGACGGACAACCAGGAAGTCATCTCCGGCATCAAGGCGTTCCTGCGGCTATTGCGCACCGAGCAGAGCTGACCGGGCCGTTCGGCCTACTCGCGTCCGGTGCTCACCGCCAACGCCATCGCGCGCATGTCCGGATCGGGATGGGCGCGTGCAACGGCCCGGCCGGGCCTGGTCGAACGCGCGTGGGCCCCGCCGAATGTCTCGGCGGGGCCCACGTGGTGAGGGTATGGATCAGACGGCGAGCTTGGTGCCCACGGCGATCACGTTCGGGTTGTCGCCGAGGACGCCGGCGTTGGCCGTGTGCAGGGCCTTGTAGCCGCCCTTGACACCGAACTTGGCCGCGATCGCGGACAGCGTGTCACCGGACTTGACGGTGTAGGTGCCGGAGCCCGACGCCCGCTCGGTCGCGGCCGACTTCGGCGCGTCCTGCTTGGCGACGTCCTGCTTGGGCTGCACGTTGAGCTTCGGCGCGTTGCCGGTCGCGGGCTTGGCCTCGGACGTCGGCGCGGCCTTCGGCTCGACCGAGGACTTGGTCTTGCCGGTGGTCGAGGACTCGGCCGTGGCGTTGGCGTCGCCGCCCTTGCCCAGACCGGCCTTCACGGAGCAGACCGGCCAGGCGCCGGGGCCCTGGCTCGCCAGGACCCGCTCGGCGACGGCGATCTGCTGCGCCTTGGAGGCCTGCGCGGCACTGGCCGCGTACTGGCTGCCGCCGAACGCGTTCCAGGTGCTCGGGGTGAACTGCAGACCGCCGGAGAAGCCGTTGCCCGTGTTGATGCCCCAGTTTCCGGTGCTCTCGCACTGGGCGACCGCGTCCCAGGTGGACGAAGTCGCGGCGTTCGCGCTGCCCGCCATGCCCACGAGGGGAAGGACGAGACCCGCACCTGCGGCGACGGCGATGCCGGCGCGACGGCCACGAGAGAGCGAACGAACCGGAGCGGTGATGGCACGGAAGGTCATTGATTACCTCGTCGGGCGCCTACGAAGTTAGCTGTCGGGTTCGGACGATTGGCCCGGCCTCGCCTGTCACAGGCATGGCTTCACCCCAGGCATCGGCAGTGCCGATGTCGGCTCACTTGGTTCCCCCGCTCCTGCCGCCAGTCGATATCGACTGCTTCCCTCGGACGGCGGCAGGATTCGGCGTACCGCCCGGGGAGTCCGCTTGTGCGAACAACCACGAAGCTACGCACCGGTTCGCCGGGTTGGCAAACATTTCGGGTGGTTTGTGACGTCCCCCATAGGGAGGAATAACACCTATTTGCCCGATTTGTCGCCGTCTTTGCAGGTCACGGCTCCGGCGTACACGGTGCGCGGCCGCGTGGTCACGCGTGCGTCAACGACGGGCTATTCCGTCGCGGGCAGCTCTACCGGAACCACTACCCGCTCCTCGTCCCAGAGGAACGTCGCGCCGCCGGTCGCGAAATTGGGCACATCGGCCACCGTGGCCCGCCCCTCGGGCGAATCCAGCACCGCCTCGAGTTCCGCGCGCGAGGGCGCGTACAGCGCGACCACCAGGTAATAGGGCGGCTTCGCACCGGACGGATCCGGTTCGCACTTGCCGATGGTCCAGCCGGTCAGTCCCGGCATGGTGCGGGCCAGCGGGACGTGCTTGTCCCAGTAATAGGAATCGAACGCCGCCGGGTCTTCGGGGTGGCCGTAGAGCACGGTCAACTTGTACATGCCGGGTCCTCACGCTCGTGGTTGTCGGACGGACGGACGTGCGCGTGCGCCACGCATCTACTGCCGGGCGCGTTGGTTACGGATGTGCCGGAGTGTCGCCCGCCGTGGCGGTGCCCCCACTCGGGGTGATGCTCTTGAACGCCCGCGCCTGCTCGGTGATGGCCACCTCGGTCGGCAGGCGCTCCATGCTGGAGGCGCCGAAGAAGCCGACCACGCCGGTGGTGTGGGCCAGGACGTACGCCGCGTCCTCGGGTTCGGCGATCGGCCCGCCGTGGCACAGCACCAGCACGTCGGGGTTGACCTCCGCCGCCGCGTCGCGCATCTCCTGCACCCGCTCCACCGCCTGGTCGAGGGTGACCGCGGTGGTCGCGCCGATGCTGCCCTTGGTGGTCAGCCCCAGGTGCGGGACCAGCACGTCGGCGCCGGCCGCCGCCATCGCGCGGGCCTGCTCGGGATCGAAGACGTACGGCGCCGTGAGCAGGCCGCGCTCCGCCGCCAGCCGGATCATCTCCACCTCCAGGTCGTAGCCCATCCCGGTCTCCTCCAGGTTCTGCCGGAAGACACCGTCGAACAGGCCGACCGTCGGGAAGTTCTGCACTCCCGCGAAGCCCATGGCCGCGAGTTGGTCCAGGAAGTGCGGCATGATCCGGAACGGATCGGTGCCGCACACCCCCGCGAGGACCGGGGTACTGCGCACCACCGGCAGCACCTCGCCCGCCATCTCCACCACGATCGCGTTGGCGTCGCCGTACGGCAGCAGTCCCGCCAACGAACCCCGGCCGGCCATGCGATAGCGGCCCGAGTTGTAGATGATGATCAGGTCCACACCCCCGGCCTCGGCGCACTTGGCGGACAATCCGGTGCCCGCGCCCGCGCCGATCACGACGCCGCCCTGCTCGACCGTCGTGCGCAGTCGGCCCCGCGCCTCGCGTCCGTTCATCTCAGTCCACGTGTCCCTTCGTGATCAATTCGTGCAATCGATCCGCCGCCGCCTTGGCGAACGCCGGATCGTTGATGTCCGTCGCGACCTCGCGCACCTCGACGGCGGTCCCGTCGAGGCCGGCGCGCAGCGCGTCGAACAACGCCGTATCGGCGTCGGAATCGTAGAAGGGTCCGCCCTCGACGTCGATCGCGGAGACTCCGCGCAGCGGCAGGTACAGCGCGGTGGGCCCGGTCGCGTCGATCAGTTTGGCCGCGATCCGCCGTCCCAGTTCGGCGTTTTCGGCCGGTGTGGTGCGCATCAGTGTCACGGTCGGGTTGTGCACGTACAACAGCCGGTCCTCGAAACGCGGCGGAACGGTGTCGCGGGGGCCGAAGTTGACCATGTCCAGCGCGCCCACGCTGACCACCTGCGGCAATCCCATCCGCCCGGCCGCGGTCAGCCGCTGCGGGCCCGCGCTGAGCACCCCGCCGACCAGGTCGTCGGCCAGCTCGGTGGTGGTCAGATCGAGGACCCCGGCCAGGAAGCCGCCCTCGGCCAGGTTCTCCATCGACCGGCCGCCGGCCCCGGTGGCGTGGAACACCAGTACCTCGTAGCCCAGTTCGTTGAGCCGCTCGCGCGCCGCGTCCACCGCCGGGGTGGTCACGCCGAACTGGGTCGCGGCCACCAGCGGTCGGCCCTCGCCGGTCACCCCGGCGACCGCCGCGCGGTCCTCGGCGTAGCCGCCGGCCATGCCCGCGATCGCGTCCGCCGCGTTGCCCAGGATGCGTTCGGAGAGCCGGTTGATCCCGGCGATGTCCACGACGCTGTACATCATCGTCACGTCCACCGCGCCGACGTACGGCGACACGTCGCCCGCCGCCATCGTGGACACCAGCAGCTTGGGCACGCCCACCGGCAGCGCGCGCATCGCGTGGGACGCGATCGCCGAGCCGCCCGAGCCGCCCATCGCGAGCACCCCGTCCACCCTTCCCTGCTCGAAGAGTTCGCGCAGAATCGAGGCCGCGCCCTCGGCCATCGCGGTGGTCGCCGCGCCCCGGTCGGCGCGGGTGCGCAGGTCCTCCAGATCGGTGCCCGCCGCGGCGGCGACCTCGCCCGCCTGTACATCGGCCTGGGCCAGCGAGTCGCCCAGGACGCCGACGTTCATCAGCAGGACCTCGGCTCCTCTGGCCCGCAGCCGGTAGGCCAGCCACGCGTATTCGGACCCCTTGGTGTCCAGCGTTCCGATCAGTACGACGGTGGGCATCGGTGCCTCCGGTGGTGTCGGTACGGCTTGCCGGGTTGACGCTTCGGCGGCGAACGGCCGCGCACAGTAACCCAACCGGATGATCATGGCAATGCAAAGCACCGTGCGATAGGACGGGTGGCGAGTCGCGGATTTCGCGCACGTGAAAGGGGTGTCGATGGCGGAGGAACCGGACGCACGGGTCGCAATCGTCGCGGGAGCCGGAGCGGGCATCGGGCGCGCGTCGGCATTGGCGCTGGCCCGCGACGGCGCGGACCTGGTGCTGGCCGCCCGCCGCCCCGAACCGCTGCGCGAACTCGCGGACGAGATCCGGGAGCTGACGGGCCGTCGGGTGCTCGCGGTGCCGACCGACCTGGCCGACCAGGGCGCCTGCCGCGCGCTGGTGGACACCGCGGCCCGGGAATCGGGCCGGGTGGACGTGGTGGTGAACGTGGCGACGTACAACCCGTCGGGACGCCTGGAGGAGTTGGACCCGGACGAGTTCCGGCGCGCGTTCGAGATCAACGTGCTGGGCGTACTGGCCGTCTCCCGCGCCGCGTTGCCCCATCTGCGCGCGGTCGGCGGCGGCTCGATCGTGCAGATCTCCTCGGAGGCGCCGCGCGCGAAGCTCGTCGGGCTGGGCGCGTACGCGGCGACCAAGGCCGCGATGGAGGTGGCCTCCGGGGTGTTGGCCAAGGAGGTCGGGCCGGACGGCATCCGGGTCAACGTGGTCGTCGCGGGCTACACCGAGAACGCCAAACTCGCCGGGTGCATCGCCGACATCGCCGCGCGCCGGGAGGTGCCCGAGAGCGAGGTACGGGCCGAGCTGACCCGGTCCTCGGCGCTGCGCCGGATCACCCGGCCCGAGGACATCGCCGACGCGGTCGCCTTCCTGGCCTCCGACCGGGCCCGGGCAATCACCGGCACGGTCGTCCCGGTCACGTCGGGGGTCTCCTTCGGCTGACCCGGCCGGCACGATTTTCGACCCATCGGCCGACCCGGGATCCGCCCGACCGATCCGATTTCGACGCATCGGCGGGGAAGCCGGGCCGCCGGTACGCCCGTTCGCGCCCGCTCAGCGCAGCCGCAGCGCCAGGAAGAAGTCCACCTTGTCCTCCAGACGAGCCAACTGACGCCCGGTCAGCTCCTCGATCCGGCCGATCCGGTAGCGCAGCGTGTTCACGTGTACGTGCAACCGCGCGGCGCACCTGGTCCACGACCCGTCGCAGTCCAAAAACACCTCCAACGTGCCGATCAGGTCCGCCTGATGGCTCGCGTCGTACGCGCGCAGCGGTTCCAGCAACCGGCCCCGGAAGGCCCGGCGCACGTCCTCGGGCACCGCGGCCAGCAGCGCCACGTGCGAGGCGAGTTCGGCATGCCCGACCACCTCGATCCGGCCCGTCCTGGTCCCGGCGATCCGGCCCGCGTGCCAGGCCTCCTCCAAGGCGCCGCGCAGCGCGTCGGCGCGGTCCACCCGGGCGCTCACCCCGATGTGCGCCCGCAGGTCGTCCGTCGCGGGCCCGTCCAACGCGGCCAGCCGCTCGCGCAGCAGGCCCGCGGTGGGATCCGGCTCGGCGCCGTCCCGGTCGTCCCCGCTCTCGCACGAGATCAGCGCCACCGCGCCGGAGCCGGCCGCCGACACCAAGGCGGGCGTCGGTCGATCCGCCAGCGCCTCCTCCAGGAGCACCCGGGCCAGTCGGGGTGCGTCGCGCACGGGCACGTCGGGCAGCGTGAGGGTGACGAACTGCCGGTGCCACGTGTCGCCCTCGTCCGGCTCGGCCACCCGCAGGCGTGTCGCCACCTCGAACGAATCGGCGCCGCTCGCGAGCAGGTTCAGCACGTCCTCGGCCACGCGTCGGGTGTGCCGGCGCCCGTCCTCGACCCGCTCGCGGCCCACCGAGACCAGCCGGACCAGTTCGCCCAGCAGCGCCTGGTGCCGGTCGGGCCAGTCGCTCACGTCGTCCTCGACCGCCAGGAACCAGTCGCCCCACGCGTCCGGGTCGGCCGCCCCACCCGCCTCGGGCACCGGCAGCAGCGAGAACGAGCGCCCGTCGGCCCGGTGCCGGAACGGCCCCCGGGCCCGGCGCTCGCGGGCGGCGAAGTGCGCGCGGGCCAGCTTGACCCGCAACCCCGGTGCCAGGTCCGGCCCGCCGGCGGCGGCCTGCCGCCCGGTCAGCGAGAGCACCCAGCAGTGGATGTCGATGTCGGCCGCGACCAGCCCGAGCACCCCGTCCAGCCCGGCCCCGCCGGCCGCCGCCTGGACCAGACGTCGATGCCGGTCGACCACCGCGGTCAGGTCGTCGGCCCGCTCGGCGGAGATCCGCCGGACCACGAACTCGGTCAGGTGGGCGAAGGACAACTCCTCCTCGACCGCGAACAGCGGCAGGTGATGCCGCTCGCAGGCGTCCACCAGATCGGCCGGGATGGCGCCGATCTCCGCCTCCCCCGCGGCCAGCGCGGTGGCGCCGCCCCGGGTCAGCACCCGGACGAAGCGGTCCGAGTCGCCCGGGCCCGAGCGCCAGCCCATCCCGGTCAGCACCAGGGCCCCGGCGGTCAGGTAGCGGCTGGGGTCGTGCAGGTCGGTGGTCATCACCGCGCGCACCGTACGATCCAGCTCCCCCTCGCCCACCAGCAGACGGATGCCGGCTATGCCGACGCCGGTCGTGCCATCGCCGAGAAGCGCGCGCAATCGCATCGACGGCCCCCTCTCGATCGAGCCGGCCACGGCGTCGGCCGCGCGGCGGATCCGTCATACCGGTTCGGCGACCGGACGAGCACTTGGAGAAAAGTACGGGAACACCGCCCGTGTGACACGCCTGGGTCATGTCTTCGGTGGGTACTCGCAGTGACCTCCGTCTCGGTGTACTGGTGCGCACCCTCCCATCCACAAAAACGACCGGTCACGAAACGAGCGGTCACCACGCCCCGAGCGACGCGCCCCCCGCGACGGGTACAAGGACGGTAGGGCCATACGCAAGGCAGAAGGAGACACCCGACATGGAATTCCTGCGGCCCGCGACGTGGGAGGAGGCGCTCGCCGTCAAGGCGCAGCACCCGTCCGCGGTCCCGATCGCCGGTGGCACCGACGTGATGGTCGAGCTGAACTTCGACCGGCGTCGCCCCGATGCCTTGGTGGATCTCAACCGGATCCGCGAGTTGCACGAATGGCGGATCGAGGACGACGACACGGTGCGTCTGGGCGCCTGCGTACCGTACGCGCGGATCATCGAGTCGCTGCACGACCGGCTGCCGGGGTTGTCCCTCGGCGCACGCACCGTCGGCTCGCCGCAGATCCGCAACCGGGGTTCGGTCGGCGGCAACCTCGGCGGCGCCTCGCCGGCGGGCGACGCGCACCCGCCGCTGCTCGCCTCGGGCGCAACGGTGGAGGCGGCGTCGGTGCGTGGCACCCGGCTGATCCCGATCGACGACTTCTATCTCGGGGTCAAGCGCAACGCGCTGGAGCCGGACGAGCTGATCCGGGCGATCCACATCCCGTCGGCGACCGGGCCGCAGCAGTTCGCCAAGATCGGCACCCGCAACGCGATGGTGATCGCGGTCTGCTCGTTCGCGGTCGCGCTGCACCCGCGCACCCGGGATGTACGCACCGGGATCGGCTCCGCCGCGCCCACCCCGCGCCGGGCGCGCGAGGCGGAGGAGTTCATCCGGGCCGAACTCGACGAGAGCGGCCTGTGGACCTCCGGCGGCGAACTGCCGCAGGCCACCGCGCGGCGCTTCGGCGAACTGGTGGCGGCGGCCGCCGCGCCGATCGACGACGTGCGCGGGTCGGCCGCGTACCGGCGCCACGCGCTGGCCGTGATGGCGCGCCGCACCCTGCTCTGGACCTGGAACGACCACCGCGCCACCGGGAGGGCCGCCGCATGAGGGTCACATTCACCGTGAACGGCCGCCCGACCGAGGCGGACGACGTGTGGGAGGGCGAGAGTCTGCTCTACGTCCTGCGCGAGCGGGTCGGGCTGCCCGGGTCCAAGAACGCGTGTGAGCAGGGCGAGTGCGGCTCGTGCACGGTCTATCTCGACGGCGCCCCGGTGTGCGCGTGTCTGGTCGCCGCCGGACAGGTGCAGGATCGTGAGGTCGGCACGGTCGAGGGGTTGGCCCACGGGGACACGCTGGATCCGGTCCAGCAGGCGTTCGTGGACGCGGGCGCGGTGCAGTGCGGGTTCTGTACGCCGGGCCTGCTGGTCCAGACGCACGACCTGCTCAACCGGGCGCATCACCCGTCCGACGCGGAGATCCGCGAGGCGCTGTCCGGCAATCTGTGTCGCTGTACGGGCTACGAGAAGATCATGGACGCGGTCCGGTTGGCGGCCGCGCGCAAGGCCGACGCGCGCGGTACGGCGCCGGCCGGTTCGGAGGGCTGACGCCATGGCCGGTCCGACCATGCCCAAGAACCTGCTCGACGTCGCCGCGCCCGGTCGGGACGGCATCGGCGCGTCGCCGCTGCGACCCGACGGGATCCTCAAGGTCAAGGGCGACTTCGCCTACGCCTCGGACCTGTGGCACGAGGACATGTTGTGGGGCACGACACTGCGCAGCCCGCACGCCCGGGCCCGGATCCGATCCCTGGACGTGTCCGCGGCGCTGGCCCTGCCGGGGGTGTACGCGGTGCTCACCCACGAGGACATCCCCGGCAGCAGGTTCTACGGCCTGGAGATCGCCGATCAGCCGGTCCTTGCCATCGACGAGGTGCGCTTCCACGGCGAGCCGATCGCGATCGTGGCCGCCGACCACCCCGAGACCGCGCGGCGCGCGGCGGCCCGGATCGCGGTGGACTACGACGTGTTGCCGGCGATCGGACCGGTCGAGGCGCTGGATCCGGAGCGATACGGCTACGTGCACGCGCCGGCCGACTACAAGGCGCACGCCTTCGGCAACATCGTGCACAGCCAGCACATCCACCACGGCGACGGGGACTCGGCGCAGGTGCGCGCACGGGCCGATGTGATCGTGCGCGGCAAGTACGAGGTCGGCATGCAGGACCAGGCGTTCCTGGGCCCGGAGTCGGGGCTCGCGGTGCCCGCCGAGGACGGCGGGATCGATCTGTACATCGCCACCCAGTGGCTGCACGTGGACCGAGAGCAGTTGTGCCCGGTGCTCGGTCTGCCGCCGGAGAAGGTACGACTGTCCCTGGCCGGCGTCGGCGGCGCGTTCGGCGGGCGCGAGGACCTCTCGATGCAGGTGCACGCGTGTCTGCTCGCGCAGTACACCGGCAAGCCGGTGAAGATCGTCTACAACCGCGAGGAGTCGTTCTTCGGCCACGTGCACCGCCACCCGGCGACGATGGTCTTCGAGCACGGCGCCACGCGGGACGGCCGGTTGGTGTTCGTCCGGGCGGAGATCGTGCTGGACGGCGGCGCGTACGCATCATCCTCCCCCGCCGTGGTCGGCAACGCGGCCTCGCTGGGGATCGGTCCGTACGTGATCCCGAACGCCTCGATCGACGCGACCGCGGTGTACACGAACAACCCGCCGTGCGGCGCGATGCGCGGCTTCGGCGCGGTCCAGATGTGCTTCGGCTACGAGAGCCAGATGGACCGGCTGGCCGCGGAACTGGGCCTGGATCCGGTGGAGTTGCGGCGGCTGAACGCGATGGAGCAGGGCTCGGTGCTGCCCACCGGCCAGGTTGTGGACGCGCCCGCGCCGGTGGCCGAACTGCTGCGCCGGGTCGAGGCGATGCCGCTGCCGGCGGCGGAGCACCGGCACACCGGCGACGGTGTGGACGTGCGCGAGTTGCCGGGCGGGGTCTCCAACAGCACGCACGGCGAGGGCGTCGTGCGCGGGATCGGCTACGGGGTCGGGATCAAGAACGTCGGCTTCTCCGAGGGCTTCGACGACTACTCCACCGCACGGGTTCGGCTCGAGGTGGTGGGCGGCGCGCCGGTCGCGCTGGTGCACACCGCGATGGCCGAGGTGGGCCAGGGCGGTGTCACGGTGCATGCGCAGATCGTGCGCACCGAGTTGGGCGTGGACCTGGTGACCATCGCGCCGGCCGATACGCGGGTGGGCTCCGCCGGGTCGACCTCCGCGTCGCGGCAGACGTACATGACGGGCGGTGCGGTCAAACTGGCCGCCGAGGCGGTGCGCGGCACGGTGTTCGAGCGCGGCCGGCTCCGCCACGGCTGGACGCCCGATCTCGTGGCGGGCCTGCGCCTGGTCGGCGGCAAGGTGGTCGACCGCGCCGACGCGGTGGTCGCCGACTTGGCCGACCTGCTCGGCGACGAACCCGTGGACGAGACCGTCGAGTTCCGGCACCGCCCCACCCAGGCGTTCGACCGGACCACCGGACAGGGCTTCGGACACGTCCAGTACACCTTCTGCGCACACCGCGCGGTGGTGGACGTGGACGTGGAGCTGGGCCTGGTCAAGGTGGTCGAACTGGCCGCCGCACAGGACGTGGGCAAGGCGATGAACCCGCTCGCGGTGCTCGGCCAGATCCACGGCGGCAGCACCCAGGGGCTGGGTCTGGCGGTGATGGAGGAGATCGTGGTCGCCGAGGGGCGGGTGCGCAATCCGTCCTTCACGGACTACCTGATCCCCACCATCCTCGACACCCCACCGATGCCGGTGGACGTCCTCGAACTGGCCGACCCGCACGCCCCGTACGGGCTGCGCGGAGCCGGCGAGGCACCCACTTTGTCCGCGACGCCCGCGATCGTCGCGGCGATTCGCGCGGCGACCGGCCTGGCCCTGAACCGGGTGCCGGTCCGGCCGGAACACCTCACCGGGCTCTGAGACACCGTCAGTTCCCGTTCTCATCACCGTAGTACGGTCCCGGCGGCGGCGCAGACGCGGCCCCCGGGGCCGGACCGGCTCGACCCCGCACGGCCGATCGCCGCGCCGTCGAGCGGACGCGCCCCCACGCAGGAAGGTCGTCGCGCCCGCCTGCCCGGAACAGGCTCCGGGCGGCTGCGCCGCGGCGACCGGCTCCACCCCAACAACACCTAGGACACTTGGGAGTGGGAAAGTGCCTCAGACATCGGTTCCGACGGAACCCGGCGAGAATCCCCCGAATCCGCCGCGCGGATCCGGGGCGACCCGGGCCGGCGATCCGCCGCCGGCCGGCTCGTCCGGTTCGGGCGCGTTGGACACGTACTTCCGGATCAGCGCGCGCGGCAGCTCGGTGGGCCGCGAACTGCGCGGCGGTCTCACCACGTTCATGGCGATGGCGTACATCCTGTTGCTCAATCCGATCCTGCTGGGCGGCAAGGACGTCAAGGGGCACCAGCTCGACCCCGCGCAGATCACCACGATGACCGCGCTGGCCGCGTTCATCACCACGGTGGCGATGGGCCTGATCGGCAATGTGCCGCTGGCGCTTGCCGCGGGCCTGTCGGTGGCCGGTGTGGTGGGCAACCAGGTCGCGGCCGAGATGACCTGGCCGCAGGCGATGGGCCTGTGCGTGATCTACGGCCTGATCATCATGCTGATGGTCGTCTCGGGGCTGCGCGAGCGCATCATGAACGCCATTCCGATGGCGCTCAAGCACGCGATCACCATCGGGATCGGCCTGTTCATCGCGATGATCGGGCTGAACAAGGCGGGCGTGGTGACCGAGAACGCCGCGCCCGGCGGACCGCCGGTGACGCTCGGCCCGGCCGGTGAACTGGCCGGCTGGCCGGTGCTGATCTTCGCGGTCACGGTGCTCACCATCTTCATGCTGATGGCCCGCGACATCCGCGGCGCGATCCTGATCGGCCTGGTCTTCGGCACCGTGCTGGCGATCGTGGTCAACGCGATCGTCGACATATCCGACAAGACCTGGGGCGGTGGTGTGCCGAACCTGCCGGACAAGGTGGTCGATGCGCCGGACTTCGGGCTGTTCGGCGAGGTGAGCGTGTTCGGCGGCTTCTCCGAGGCCGGCGGCATCACCGCCTCCGTCCTGGTGTTCACTCTCGTCTTCGCGGGCTTCTTCGACGCGATGGCGACCATCATCGGCATCGGCACCGAGGCCGAGCTCGTGGACGACAAGGGCCGGATGCCCGGGCTGTCCAAGGCGCTGGCCATCGACGGTGCGGGGGGCATCGTCGGTGGGGTGACCAGCTCGTCGGGTCAGACCGTCTTCATCGAATCGGCGACCGGCGTCGGCGACGGCGCCCGCACCGGGCTGGCCGGCGTGGTCACCGGCACGATCTTCGGCCTGATGTTGTTCTTCACCCCGCTCGCCGGCGTGGTCCCCGACCAGGTCGCCGCCGCCGCGCTCGTGGTGATCGGCTCGATGATGATCACCCAGGTCAAGCACATCGACTGGGACGACAGGGCCGCGGCCATCCCCGCCTTCCTGACCATCGTGCTGATGCCGTTCACGTACTCGATCACCGCGGGCGTCGCCGCCGGCGTGATCGTCTACACGCTGATCAAGGCCGCCCAGGGCAGGTTCCGCGACATCGGCCCGCTGATGTGGGTCCTCACCCTGGCCTTCCTCGTGTTCTTCGCCCTGCATCCGATCAAGGAGTGGTTGGGCGTCAGCTGACGCCCGCACATCGCACCACCCACACCCCCAGGAGACGTCGATGCTCGACCTCGGGAGCGAACTCGCGGCATGGCGCCGTGCGGGAACGCCATACGCCCTGGCCACCGTCGTCGGCGTCGGCGGGAGCGCCCCCCGCCCCCCGGGCGCGGCGCTCGCGGTGGGCGCCGACGGCACGGTCGTCGGCAGCGTCTCCGGCGGGTGTGTGGAGGGTGCGGTGTACGACTTGTGCCGCGAGGCGCTGGAGTGCGGCACCCCGGTGCTCCAGCGCTTCGGCTACAACGACGAGGACGCCTTCGCCGTGGGGCTGACCTGCGGCGGAGTGCTCGACATCTTCGTACAACGCGCCGGCGACGCGACGGTGGAGGCGGCCCTGGCCGCGGCCGAACGGGACATCCCCGTGGCTGCGGCCCGCGTCGTGGCGGGACCGGCGGCGCTGGTGGGGCGGGCGATCACGGTCGTGGGCGCGGCGCGAGGGGCGCACCCCGCGGAGTCGGCGGTGACCGGTACGTTCGGCGCCGATCCCGCGCTGGACGCATCCGTGGTCGCCGAGGCCCGAGCCATGCTCGCCCTGGGCCGCACCGGCCCGGTGACGCTGCGCCCGGACGGCCGCCCATGTCCGGAATCGGACCCCGACGACGTCACCGTCTTCGTGGAGACCCGCACCCCGCCGCCGCGCCTGCTCGTCTACGGCGCGATCGACTTCGCGGCGGCGGTGACCCGCATGGGCAACCTGCTCGGCTACCGGGTGACGGTGTGCGACGCGCGGGAGGTGTTCGCCACCCGGCGGCGTTTTCCCGACGCGGACGAGGTGATCGTGGACTGGCCGCACCGCCACCTGGCCTCGATCGCGAACACCCTCGACGCCCGCACGGTGATCACCGTTCTGACCCACGACCCGAAGTTCGACGTCCCACTCCTGGACCTGGCGCTGCGCCTGGATCTGTCCTACGTCGGCGCCATGGGCTCGCGCCGCACCCACGCGGCGCGCCTGACCCGGCTGCGCGAAATCGGGCTCACCGAAAAGCGGTTGGCCGCGCTGCACTCCCCCATCGGCCTGGACCTCGGCGCTCGCACCCCCGACGAGACGGCCCTGTCCATCTTCGCCGAGGTGGTGGCCACCCGAACCGGCGCCACGGCCCGCCCCCTGCGCACCGCCACGGGCCCGATCCACCACACGGCGACCTGACCCCGCCACCCCGTCGTGCCGAAGCCGACCTCGTCGACGCCCCCGCCCGGGCCGCCGCGCTCGCGATCGCCGTAGTCGTGCCGCCGCGGGCCGACCGCCGCCCGTTCGGGCCAATTCGTCGGAACCGACCCGCGTGGGCCGACCCGTCCCGGCCGACCCGCTCACCCACGCCGCGAGGCCCCCGGCGCACCGGGGGCCTCGCGGTTGCCCGACTCCCGTCGCACGCGGCGACCGGGCGGGCCCTGCGATCAGTCCCGCTCGAACGAGACGATCAGTCTCGCTTGAGCGAGCCCTTGATCTTGTTGATCGCCTCGTTGGCCTTGTCCTTGGCGCCCTCGACGGCCTGCTTGGCCTTGGCCGAGCCCTGATCCTGTTGACCCTCGTCCCGCAGGTCCTCGTTGCCGGTCGCCTCGCCGACCTTCTCCTTGGCCTGGCCGGCTGCGTCCTGGGCCTTGTTGCGGATGTTGTCGTCGATGCCCATGTCTCGGGTCTCCTGTCGCGGTAGACCGCGCGCGTCCGTTGATCGCGCGACGTCCGGCCCGACCTATAACCGGAAACGACCGGTTTGACACCTATACATAGTCTTCGTGATCTTTCTCATCCGGTCACCCGTGTCTCGCACGGGGCGCCCTCTCCCGCTCATCGGGCCCGCGAGATCTCGACGTTCTCCAGGACCCCCAGGGCGTCCGGGACCAGTACCGCCGCCGAGTAGTAGGCGGTGACCAGGTAGGAGATCAGCGCCTGCTCGTTGATGCCCATGAAGCGCACCGACAGGCCCGGCTGGTACTCGTCGGGCAGGCCGGTCTGATGCAGACCCACCACACCCTGGTCGTCCTCGCCGGTACGCATCACCAGGATCGAACTGGTGCGCCCCTCCGAGATCGGGATCTTGTTGCACGGGAAGATCGGCACGCCGCGCCAGGCCGGGATCTGGTTGCCGCCCACGTCGACCGTGGTCGGGTACAGGCCGAGCCGACTGCACTCGCGGCCGAACGCGGCGATCGTGCGCGGGTGGGCCAGGAAGAGCCTGGAGCCGCGTCGCCGGCTGAGCAGTTCGTCCATGTCGTCGGGGGTGGGCGGGCCGGACTGGGCCTGGATGCGCTGGTCGTAGTCGGCGTTGTGCAGCAGCCCGAACTCGCGGTTGTTGATCAGCTCGTGTTCCTGGCGCTCGCGCAACGCCTCGATGGTCAGCCGCAATTGTTGCTCGATCTGATCCATCGGGTGGTTGTACAGATCCGCGACCCGGCTGTGCACCTTGAGCACGGTCTGCGCGGCGCTCAACTCGTATTCGCGCGGCTTGAGTTCGTAGTCCACAAAGCTGCCGGGCAGCAGCGCCTCGCCGCGGTGGCCGGCGGACATCGGGATCTCCGCCTCGCCCTTGGCGTTCTGCGGCCGACTGGTGTCCTCGGCGTATTCGGCCAGGTGCGTGCGCAACGCGTCGGCCCGCACCGCGTCGAACGCCTCCCGGGTCATCTCCAGCACGATCACCGAGGTGGCCGCGGTGGCCGTGTACCCCCACGTCGCGTCCCCGTCGACGAGCATGCGCTCGCCGAAGTGGTCGCCGTCGCCGTGCAGTCCGAGCACGGTGCGGTCGCCGTAGCGGCCCTCGCCGAACCGGTTGATCTTGCCGTGCACGACCAGGAAGACCCGGTCGGTCGGCTCCCCCAGGGTCGTCAGCGTCTCCCCCGCCGCGAACTCCCGCCGCACGAACCGGTCCGCCAGCGCGCGCAGCACCTCCTCGTCCTCGAACCCGCGCAGCGGCGCCAGCTCGCCCAACTCCGCCGGGATCACCCGCACATCGGAACCGGTCTGGACGAACTGGACCCGGCCATCCCCCACCCGGTAGCTCAGCCGTCGGTTGACCCGGTATGTACCACCCGATACCTGGACCCACGGCAACATCTTCAGCAGCCATCGCGACGTGATGTCCTGCATCTGCGGGACGGTCTTGGTGGTCGTCGCGAGATTTCGCGCCGCCTCCGTCGCAAGACTCGAACGGGCCTGCGTGTCCTGGGCGTCACCTTCCGTGCGCGCCCCAGCATCGATCGACAACGATTCCGCCTCCCCTGGATGAACCCGTTTGCGCGGTCAATCGTTGCCGGTGCGCCGACGGCCGGCCATTACCCGAACGAGTGAGACTGATAGGGGTGCGAAGTGGCTAAGCAGCTCTGACGGAGGCTTCCCGCGGGTTCTGCACGCTCATCTCGGATCCGACTCCCCGTCGGCTATGCGGGTCCGGCGCTGTGGAAGCGCTCGCGC
This sequence comes from Embleya sp. NPDC055664, assembly GCF_053618075.1. Lineage (NCBI taxonomy): Bacteria > Bacillati > Actinomycetota > Actinomycetes > Kitasatosporales > Streptomycetaceae > Embleya > Embleya sp. NPDC055664. The sequence continues at coordinate 355,551 of NZ_JBSHGZ010000004.1, forward strand.
AGCGCGGTCAGGCCCGCCGCGGTCAGTCGGCCCGGCAGCCGCAGTCGGGCCACCCCGCCGTCCGGGAAGACCTCGATGCGTACGTGCGTGACCGGGGGCACGTCGGTGAAGCGGAATCGGTGTCGGGTGTCCGGCTGGACCCTGGTGCGCGGCAGCAGTTCGAACCAGGCGTCGGGATCCACGCTCGCGTCGCTGCCGGCCAGCGCGATCCAACCCGGCGCGTTCCCCAGGTAGTTGTCGATGTCGACCTCGGCGCCGAGCAGTTCGGCCCGTCCGACCAGCCGCAGCCGCACCCAGTCGTGGCCGGCGTCGCGCCGCCGGCGGGTCTCCCAACCCTCGCCCATCACCCGCGAGCGGCCCGGCGCGTTGAGGTTGTGCGGCGAGGAGAAGTAGCGGTCGCTGGCCGCCTCGGCGACGCCGCCGTACTCCTGCGCCGCGAGGTCCACGGTGAGCCCGTCGAGCCAGGCCGGATCCGGTACCGCCTCGCCGTGCACGCGCAGTCGGGCCACCCCGCCGTCGGGGAAGATGTTCAGCCGTACGTGGGTGAACCGCCGTGCCACGGCGACCTCGAAGGGATGCGCGGTGTCGCCCCGCAGCTCGGTGCGGGCGACGATCGTGGCCCACGCGACCGCCGGGTCGAGCAGTTCCTCGACCGAGGGTGTGCCGGGCACGGAGGCGGCCTCGACCGAGACGCCCGGCGGATAATTGCCGGTGAAGAACGCGGTGTCGATCACGACCCCGCGCACGATGCCGGGCACGCCAAGGCGCACGATCGCCCAGTCGTGCGCGTCCGGTTCGGGGTGCGGGTGTGCGGCCGAGCGGCCGCGCCGGCGGCGGGTCTCCCAGCCGTCCATGATCTGCCCCCTGGGGCCGAACGTGTGCGGCGCGAAGACCGGCGGTTCGGCCCGAAGCAGGTTCTCCTTCTCGGCGAACCACTCGTCGTTGGCAGCGACCACGCCGGCGCCGAGCGCGCGCGAGGCCAGATTGACGTATGCGGTGAAGTCGGTGGTCATGGGGAATCTCCTCGCCCGGAACGGGAGTCGACAACCGCGGGCGGGCGCTCGCGGTTACTGGGGACCACTCGAGGGAGGTGGGCCGTGGCCGCGCAGGCGGCGCATGGCGGGGGTGATCACGCGGCCGTCCCCACACGATCCAGGAGGCGCCCGCGCGGGGTGCCGTGTACGTTCACGGGCGCGCCCGCGAGCCACGTGGTGCGGACGACGCCGGTGAGCGTGCGGCCGGCGTAGGGGGTGGCCGGATTGCGGTGGTGCAGCCCGCCCGGATCCACCGTGAACACCGTGTCCGGGTCGAACGCGACCAGGTCCGCGTCGTATCCGGGGGCGATGGTGCCCTTGCGGGCCAGGCCGACCAGCCGCGCCGGTCCGGTCGACATCAGCGCGACCACCTCCGCCAGCGCCAGGCCGCGCGCCCGGGCCGCGGTCCACACCGCGGGCAGACCCAGTTGCAGGGAGGCGATGCCACCCCACGCGGCGGCGAAGTCGCTGACGTCGAGCCGCTTGAGGTCGGTGGTGCACGGCGAGTGGTCGGAGACCACGGCGGCGAACGCGCCCGCCTCGACCCCGCGCCACAGCCGCTCGCGGTTGTCCTCGGAGCGGATCGGCGGACAACACTTGAACGTGGTGTCGCCGGCCGGCACCCCCTCGGCGGCCAGGGTCAGATAGTGCGGACACGTCTCGGCGGTGACCGCGATCCCGTCCGCACGGGCGGCGGCGAGCAGCGGCAGTACGTCCGCCGAGGACACGTGCAGCACGTGCACCCGCGCGCCGGTGCGCCCCGCGGTGTCCAAGAGTTGCCCGACGGCGACCGTCTCCGCCGCGTCGGGTCGGGAGGCGAGAAAGTCGGCGTAGGCCCGACCGGGCACTTGCGGCGCGGCGTCCAGGACCTGCGGCGCCTCGGCGTGGATGATCGCGAGCGCGCCCAGCCGGGCCTGTTCGGTCAGCGCCTCGGCCAGCTCCGCGGCGTTCACGTGCGGGAACTCGTCCACGCCGGACGGCGCCAGGAAGCTCTTGAACCCGTACACGCCGGCCCGGTGCAGCGCGGCCAATTCGCCCGTGTTCCCCGGGATCGCCCCGCCCCAGAAGCCCACGTCCACGTACACCCGCCCGCGGGCCGCGTCCCGCTTGACCCGCAGCGCGTCGATCGTGACGGTGGCCGGGATCGAGTTGAGCGGCATGTCGATCAGGGTGGTCACCCCGCCGGCGGCCGCGGCCCGGGTGGCGCTGGTGAAGCCCTCCCACGCGGTGCGACCCGGCTCGTTGATGTGTACGTGGGTGTCCACCAGGCCCGGCAGCAGGGCGACGTCGCCCAGATCCTCGATCGGCGCGCCGCCGGCGGCGGTGCCGTGGGGCAGCACCTCGGCGATCCGGTCGCCGGCCACGACCACGTCGGCGGGCCGCTCGCCGTCCGGGGTGAGCACCCGGCGCGAGCGCAGCACGAGGGTGGGGGTGTGGGTCACGACGCGTCCTCCGATGCGGTGAGCAGGTCCCGGGCCAACCGCTCGCCCGCGATCTCGGCGAGGGCGCCGGCGCGGGTCAGGCTGTCGGGGCCCAGATCGGTCAGCGCGTAGGCGGCGACGATGCCGGCCGCGTCGAGTCGGTCCCGGCTCAACTCGACGCGGCCGCACACCACCGCCACGGGCACCCCCCGGGCCCGGGCGGCGGCGGCCACCCCGGCCGGTGCCTTGCCGTGCAGGGTCTGTGCGTCCAGGCTGCCCTCGCCGGTGACCACGAGCCGGGCCCCGTCGAGCAGTTCCGCGAAGCCCAGGAGGTCGAGCAGCAGGGCGATGCCGGGGCGCACGGTCGCGCCGAGCAGCGCCAGCGCGCCGAAACCGGCGCCGCCGGCCGCTCCCGCGCCGGGGACGTCGGCCAGGTCCGGAGCGACCACCTCCGCCCAGCGCGCGAGGGCCGCGTCGAGCACGGCCACGTCGTCGGGTGTGGCGCCCTTCTGCGGCCCGTACACCGCCGCCGCGCCCTTGGGGCCCAGCAGCGGGTTGTCCACGTCCGAGGCGATCACCACCTCGACGCCGGCCAGCCGTGCGGCCAGGGCCGGGGCTCCGTCGATCCGGTCCAGGTCGCGCAGCGCGGCCCCGCCCCGGGGCAAGTCCGCCCCGGCCGCGTCGAGGAGGCGCACCCCCAGCGCCCGGGCCAGCCCCGAGCCGCCGTCGGTGGCGGCGGCGCCGCCCAGGCCGAGCACGATCCGGGTGCAACCCAGTTCGAGCGCGTGGGCGATCAACTCGCCCACCCCGGTGGTGTCGGCGGTCAGCGGCTCGAATCCGCCGGGTAGCCGGGCGAGCCCCGCAGCCTCGGCCAGTTCCACCACGGCGGTGGCGCCGCGCACGGCGAACGCCACGTCGACGGGCCGCCCCGTGGGACCGCTCACCCGCGCCGGGATCCGGGTGAAGCCGGCCGCCACCGCGGCGTCGACCGTGCCCTCACCGCCGTCGGCGACGGGCAACACGCGGATCTCCGCGTCCGGGCGCGCCCGGCGGATCCCGGCGCCGATCCGGGCCGCAGCCTCCACCGCGGTCAGGGTCCCCTTGAATTTGTCGGGGGCCAGCACGACGACCGGACCCATGCGCTGCTCCTTCGGGTGGGCTGTGCCAGGAGCACAGTCAACTACGCGGCCGCCGTTTCGGGCAGGACCGACGAGGCCGGCAACCGCCCGGTGACGCGGGCACGACACCGGAATGGGGTCGACGCCACCGGACGGAATCGATGGGAGCGGCGGTCCGCTACGGCACCGGCTCGAACTCCTCGACCGCGTCGATCGCCGGCCCGTGCGGCGTGTTCGCCTCACGCTCGATCATGATCTCCACCAGGACCGGCCGCGAGGTGCGCCGCGCCTCCTTGCGAGCCCACTCGATGCTCGGGCGGATGTCGCCCGGCTCGATCACCCGCGTGCCCGAACAGCCGTATGCCTCCATCAACTTGACGTTGTCGGTGCCGACCTCGTCGTAGTGGATGTCGACCTGGTAGTTCATCTCGTACGGGATCGACGCCTGCCGGATCAGGCCCAGATACTCGTTGTTGATCATGATGATCACGAACGGCACGTTGTACTGCGCCGCCACGGCCAGTTCCTCGACCAGATACTGGAAGCCGTAGTCGCCGACGATGCCCACCACCTCGGCGTCCGGATCGTTGTGCCGCAGCGCCTTCTTGACCCCGATCGCCGCCGGGATCTCCCAGCCGAGCGGGCCGGCCTGACCGCAGACCTGGTAGTGGCGCGGCTTGTACGCCTTCTGATGCTGGCCGCCCCAGATCTGGTAGAGCCCGATCGCGGTGACGAAGTAGGTGTTCGCGTCGAAGATCTCGTTGATCTCCTTGTACACGCGCGGCGCCTTGATCGGCACGGTGTCGAAGTCCTCGCGCCGGGTCAACGACGCGCGCAACTCCCGGATCCGCGCGACCCACGCGCCCGCCTCGCGGCGGATGCCGCGCTCCTTGGCGGTGGCCAGGATCGCCTGGAGGAACAGCCGGGTGTCCGAGACGATGCCCAGATCCGGCTCGAACACCTTGCCGATCTGGGTGGGTTCGATGTCGACGTGGATGAACTTCCGCTGCCCCCGGTACACATCGAGTGTGCCGGTGTGCCGGTCGCCGAAGCGGGCGCCGAGCGCGAGCACCAGGTCCGATTCCAGGAACGAGGCGTTGCCGTAGCGCTGCGAGGTCTGCACACCGGTCATCCCGCTGTAGAGCGCGTGGTCCTCGTCGATCGACCCTTTGCCCATCAGGGTGACCTGCACCGGGACCTGGAGCAGTTCGGCGAGTTCGACCAGTTCTTCGTGCGCCTCGCCGATGATCACCCCGCCGCCGGAGAGCAGCAGCGGGCGTTCGGCGGCGAGCAGCAGGTCCAACGCGGCGTCCACCCGCGGCTGGTGCGGGTACACCTCGGTCACCGGCAGCGGCGCGTCCACCGCGGAGTCCCACCGGATCTCCTGGCGCTGCACGTCCAGCGGCAGGTCGATCAGCACCGGGCCCGGGCGGCCCGAGCGGGCCCGCCGAAACGCCTCGCGGAAGATCCAGGGAGCCTGTGCGGCCTCCTTGACCTGCACCGACCACTTGGTCACCGGTTTGGCGATCTCCACGATGTCGACCGCCTGGAACGCCTCCTGGTGCAGCTTGCTCGACACGGCCTGACCGGTGATGCACACGATCGGGACGGAGTCGGCGAGCGCGGTGTACAGGCCGGTGATCATGTTGGTGCCGGCCGGACCGGAGGTGCCGATCGCGACGCCGACACCGCCGTTGGTCCGGGCCCAGCCGTCGGCCATGTGGGTCGCGCCCTCTTCGTGCCGGACGATCAGGTGCTCGATCCCGCCGACCGCCTCCAGGGCCGCGTAGAGCGGCAGGATGGCCGCACCGGGGCAGCCGAACGCGGTGTCCACGCCCTCCGACTTCAGCACCTCCACCACCGCGTTCATGACCGGAACACGACGGGGTGCCATCAGTTGTCTCCCTGCTTCGAAGCACTGTCCTTGGTGCCGGCGGTCGGCGAACCGCCCTCGCGGGGACCGCCGTTGAGCCGTTCCAGGCCGAGCAGCAGGCCGGAGTGGTCCAGCCCGCCCCCGCCCTGGGCGCGCAGCGAGGCGACGAGTTGCGCGGTGAGTCCGGCGAGCGGCAGCACGAGGTCGAACTCGCGGGCCGATTCGGTGACGATGCCCATGTCCTTGTGGTGCAGGTCGATCCGGAACCCCGGCTCGAAGTCGCGGTCGCGCATCACCCGCCCCTTGCGGTCCAGGACGGTACTGCCGGCCAGTCCGCCGGCGAGCACCTTCAGCCCGGCCTCGGTGTCCACCCCCGCGCGCTCCAGGAACAGCAGTGCCTCGGCGACGAGTTGGACGTTGCCCGCGACGATCAGCTGGTTCGCGGCCTTGACCGTCTGGCCCGCGCCGTGCGGACCGACGTGCACGATCGTGCGGCCGAGCACCTCGAACAGCGGCAGTGCGACGGCGAAGTCCTGCTCGGTGCCGCCGACCATGATCGAGAGCACTGCCTCGATCGCCCCCGCCTCGCCGCCGCTGACCGGCGCGTCCAGCACCCGCAGCTTGCGCTCGGCGCCGGCCTGGGCCACCGCGATCGAGGTGCCGGGCTTGATCGAGCTCATGTCGATCACGAGCGTGCCGGGCCCGACACTCTCCAGGACGCCGCCCGCGCCGAACATCACCCGCTCGACCTGCGGATCGGCCGGGACCATGGTGATCACCACGTCCGCGTCGCGCGCCGCGTCGGCGATGCCCGCCGCGCCCTCGCCGCCGGCCGCGATCAGCCGGTCGATCGCGGCCCGCTCCAGGTCGTATCCGGTGACCCGGTGGCCGGCCCGGACCAGGTGGGCCGCCATCGGGCCGCCCATGATGCCCAGTCCGATGAACCCGATCCGCCTGGTGTCCGCCGCGCCGGTCATCCGGTCCCTCCCCTGTTGTCGCGCAGCTCGCGTGCGAGCCAGCCGAAGCTGTCCGCGGCGGCGCCGACCGGCTTGTATTCGAGGCCGACGCGCCCGGTGTACCCGGCGGCGACGAGTCGGCGGAACAGGTCGTCGAAGTCCACTTCGCCGGTGCCGGGTTGCCCCCGTCCGGGGGTGTCGGCGATCTGCACGTGGCCGAAGCGATCGGCGTGGGCGTCGATCACCTCCGCCGGCGCCTCGCCGTTGCGGGCGAGGTGGTAGAAGTCGGCCAGGAAGGCCGTGTTGCCCAGGCCGGTCTCGGCGTTCACCTTGTCCACCACGGCGAGCGCGTCGGCCGCGCCGGCGAGCGGGTAGCGCGGGTTCTCCGGCGTGTTCAGCGCCTCGATCAGCACGGTCGCCCCGACCCGCTCGGCGGCGACGGCCGCCGACACCAGGTTTTCCAGGGCGAGTTCGTCCTGGGCCCGCGGATCCACGCCGTCCTCCCGGTTGCCGTACAGCGCGTTCAGCGCGCGGCAGCCCAGGCTCCCGGCGAAGCCGGTCGCGACGTCGATGTTGGCCCGGAAGCGCGCCGCCTCGGCGGGCCGGGACAGCAGGCCACGATCCCCGGCGGGCATGTCCCCGGCGTCGAAGTTCAGCCCGACCAGGGCGACGCCGGCGTCGCGGACGGCCCGGGCCAGCGCGTCCAGCTCGGCGTCGGCGGGGGTCGGCCCGGCGAAGGGCCACCAGAGCTCGATCTCGGTGAAGCCGGCCTCGGCGGCGGCCGCGGGCCGTTCGAGGAGCGGGAGTTCGGTGAAGAGGATCGAAAGATTGACGTCGAAGCGCAGTTCGCGAGCGCTCACGGGATCACCTCTTCCACGTCGATTCCATAATGCGGAAGTAATATTCTGATCACCGAAATCATGCCACGCGGCTTCAACAGTTTGTCAAGGGTGGTGCGGGCAGCCTGGCCTGCCGGGGATCGGCCGGCTAGGGTTCGGGCGTGCGATTGCGGATGGAGTTCTCGACCGAGCCGTTCGATCTGGACGGCGTGCCGGCCCATGCCCTGGAGGCCCGACGCGTGCTCGACGAGGCGGGTCTCGACGTGGAGGTCGGCCCGTTCGGCACGACCGCCGAGGGCGAGGCCGCGGCGGTGCTCGCGGCACTGGACCGGGTGTGCCGAGGCGCGTTCGGGGTCGGCGCGTCCCGCATCTCCATCCAGGTGACGACCATGCCGCAGACGCCGGGAGGCCGGGCGTGAGCACCGCCGAACATCCCCTGTCCGCCGCGATCAAGCCCCTGGTGACCGCGATCGGCGCCGAATTCGTCCCGGTCGGCGACGCCGGCCCCGAGGACGTCGTGCTCGACTGGGAGGGCCGCCCCGCCGTCGCCGTACGCCTGCCTGGCCTCGGCAGCGCTCTGGACCGCCTCCTCGGCGAGGCCGAACGCCAATACGGCCCGCTGGCCGACCTCGGCCGCGAGGACAAGCAGCGGGTGGTCCGCACCCTCGAACAACGCGGCGCGTTCACCGTCCGGCACGGCGTCGAGACGGTGGCCGCGGCCCTCGGGGTGAGCCGCTTCACCGTCTACAACTACCTGAACCGCGACGCGCGCCCCTGATCCGAGACCGCACGATCGCTCCGACGATGCACTTCAACAAACTGTTGACGATCGCGATTCGCAACGCCTAGCGTTCCGGCCAGTGCCGACGCCGGGTACTCGCTCGGGCGTGGTGCTCACCTCTGGACGGGAGTACCCGCGGAGCGAGGAGGTCTCGACATGCCATCGACCCCAGGGCTGAAACGGCTCGACGACGCGTCCACCGACGAGGGGATCCGACTGCTCGGGGAGGTATGCGCCAGTCGCGCCTGGATCGCGGCGGTGCTGGCCGGACGCCCCTACGCGGACCCGGACGCATTGTTCGCCGGCTCCGACGCGGCGACCGCCGCTCTCACCACCGACGATCTGCTGGAGGCGATCGACGGACACGCCGTGATCGGGCGCCCCCGGCACGACGATCCACGGTCGACCCGCGAACAGGCGGGCGTACAGCAGGCGGACGACACACTGTCGGCCGAACTGCGGGCCGGGAACATCGCGTACCGAGACCGGTTCGGTCGGGTTTTCCTGACCTGCGCGAGCGGGCGCGGCGCCGTGGAGATCCTGGCCGAACTGCGCCACCGACTCGACAACGACCCGACGACCGAGTGGGAGGTCACCCGTGAGGAGTTGCGGAAGATCAACCGCCTGCGCCTGGAAGGGCTGATCCGCGCGTGATCTCCACCCACATCCTCGACACCAGCGAGGGCCGCCCGGCCCCCGACGTCCCCGTCGAGTTGTCCCGACGCACCGCCGACGGCACCTGGATCGTGCTCGGCACGTCCGCGACGAACGCCGACGGCCGCTGCCCGGACCTGCCGGCGCTCGGCGTCGACCCGGCCGCCGGCCCCGTCGACGTGCGCCTGGTCTTCGACGTCGGCGCCTACCGGCGCGCCCGCGGCGAGACGCCGTTCTTCCCGGAGGTCCGGGTGGTCTTCACCGCCGATCCCGAAACGCACTACCACGTACCGCTCTTGCTCAACCCGTACGGATACTCCGTTTATCGAGGGAGCTGACGACATGCCGATGGTGCTCGGGCAGAACCAGTACGGGAAGGCGGAGACCCGCGTCGTCCGGGTCCGCCGCGACACCGAGCGGCACGAGGTCAAGGACCTCAACGTCGGCGTCGCGCTGTCGGGCGACCTGGCCGACACCCACTTGACCGGCGGCAACGACAAGGTGCTGCCGACGGACACCATGAAGAACACCGTGTTCGCCTTCGCCCGCGAACACGGCGTCGACTCCATCGAGGCCTACGGGATACGGCTGGCCCGGCACTTCGTCGAATCGCAGCCGTCGATCACCCGGGCCCGGATCCGGATCGAGGAATACCCGTGGAACCGGATCACCTCGGCCCCGGGGCGCGATCGATTCGTCGGCGCGGACGAGATCCGCCACTCGTTCGTCCGCGACGCGAGCGAGACCCGCACCACCGAGATCGTCTGGGAACACGAACGGGCGCAGGTGATCTCCGGGCTGAAGGACCTGGTCGTGATGAACACGACCGCCTCCGAATTCCGGGGCTACATCAAGGACCGCTACACCACCCTCCAGGAGGCGTACGACCGCATCCTGGCCACCAAGGTCAGCGCCCGCTGGCGGTTCTCCTTCGACACCTCCGCCGGCGCGGGCGAACCGGACTGGGAACGCTCGTACACGCAGGTGCGCCGGCATCTGCTGGAAGCGTTCGCCGAGACCTACTCCCACTCGCTCCAGCAGAGCCTGTACGCGATGGCGGACCGGGTATTGACCCATCGGCACGAGGTGGACGAGGTCCGCCTGTCGCTGCCGAACAAGCACCACTTCCTGGTCGACATGGAGCAGATGGGCATCAAGAACGACAAGGAGGTGTACTACGCCGCCGATCGGCCCTACGGTCTGATCGAGGGCACGGTGCACCGCGAGGGTGTCACACCACTGATCCCGGTGGACTGAACCCACCGACACCGCTGCCGCAAAGGGACCGCCGATGTCTGTTGACAACTCCACCGGCTCCACCGCCTCCGCCGTCACCGGCGACACCACCGCCCCCGGGCGCATCGTGATCGAGAACTGCGCGATCGCCACCGTCGACGCCGGGGACACGGAATACGACTCCGGCCACGTCGTGGTCGCCGGCAACCGCATCGAGGCGGTCGGCGCCGGGCCCGCCCCCGCCGGCCTGGAACGGGTCGTGCGCCGGATCGACGGGACCGGGCACCTGGTCACCCCGGGCCTGGTCAACACCCACCACCACTTCTACCAATGGATCACGCGCGGCCTCGCGCAGGAGTGCAACCTCTTCGACTGGCTCGTCACGCTCTACCCCGTCTGGGCCGGGATCGACGACGAGATGTGCCACGCCGCGGCGCAGGGTTCGGCCGCCGCGCTGCTGCGTTCGGGCTGCACCACCTCCACCGACCACGCCTACGTCTTCCCCAAGGACGGCGGCGACATCCTGGGCGCGGAGATCCGCGCACTGGCCGAGTTGGGCATGCGGTTCCAACCCACCCGGGGATCGATGGACCTGGGCACGTCGCAGGGGGGACTGCCGCCGGACGCGTGCGTCGAGGACACCGACGCGGCGCTCGCCGCGACCGCCGAGGCGATCGACCGCTGGCACGACGCCTCCTTCGACGCGATGGTCCGGGTCACCGCCGCACCCTGCTCGCCCTTCTCCGTGACCCCCGAACTGCTGCGCGGAGCTGCCGAGTTGGCCCGCGCCAAGGGGGTCCGGCTGCACACCCACGGCGCGGAGACGGTGGAGGAGGAGGCGTTTTGCCGGGAACGATTCGGCATGGGGCCGACCGACTACCTGGAGAGCCTGGGCTGGTTGGGCGAGGACGTGTGGATGGCGCACTGCATCCACATGGACGACTCGGACATCGCCAAGTTCGCCGCCACCGGCACCGGCGTGGCGCACTGCCCCTCCTCCAACGCCCGGATCGCGGCGGGCATCGCCCGGGTGCCGGACATGCTGGCCGCCGGCGTCCCGGTGGGCCTCGGCGTGGACGGCGCCGCCTCCAACGAGTCGGGGGAATTGGGTACCGAGCTGCGCAATGCGCTGCTGATCGCCCGACTGCGCGGCGGCCCGGGCGCGTTGACGGTCCGTCAGGCGCTGCGCCTGGGCACCGTGGGCGGCGCGAAAGTGCTCGGCCGGGAGCACGAGATCGGCTCCCTGGAACCTGGCAAGCTCGCCGACCTTGCCATGTGGCGGGTGGACGACGTGCTGCACTCGGGCATCGCCGACCCGGTGGCCGCGCTGGTCCTGGGTGCCGCCGCCCCGCTGACCCTGCTGCTCGTGAACGGCCGCGAGGTGGTCGAGCAGGGGCACCTGTCCCGGGTGGACGAGGAGGAGATCGCCCGCAACGTGAGCCGAGCGGCGGCCCGACTGCGCGCGAAGTAGCGCCGTGCGGCGGACGGGAGGTCAGTCCCGGGCCGCCGCCTTGGCCACCAGGGCCAGCGGTACCGTCGCGCACTGCGTCGCGGAGGCCACCGTCATGGTCCGCACCCCGGTCCGCCCGGCGATGTCCACCAGTCGGGCCGCGTCGCACACGTAGGGCCGGGCGTGCGGGACGTCCCGGGCGCAGGTGGCCGCGTCGACGAAGGCCGCCAACCACGGCTTGCCGTCCTGCCCGTGGATGAACACCACCGACTCGGTGTCGTCGATCGCCACCACCACCCCGCCGGCCACGATCGCGGCGAGCAGGTCGGCGGGGTCGATCTCCCCGTCGGGGTCCTCCAGGACGGCGGCCAGGGCGGCGTTCTCGGCAGTCATACCGTGATCATATGGGCGCCGGCACGGCGTTTCGCCCACACGTCGCGCCCGCGCTCGGGTCGGCGGAACACCCCACGCCGGCGGCTACGCCTCGCGCCCGAGCGTGCGCAGGTACGCCCGCCACCCGCCGAACTCGGTGATCTCCTTGTGCCGGCCGGACTCCGACTCGCCGCGGCGCAGGATCATCGAGAAGCAGGCCGAGCCGTCCTCCAGCTTGATGATCCCGAACTCCAACTCCGGCGGTTCGGTCGGCAGCAGGTTGTCCCGCAACACCTCGTCGGGGACCTCGTACACCTCGCCCGCGATCCGTGCCTCGCTCGTCGGGTCGGGCAGCAGTCCCGGGCAGCGGTCGCCGATCGAGAAGAAGCGGTATCCGGGAGCGGTGCGCGTCCGGGCGACGAGCGGCGCGCCCTCCAGGTGGTGGTGGAACGGGCCACCCTCCATCGCCTGACCATTGAGGAACATGCGGGCCATCGGCTGTCTCCTGTTCGAAGTCGGCAGGGGTGTGGGGAGAGTGCGGAACGGCCGGGCCCGTCCGATCGGACGCGCCCCACGACCGCCGGGTTGGACCCGGCCGTTCCGCGCATGTGGGGGGATGGACCAACGGCTCGACTCAGTCGAGGAGTTCGCATCCCGGCAGGGTGAGGAAGTCGACGAACTCCTCGGCGAGCGCGACCCGCAGGAACAGCTCGCGCGCGTCCGTCCAGCGGCCCGCGTCGAAGTTCTCATCGCCCAAGTCCTCGCGCAGCGCGCCCAGTTCCTCGACGACCAGGCGGCGGACCAAGTCCGCGGTGACCTTCTCGCCGGTGTCCGAGAGCACCACGCCGTTGTTGATCCACTGCCACACCTGGGAGCGGGAGATCTCCGCGGTGGCGACGTCCTCCATCAGGCCGAACACGGCGACCGCGCCGTATCCGCGCAGCCACGCCTCCAGGTAGCGCAGGCCCACACCGACCGCGCCGTGCAGTCCGGCGCCGGTCGGCGAGCCCTGGGCGGAGCCCACGTCGAGCAGCTGATCCGCCGTCACCTCGACCTCGTCGCGGGTACGTTCGAGCTGGTTCGGCCGATCGCCGAGCACCGCGTCGAACGCCTCGCGACACACCGGGACCAGGTCCGGGTGGGCCACCCACGACCCGTCGAAGCCGTCCGCGGCCTCACGATCCTTGTCGTCGCGCACCTTGGCCAGCGCGGCCGCGTTGGCCACCGCGTCCCGGCGGGAGGGGATCACCGCCGCCATCCCGCCGATGGCGTGCGCGCCGCGCCGGTGGCAGGTGCGCACGAGCAGTTCGGTGTACGCGCGCATGAACGGTGCGGTCATGGTGACCGCGTTGCGGTCGGGGAGCACGAACGCCTCGCCCGCGTCCCGGAAGTTCTTCACGATGCTGAACAGGTAGTCCCACCGCCCGGCGTTCAACCCCGAGGCGTGCTCGCGCAGTTCGTACAGGATCTCGTCCATCTCGAACGCGGCGGTCACCGTCTCGATCAGCACGGTGGCCCGGATCGTGCCGCGCGGGATGTCGAGCAGGTCCTGCGCGTGCAGGAACACGTCGTTCCACAACCGGGCTTCGAGCCGGCTCTCGATCTTGGGCAGGTAGAAGTACGGTCCCAGGCCCCGGTCGAGCAGCCGGGCCGCGTTGTGGAAGAAGTACAGCCCGAAGTCGACCAGCGCACCGGACGCCGGCGCGCCGTCGACCAGGATGTGCCGCTCGTCCAGGTGCCATCCGCGCGGACGCATCACCACGGTGGCCAGTTCGTCGTCCGGGCGCAGCCGGTAGCTCTTGCCCTCGGCGGTGGAGAAGTCGATCCGCCGGTCGTAGGCGTCGATCAGGTTGAGCTGGTGTGCCACCACGTTGTGCCAGGTGGGCGCGGAGGCGTCCTCGAAGTCGGCGAGCCAGATCCGGGCCCCGGAGTTGAGCGCGTTGATCGTCATCTTGCGGTCGGCCGGTCCGGTGATCTCGACCCGGCGATCACGCAGCGCGGGCGGCGCCTCGGCGACGCGCCAGTCGGCGGCGCGCACGTCGGCGGTCTCCGGGAGGAAGTCGAGCCGGCCGGTGCGGGCGATCTCCGTGCGTCGGGCCCGTCGCCGGTCGAGCAGTTCGAGGCGGCGACCGCCGAACCGGCGCTGCAACGCGGCCACGAAGCGCAGCGCCTCGGGGCCGAGCACTTCGTCCGCCCGCGGCACGGAGCCGCCGGTCGCGCCGCCGTGCTTGACCACGATGGTCGGTGCACTCATGGGTGGCTCTCCTTCGCCGTCGACGTTCTTTTGTAGAGTGGACATTAGTTTCCGGGAAACGGAAGTTCAACAACATGTTGAACTCAGTCTCGACGAATCTCTCGTCGAACCGAGTCGTGTGGAGGATCGTCGGTGGCCGCAGTCAACGCAGGCAGCAACGGCACGGGCGGCGGTGTCCAGTCCCTGGAACGCGCGTTCGACCTCCTCGAACTGCTCGCCGACGCCGGCGGGGTGCTGACGCTCAGCGAACTCGCCGCGCGTTCGGGATTGCCCATGCCCACGATCCACCGCCTGGTACGCACCCTCGTGTCGTCGGGTTATCTGCGCCAGGACGCGTCGCGCCGCTACACCCTGGGCCCGCGGCTCATCCGGCTGGGCGAGACCGCGGGCCGGCTGCTCGGCAGCTGGGCCCGGCCGTATCTGGCCGAGCTGATGGAGGCCACCGGCGAGACCGCCAACCTCGCGGTCCTGGAGGCGGGCGAGGTGGTCTACGTCGGCCAGGTGCCCAGCCGGCACTCGATGCGAATGTTCACCGAGGTCGGCCGCCGGGTGCAACCGCACTGCACGGCGGTGGGCAAGGTGCTGCTCGCCCAACTGCCCGAGGCCGACGCGGCGCGGGTACTCGGCGCTCGCCCGTTGGCCTCGCACACCGAGCACACGGTCACCGATCCCGCCGAGCTGCTGGCCCAGTTCCCGACGATCCGGGCCCGTGGTTACGCGATCGACGACCAGGAGCAGGAACTCGGCGTGCGCTGCGTGGCGGTGGTGGTACCGGGCGCGCCGACCGCTACCGCGCTGTCCATCTCCGGCCCCGAGGCGCGCATCCGGGCGATGGAGGAGGGCTGGATGACCAGCCGGATGCAGGAGATCGCCGTCCGCCTGGGCCAACGCCTCGGCGGCACCGATCCGCTCCCGGAGCCCCTGGCCGCCGACTGAGCCACCACCCGCCGAGCGGGGTCAGGCCGGCGTCAGGCCGAGCACGGCGCCGGCCACCACCGCCAGGGTCGGCGCCACGCCGTCGGTGTCACGCAGATGCCGCACCCGGGCCACGTCGTTGATCGCGCTCAGCGCCGCGTGCACCCGGATCCGCGCCTCGGCGGCGCCGTAGTGCGGCCGGACCGCGCACAACAACCGGTTCCACTCCATGAGGTAGTCCACCCGCGCCTGCCGGGCCCGATGCCGCGCCTGCGTCGGCAGGTGCGAAACCTCCGCGACCAACAACTGCACCAGATCGTTGCGGTCGAGGGAGAAGCGCACATACGACCGCAGCAGTACGCGCAGTGCCGTCTCGGCGTCGTCGGCGCCCGCGAGCGCGCGCGTCATGTCCAGCAAAAGCCACTCCAGGCCCCGGGTGACCGCGGCGCACAGCAGGTCGGCCTTGCTCTCGAAGTGGTTGTACACACTGGGGCCGGCGATCCCGGCGGCGGCGCCGATGTCCTCGATGGCCACTCCGGCGTAGCCCTGCTCGGCGAACATCCGCACCGCCGCGCCGAGCAGCGCCTCGCGCCGCGAACGCAGCCCGATCCCGGCCGGCGCCGGGGCCTCGGCGATCGGCCCCAGTGCCACCGGATCCGCGGTGACCGCCGCCCGACACAGGTCCACCAGGAGGCGGACGTACTCCGGACGGGGCAGGTCGATCCGGTGGAAGGACGGGCTGAGCAGCACCCCGAGGCCGCTGCGGGCCAGCACCTCGCCCTGCCCGGCGGACAGTCGCGGGCGGGCCTTGCGGATCAGCGCGGTGACCACGGCGGTGACCGCGCGCACCTCGCGGCGTACCTCGGCGCGTTCCGCCGGCGGCAACAACCGGCCCTCGCGCTGCCACAACACGCCCACCTCGCGGTGGTCGAGGGTGGCCGCGACCACCGCGCGCAGCACGGTGTCCGGGTCGTCCACGGCGCTGCGGGCCAGCGCGTCGCGCACCGGCGCGATCCCGTCGAGCACCACCTGCAGGAGCAGGTGCTGTTTGCTGCGGAAGTGCCGGTACAGGGCGGAGGGGCCCATGCCCACCGCCTCGGCGATGTCGCTCATCGCCACGTCGGCGTAGCCCCGGCGGTAGAACAGGTCGGCCGCCGCGGCCAGGATCAGTTCGCGTCGATTGCGCGGCCGGGTCCCCCGGGCGGGCGGCACGAGTCCGCCGACCTTGCGCACCGCAGCCGCCATCGCGTACTTCCCTCCGGGATCCGCCCCCGCGCGCCATTGTTCCAGCCGGCCGCCGCCCGCGGCGGCCACGCGCCGAACCCGCCCCGCCCCGATGGAGAGGACCGGGCCACCTGTCGCGATCACTAGGGCGTGTCTTCAAGCCCCCGCCGAGCTCCGCGACGCCCGGCACCGCACCTCGCCGCCCCGGAGAAACAGGCGAATGGAACCACTATGCACCTGCTTCTCCGGCACGCCGATGCACGGCATCCGCCCTTCGGGCTCCTCGCTGCGCTCACGCCGCGGAGCCCGACGGGGGTTTGAAGACACGCCCTAGGCTGCGGAGGCATGACGACCTCACTGATCACCGGTGCCACCGCAGGGCTCGGCGCCGCGTTCGCCCGGCGCCTCGCCCACGAGGGGCACGACCTCGTCCTGGTCGCGCGCGACCGCGAACGGTTGACCGAATGCGCCCGCGAACTGCGGGAGGAGCACGGCGTTTCGGTGCAGGTGCTGGCCGCCGACCTGTCGCTGGACGAGGGGATCGCCGCCGTCGAGGCACGCCTGGCCGACCGCGAGGCGCCGGTGGACGTACTGGTCAACAACGCCGGGTTCGGCAGCAAGGGCGGCTTCCTCGCCATCTCCACCGCGGAGGAGTTGCGCATGCTCAAGGTGCACTGCGAGGCGGTGCTGCGGCTGACCGCCGCCGCGTGCGAGGCGATGCGCGAGCGCGGGCGCGGCTGGGTGGTGAACGTGGCCTCCGTCGCCGCCTTCCTGCCGCGCGGCACGTACGGCGCGAGCAAGGCGTGGGTGGTGAGCTTCACCGAGGGCGCGGCCAAGGAACTCGCGGGCAGCGGTGTGCGGTTGATGGCGCTGTGCCCGGGCTTCGTGCGGACCGAGTTCCACCTGCGGGCCGGGATGGGCACGTCCAACATCCCCAACTGGATGTGGCTGGACGCCGATCGGGTGGTCGCCGCGGCGATCCGGGACCTGGCGCTGGGCAAGTCGGTCAGCGTGCCGGACCTGCGCTACAAGGCGGTGGTCGCCCTGGCCCGGCTCACCCCGCGCGCCCTGTTCGGCAGCGTGTCCACCCGGACCGGTCGGGTGTACGGACCCACGCGCGGTTAGCGCCTGCCCGCGGTCGCGGCGCCCACGCTCCGGGTGGGACACCGAAGACCCCGCCGACGGGTGGTCGGCGGGGTCCTCGGGTGCGTCCGGGCGGGGCGGTGTGTCCGTCACGCCCCTCCCCCGGGTATCCGCGAAGTCTTCGGGTCGACACTCCGGGACCGTCGCCTCGGAGCGACCGGACGGTCAGCGACGACGGCCCTTGGGCCGCTCGCTCTTGCCGCGCCGGGCGGCCTTGGGGGCTTCGAGCGTGTCGATCGCCTCGGTCGGCTGCGCCGGGGCGGACTCGTTGCGCCCGGTGTCGGCGAGCAGCGGGTTCTTGTTCTTCAGATGCGGCTTCTGCTTCTGCTTGGCCATGACCGTTTCCTCCTGGAGAGAGCCGTTGGGCGGTCATCGACCACTCTCACACCGTTCGTGACGGTACGCATGTCGAGCATCACACGCCGTCATCCAGGGGGGATTCGAATGGCAGCTCGACGTACCTTCTACGATGCCGGGATGCCCATCGATCCACCCCAACGCCGGCACCGCCGCCGGGGATACCCCGTGCGGCGGATCGGCGTCGCGCTCGCCATAGTCGGCATCGCCGTCGGCACCGTCCAGTGCGCCGAGCCCGCCTGGATGCACAAGGACGGCAAGACGGCGTCCGCCGGCGGCGTGTCGACGACCACCGAGCCGCCCCAGCCTGCCGCGATGCGCCCGTCCTCGGCCGGCGCCGGCGCCCCGAACGGCTCCTCGGTGATCGACGGTCGCCGGTACATGCGATCCGCCGGCGCCCGGGTGACCGTGTTCGCGCACCGCGGCGCGCCGACGCTGGCCCCGGAGAACACGCTGCCCTCCGACGAGGCGGCCCGGCGTTCGGGTGCCGACTGGATCGAGAACGACGTGCAGCCGAGCCGGGACGGCGTGCCGCACATCATGCACGACGAGACGGTGGATCGAACCACCGACGGACACGGGCGCATTCGCGATCTGACCTCGGCCCAGTTGGCCGCTCTGGATGCCGGGAAGTGGTTTCGGCCGGAGTTCGCCGGCACGAAGGTGATGACCCTGCGCGGGCAACTCGCGGATCTGCGCTCCCGGGGCGGGCGGCTGCTCCTGGAGATCAAGAACCCGCAAACCCGGGAGGAGATCGCCCGCATCGTCGACGAGGTGCGCCACAGCGGCATGTCGGACCGGGTGTTCGTACAGAGCTTCGATCGGGAGTCGTTGCGGATCACCCGCGATCTCGCCCCCGACCTGCCGCTCGGCCTGCTGGGCGACGAGGACGAGGCGGATCCGGTGGCACTGGCCCGGGAATTGCGGCTGACCTCGTACAACCCCTCCTACTACCTGGTCGCCAAACATCCCGACCTGGTCCGCCGACTGCACGCGGCCGGCGTCGCGGTGTTCGCGTGGACCCCCGACGACCCGAACGAGTGGTCGAAGCTGAACGACGCGGGGGTGGACGGGATCATCACCAACCGCAGCGCCGACCTGGTCGCGTGGAACGGGCAGCACACCCCCGGGAAGGGCGCCCGCCACTGAGCCGAGCCGACGAACGGCCCGTGAACGGCCCGCGACCGACCCGAAACCCGCTTTCGGACGGGTCGCGGGCCGTCCTGTCCACGGAACCGCGTCGACAAACCCTTTACCTCGTAAGGGCAATGTGACATTTTACTGACGTGAGCCAACTCCGTCCCAGTGATGTCGTCGTCATCGGCGCGGGCGTGGTGGGTGCCGCGTGCGCCCACTTCGCCGCGCGCGCGGGCCTGTCCGTCACCGTGCTCGACCGGGGTCCGGTCGCGGGCGGGACCACCGGCGCGGGTGAGGGAAACCTCCTCGTCTCGGACAAGGAGCCCGGCCCGGAACTCGCGCTGGCCCTGCTCTCGCTCCGCCTGTGGGCCGAACTCGCGGAACGCCGCGACGACTTCGAATACGAGCCCAAGGGCGGCCTGATCGTCGCCCGGACCGGGGCCGAGGCCGCCGCGATGGCGGCGACGGCGGCGGCCCAGCGCGCCTGCGAGGTCACCGCGCACGCGGTCGACGCCGCGCGCCTGCCCGACTACGAGCCGCACCTGTCGCGCGCCGTCGTGGCCGGCACCCACTATCCGCAGGACGCCCAGGTACAGCCGGCCCTGGCCGCCGCCTCGATGTTGCGCGCCGACGGCATCCGGCTGCACACCGGGGTGAGCGTCACCGGCTTCCTGCGCGGGGCCGACGAGCGGGTGGTGGGCGTGCGGACCTCACACGGCGACCTGGCCGCCGGCGCGGTGGTCAACGCCGCCGGCACCTGGTCCGGCGAGGTGGCCGCGCTGGCCGGGATCGCCCTGCCGATCCTGCCGCGCCGGGGCTTCGTGCTGGTCACCGAGCCGCTGCCGCCGATCGTGCGACACAAGGTGTACGCGGCGGCCTATGCCGGGGACGTGGCCGGCGACGAGGCGGACCTCGCCTCGTCGCCGGTGATCGAGGGCACCCCGGCCGGGACCGTCCTGATCGGCGCCAGTCGGGAGCGGGTGGACTTCGACCCCTCGTTCCCGGTGCCGGTGTTGCGCCGACTGGCCGCACAGGCGATCGAACTGTTCCCGGTCCTGGCCGGCGCCTCGGTGCTGCGCGCCTATCGGGGCTTTCGGCCGTACTGTCCGGACCACCTGCCGGTCGTCGGCCCCGATCCGCGCGCGCCCGGCCTGCTGCACGCGTGCGGCCACGAGGGCGCCGGCGTGGGTCTGGCACCCGCCACCGGCCTGCTGATCGCCCGCACGCTGACCGGGGAGCGCCCCGACGTCGACCTCGCCCCGTTCGCCCCGACCCGCTTCGCGGAGGTAGCCGCGTGACCGACGAAACCGGCCCCGCCCCCCTCGATCGACCCGGCGACGCCGGCTTCCACCTGACCGTGGACGGCCGCCGCATCCCGGTCGAGCCCGGCCAGACGGTCGGCGCCGCGATGCTCGCCGCCGGGATCCGGTCCTGGCGCACCACCCGGTTCGCGGGCAAGCCGCGCGGCCTGTTCTGCGGCATCGGGGTGTGCTTCGACTGTCTGGTCACGGTGGACGGCACGCCGTCACTGCGGGCCTGCCTGGTGACCGCGCGCCCCGATGACGAGGTGAGCACGTCATGAGCGACGAGATGGGCCGGGGAATGAACCACGAGAAGGGCCCCGACTCGGGTGGCCGCGACACTCTGCACGACCTCGTCGTCGTCGGCGCCGGGCCGGCCGGGCTCGCCGCCGCCGTCACCGCCGCCGGCTTCGGCCTGCGCGTCGCCGTCCTGGACACCAACGCCCGGGCGGGGGGCCAGTATTACCGACACCGTGCGGGCCGGCCGCCCGCGTGGGCGCCGCTCGCGCGCCTGCACACCGTCGAGCACCTGGCCGAACACCGGGTCTGGGCGGTCGAACGCGGCGACGACCACTTCACCGTGCACGCCGTGGCAGGCGAGCGCGACGGCGTCGCGGTGACCGTGCGCGGCCGTCGGCTGCTCCTGGCCACCGGCGCCTACGACCGGCAACTGCCCTTCCCCGGCTGGGATCTGCCCGGGGTGTTCACCGCCGGCGGCGCGCAGGCCCTGCTCAAGGGCAACGGCGTCACGCCCGGGCGGCGGGCGGTGGTGGCCGGTACCGGTCCGTTCCTGCTGCCGGTCGCCGTCGGGCTCGCCGACGCGGGTGTGCGGGTGCTCGCGGTGGTCGAGGCCTCGCGCCCCACGCCGCGGGCCGCCGCGCTTGCCCCGCACAGCCCGGCACGGGTGGTCGAGGCCGCGGGATATGCCGCCGCGTTGGCGCGGCGGCGCATCCCGTACCGCACCGGCCGGGCCGTGGTCGCCGCGCACGGCGACGCGGGCGTACTGGGTTCGGTCACCGTGGCCCGGCTCGACGCCGACTGGCGGGTGCGGCCCGGGACGGAAAGCGAACTGGCCTGCGACACCCTCGCGGTCGGCTACGGCTTCACCCCGCAACTCGAACTCGCCGGCCAACTCGGCTGCGCGAGCACCCCCGACGGCTTCGTCGCGGTCGACACCCGCCAGGCCACCGACCTGCCCGGGTTGTACGCCGCCGGCGAGAGCACCGGCATCGGCGGCGCCCAACTGTCCGAGGTCGAGGGCGAGTTGGCCGCCTACGCCGTCGCCGGCCGGACGCCGCCGAAGGCGCTGCTGCGCCGGCGGGCCCGGCTCACCCGCTTCGCCGGCGGGCTGCGCGCGCTGTACCCGATCCGGTCGGGCTGGCCGTCGTGGTCCGACGAGGACACCCCGATCTGCCGCTGCGAGGAGGTGCCGCGCGGTCGGATCGCGGACGCGGCGCGGCAGGGCGCGGACGACGTGCGCTCGATCAAGCTGCTCACCCGCGCGGGCATGGGCTGGTGTCAGGGCCGTATGTGCGCCGAGGCCACCGCGTGCGTGCTCTCCGACGTGTTGGGCCGGCCGATCGCCGCGCCCGCGCCCACCCGTCCGATCGCTGTCCCCATCCGTCTCGGAGATCTCGCCCAAGGAGCCTCATGAGCACAAGCCCGCACCTTCCCGCCCCGGAGCGCTCCGCCCCGCAGGACGGCGCCGACCGCAAGCCGTGGCACGGCGTCGTGGTGGCCACCGCCCTGCCGCTGCGCGAAGACCTGTCGGTGGACTTCGACGCGTACGCCGAACACGTGCGGTGGCTCGTGGACTCGGGCTGCGACGGGGTTTGTCCGAACGGCTCGCTGGGCGAGTACCAATCGCTCACCCCGGAGGAGCGCGCCCGCGTGGTGCAGGTCGCGGTCGATGCGGTGGGCGGCGACCGGGTGCTCCCGGGCGTGGCGGCGTACGGCGCGGCCGAGTCGCTGCGCTGGACCGAGCAGGCGGCCGAGGCGGGCGCTCGTGCGGTGATGCTGCTGCCGCCGAACTCCTATCGTGCGGACACCCGTACGGTGATGGACCACTACCGCACGGTGGCCCGGGCGGGGCTGCCGATCGTGGCCTACAACAACCCGTTCGACACGAAGGTCGACCTGACCCCCCGACTGCTCGCGGACCTGTACGAGGAAGGTCTCGTGGTCGGCGTCAAGGAGTTCACCGGGGACGTGCGCCGGGCCTACGAGGTGGCCGAACTCGCCCCGGGACTCGATGTGTTGATCGGCAGCGACGACGTCACCCTGGAGTTCGGGCTGGCCGGCGCGGTGGGCTGGATCGCGGGCTACGCCAACGTCTTCCCGCGCGCGAGCGTGGAGTTGTACCGCGCGGCCGTGCACGGCGACCCGCGCGCGGCATTGCCGCTGTACCGCCTGCTGCACCCGCTGCTGCGGCTGGACGCGCGCACCGAGTTCGTGCAGTCGATCAAGTTGTCGATGGATCTGGCGGGCCTGCGCGGCGGGCCGTGCCGCGCGCCACGGCTGCCGCTGTCGCCCGAACAGGAAGCCTTCGTCCGGGAATCCACCGAGAAGGCGCTCGCGGAGGGATTGAACTGATGCGTTCCCGACACGTCTACCACGCGGTCGACTCGCACACGGAGGGCATGCCCACTCGGGTGATCACCGGCGGCATCGGGGTGATCCCCGGCGCCACGATGGCCGAGCGGCGCAGCCACTTCATGGCCGAACTGGACCACATCCGCACGCTGTTGATGTACGAACCGCGCGGGCACGGGGCGATGAGCGGGGCGATCCTGCAACCGCCGACCCGGCCGGACGCCGACTACGGCGTGTTGTTCATCGAGGTGTCGGGCTGTCTGCCGATGTGCGGACACGGCACCATCGGGGTGGCCACCGTCCTGGTCGAGACCGGCATGGTCGAGGTGGTCGAGCCGGTGACCACGGTCCGCCTGGACACCCCGGCCGGGCTCGTGGTCGCCCAGGTCGAGGTCCGCGACGGCGCCGCCCGCTCGGTGACCTTGCGCAATGTGCCCGCGTACGCCCACGAGTTGGACGCGACGGTGGACGTGCCGGGGCTCGGCGCGGTCACCTACGACATGGCGTACGGCGGCAACTTCTACGCGATCCTGCCGATCGAGAAGGTCGGCCTGCCGTTCGACCGGGCCGAGGGCACCCGCATCCTGGAGACCGGCCTCGCCATCATGGCGGCGATCAACGAGCAGGCCAGGCCGGTGCATCCGGAGCATCCGGAGTTCGCGGGCTGCCACCACGTGCAGTTCCTCGCTCCGGGCTCGGACGCGGCGCTGTCGCGCAACGCGATGGCGATCCACCCCGGTTGGTTCGACCGTTCGCCGTGCGGCACCGGAACCAGCGCGCGGATCGCGCAGTTGGCGGCGCGGGGCGAGTTGACGGTGGGTCAGACGTTCGTCAACGAGTCGTTCATCGGGACGCGCTTTCGCGGTCGGATCGTCGCCGAGGCGGAGGTCGGCGGGCGGCCGGCGGTGGTGCCGGAGATCACCGGGCGGGCGTGGATCACCGCGACCGCGCAGTATCTGCTCGACCCGGAGGACCCGTTCCCGGCGGGGTTCCGGCTCTGAGGGGCGGCCGGGCGGGCGGTTCCGCCCGGTTCCTTGCTCACCCTCGGTGATCTTCCACACGCGGAGTCGCGATCCCGCCCCAGCGGTGACTGACCGTCAGTAACATGGCGGGAGGAGGCACCATGGACACGGGACACGGAGCGCTCGCGCTGCCGTCCTTCGACGATCGACCGATCCTGCGGGATCGGGTGGCACGAGAGTTGCGCGCGGCGTTGATCGCGGGTGAGATGCGGCCGGGCGTGGTCTATTCCGCGCCCGCGTTGGCCGCTCAGTTCGGCGTGTCGCCGACGCCCGTGCGTGAAGCGATGCTCGACCTCGCCAACGAGGGACTGGTCGAGGCCGTACGCAACAAGGGATTTCGCGTCACCGAGCTGTCCGACCGCGAGTTGGACGAGTTCACCGAGGTGCGCGCGCTGATCGAGGTTCCGGTGGTGGCCCGCCTCGCGGGCGTGGTCACCCCGGCCCAGACCGCCGCGCTGCGCCCGGTCGCCGAGGAGATCGTCGCGGCGGCCGAGGCGGGCGACCTGATCAGGTACGTGGAGGCGGACCGCCGCTTCCACCTGTCGCTGCTCGCGCTGGCGGGCAACGAACACCTGGTCCGGGTGGTCGGCGATCTGCGCAAACGGTCGCGCCTGTACGGGCTGTCCCGGCTCGCGCGCGGCGGCCGACTCGCCGCGTCCGCCGCCGAGCACCTCGAACTGCTCGACGCGCTCGACAGCGGCGACCCGGCCGCGGCCGAGCAGGTGATGGCCCGGCACATCGGCCACGTCCGCAATCTGTGGGCGGGGCCGGAGCGGGAGGGCTGAGCCGGGGGCGGGATCGGGATCGACGTCGCGTCGCCGGCTCCGCGCCCCCGGATCACGTGCCCACCGCCGACCGGGCCCGGTCGGCGGCGTCAGACCTTGCCGGCGACCATGTCCATCAGACGGCCGAGGACCGCGCCGCCGGAGGCGTGGGAGCCGTCGTGCTCCCACTCGTTGGTGACCCACGCGCGCAGGTTGCCCACCTCGCGCGCGGTCTCCAGGGACAGGTCGGCGTCCACGTACATGTCGTCGAAATAGACCGCCGCGGCCACCGGGACGGCGTTCGCGCGCAGTCGCTCGACGTCGTACAGGACGGGCCAGTCGTATTGCTCGGCCAACAGGTGGGCGGCCTCGCGGAACGGGCGCAGCGCGGCCATCTCCTCGAACATCCAGGGGTACATCATCTCCCCGGTGAACAGCAGCGGATCGGCACTCTCCGCGAACTCCGGCAGCCCCGCGCGCACCTTCTCGGCGGCCCACCCGGTGGCGACCTTGCCCTGCCCGTAGATCGGCTCCTGGAGCACGGCCCACAGCGGTTGGTCGGTCAGCGCGGTGGCCTGCATGGCGGCGGCACGGAAGGTGTCCGAGACCCGGTCGCCGTCCCACGCCTCGTCCAGCATCCAGTGCACCCGCTCGAAACCGTCGCCCATGCCGAACACCGAGCCGAGGAACTGCAGTCGGCGCACGGTCAGTCGGTCGCCGTCGGGCAGCCGCACGTCATGCGCGGCCAGGTGGTCGGCGAGCCGGCGAACCGCCTCCACGTCGTCCGGGTAGCGTGCGTAGTACTCGGCGTTCTTGGTCCGCACCCTCGGGTAGGTGCGGTGGTAGACGTCCTCGGCGGTGACGTCCAGGCCGATCAAACCCCCGGTGACGTAACAGGACTTCAGCGCCTCGGGGGCTCGGGAGAGATACGCGAGGGTGATGAAGCCGCCGTAGCTCTGGCCGAGCGTCTCCCACGGCTCGTCGCCGCATAGTCGACGGCGGATCAGCTCGGCGTCGGCGACGATCGAGTCCGCGCGCATGTGCCGTAGCAGGGCGGCGAGTTCGTCGGGTGGGGTGCGCGCCGCCAGGCTCGGTGTGACAGGCGTGCTGCGTCCGGTACCGCGTTGGTCGAGCAGCAGCACCCGGTGGGTCTTCAGCGCACGGGCCAGCCAGCCGTTGGCGCGTGGGGGCCGCTGCGCCTTCTGTCCCGGGCCGCCCTGGAGGAAGCACAACCACGGCCGGTTGCGACCCGTCGCGGTGGGATCGACCACCTCGCGGGCGAAGACCTCGATGGTCGGCCCGTCGGGACGCGCGTGGTCGAGCGGGACGACGAAGGTGTGATCGGTGAGGGCCATCCCCGGGATCCGGGTGCTGCGGGTCGTGCGGGTCATGCGGATTCCTCCCCTGGGTGCGTGGCGTTCGGGTGTGCTGTGACATTCCACCGGAGGAAGGTGCTTGTTGTCCCGCCGCATCGGGAAGATTGCTGCGGCAGGGTTCTGCGGGATCCCGTGCGGCGAAAGGGTGTCAGTCATGGTCGATGGCCCGGTGTCCGATGGTGCGCAGGCCGATGGGCCGCAGCCCGGTGAGGCGCAGTCCGGTGAGCCGCAGGCCGGTACGGCGCAGACCGCCGGGGCCTTCTCCGCGTTTCAGGACTCGATCTACCTCGACGGACTGCTGACCGGGGAGACACCCCCGTACCCCACGGGCGCGAGCGCGTTGGAGGAGGCGGCGCGCGAACGGCTCGATCCGGGGCCGCGCGGCTACGTACTGGGCGGCGCGGGCGAGGGCGCGACGATGCGGGCCAATCGCGAGGCGTTCGAGCGGCGCCGGATCGTCCCGCGCATGTTGCGGGACGTGGGCGCCCGGGACCTGTCCTGCTCGGTATTGGGCACCGACTCGCCCGCGCCGGTGTTGCTCGGGCCGGTCGGCGTGCAGTCGATCGTGCATCCCGAGGGCGAGTTGGCGACCGCGCGGGCGGCGGCCGGGCTCGGGCTGCCGATGGTGTTGAGCACCGCGTCCTCGTACTCCCTGGAGGAGGTCGCCGCCGCGTCCGGCTCGGGCCCCCGGTGGTTCCAGCTCTACTGGCCTCGCGACGACGACGTGACCATCAGCCTGCTCGCCCGGGCGCGGGCGGCCGGCTACACCGCGCTGGTGGTCACCCTGGACACCTGGTATCTGGGCTGGCGGCCGACCGACCTGGACCGGGCGTACCTGCCCTTCCTGCGGCACATCGGCCTGGCCAACTACCTGAGCGACCCGGCCTTCCTGGCCGGCCTGAGCCGCCCGATCGCCGAGGACCCGACGGCCGCGATCGTGCACTGGGCCGGAATGTTCTCCGACCCGACCAAAACCTGGTCCGACCTGGCGTTCCTGCGCGACAACTGGATCGGCCCGATCGTCCTCAAGGGCGTCCTCCACCCCGACGACGCCCGAAAGGCCCGAGACGCGGGCATGGACGGCATCGTGGTCAGCAACCACGGCGGCCGCCAACTGGACGGCGCAATCCCGGCGTTGGATGCCCTGCCGCAGATCGCAGCAGCGGTGGGCAACGACCTGACGGTCCTGTTCGACAGCGGCGTACGCACCGGCACCGACATCCTCAAGGCCCTGGCCCTCGGCGCCCGCGCAGTCCTCCTGGGCCGCCCCTACATCTACGGCCTGGCCCTGGGCGGCACCCCAGGCATCACCCACGTACTCCGCTGCCTACTGGCCGAGTTCGACCTATCCATGTCCCTATCAGGCCACACCCACCCACAAACCCTAACCCCTTCAACCCTGACCTAACCCACCAACCAACCCGAACCCACCCAACCTTCTCCATCCCACCCAACACCCTCCGGCCAGTCCGACGCTCTCCGGCCTGCCCAACGCTCTCCGGCCAGTCCGGCACCCTCCAGCCCGTCCGACACGCTCCGGCCCTTCCGGCACCCTCCAGCCGGTCCGGCACGCTCCGGCCCGTCCGGCACCCCTCCAGCCCGTCCGGCATCCAGCCCCTCCGGCACGCTCCAGCCCATCCGGCACCCCTCCGGGCCGTCCGGCATCCAGCCCCTCCGGCACGCTCCAGCCCATCCAGCACCCCTCCAGCCCGTCCGGCGTTTGAGGACAACGCCTGCGCAACCGACCGCATCACGGCACAACACAGCGCGCGAGCCCACCCACCTCAGCCCGTCCGGCGCTTGAGGACACCACAAACGCAACCCAACGCACGGCGACACATCACAGCGCGAGCCCACCAACCCCCCAGCCCGTCCGGCGTTTGAGGACAACCGCAGGCCGGCCACCCCGTCGACCCCAGGTCACCTCGACGACACCGCCCGCTGGGATTACCCCGTTTTGCCCGCCCCTCTCGGATACCCTCCGCGCATGATCACGCCCGGATCGAGAGGACCCACCCCGTGACCAACCCCGCGCGCCCCACCGCCATCCTGCGCCGCATGACCTCGCGCAGTTCCACGGAGCCGCACCGCGCATCCACGCCGTTGGAGTTGTTCTTCGACCTGACCTTCGTGGTAGCCGTCGCGCAAGCCGGCAGCCGCCTGGTGCACTCGCTCGCGGAAGGCCACCCCGGGCACGGGATCACGGGATACCTGCTCGTGTTCTTCGCGATCTGGTGGGCATGGGTCAACTTCACCTGGTTCGCCTCCGCGTACGACTGCGACGACCCGCTGTACCGCGTCGCCACACTCGTCCAGATCACCGGTGTCCTGGTCCTGGCCGCCGGTGTCCCGCGCGCGTTCGAGAACAGCGACTACACGGTCGCCATCGTCGGCTACCTGATCATGCGCCTCGCGCTGACCTTCCAGTGGCTGCGCGCGGCCCACGACGAGACCGACCCGGCCGCCCGCCGCACCGCGCTGCGCTACGCGGCCGGCGTGGTGCTGGTCCAGATCGGCTGGGTGGTGCTCCTGCTCCTCCCCGACGCCGCCTGGAACTGGGGCTTCCCGCCGCTGGCGATCGCCGAGATGGCGGTACCGGCCATCGCCGAACGCGGGCGCTCCACCAGCTGGCATCCGCATCACATCGCCGAGCGCTACGGCCTGTTCACCATCATCATGCTCGGCGAGAGCGTGTCCGCCGCGACCGTCGCGATCCAGACCGCGCTCGACGACCAGGCCGCACTGGACGAGTTGTTGCCGATCGCCGCCGGCGGGCTGCTGATCGTGTTCGCGGCCTATTGGATCTACTTCGCGGCACCGATCCACGAATACCTGCAATCCAGTCGTCAGGCGTTCCTGTGGGGCTACGGCCACTACGTGATCTTCGGCTCCGCCGCCGCGATCGGGGCCGGTCTCGAAGTCGCCGTCGAGCAGGCCGTCGGCGAGGCGCACATCTCCGACGTCGCCGCCGCGGCGAGCGTCACGATCCCCGCGGGGCTGTTCCTGGTCACCACATGGGCGCTGCACGCCCGCCACCACAAGCGCGGCGCCGCCCAGCAGATACTGCTGCCGACCGCCGCGGTCCTGGTCCTGGCCTGCACGTTCCTGGGCGAGGCGGCGGTGCCGGCGGCCGGAGCGGTGGCGGCGCTGACCGTGGCCGCAGGGGTGGTGTTGTCCGCCCGACAGGGCGAGGGCGCCGGCGACGTCGACCCGCGCCCGGAGCCGGTGCCCGAGGCCGACTGAGTCCGGGGTGTACCGCTAACCCGCCGTCAGGCGCCGTGCGGGCACCGACGGTTCGGGCGGGAGGAGCGGACCGCCGGACCACTGCTGGAAGATCAGCATCGTGTGCACCTGGGTCACCTCGGTGCGCGCCGTGAAGCCGTCCACCACCAGCCGTTGCAGCCCGGTCGCGTCGGCGACCGCGACGTGCACGAGGAAGTCGTCGGGACCCGCGAGGTGGTACAGCGCGCGGGTCTCCGGCAGCTTCAGCACATGCCCGACGAACGGGTTGAGCACCACGCGGTGATGGGGCCGTACCCGCACCGCGAGCATCGCCTGCAGCGGTCGCCCGAGCGCCGCCGCGTCCACCTCCACCGTCGCGCCCTTCACCACGCCGGCGGCGCGCATCCGGGCCACCCGGTCCAGGCAGGTCGAGGGCGCTATGCCGACCTCGGCCGCGAGCGCCTTGTTGCTGATCCGGGCATCGTTCTGGAGAGCCCGGAGAATGCCGAGGTCGGTCGGATCGAGGGCGATGGATTGGCTCATCCGGCGATGATAATTCGGCGTCCGGGCAGCTTCTCCGGAGGTCGCCCCAGGATGACGTCCATGGACCTTCGACCGGACTCCCCCGCCACCGCCGGCCGCACCGACACCGCGCCCGCCGGCCTCACCCCTGCCGGCGCCGCCCCTGCCGGCTCCACCCCCGCCGGACCCCTCGCGCGGCACACGTTCGAGACCCGCGCGGTACACGCCGGCCGCGACGACCTGGCCGCGCTGGGCGTACACGCCGTGCCGATCGACCTGTCGACCACCTATCCCCTGCCGGACCTGCCGGCCGCGGCGCTCGCCCTGGACGCCTACGCGGAGGGTGAGTTGCCCGACGGCTCGGCGATCTACGGTCGGCTGACCAATCCGACCGTGCGCCGCTTCGAGCAGGCGCTCGCCGAACTGGAGGGCTGCGCCGACGCGGTGGCGTTCGCGACCGGCATGGCGGCGGTCACCGCGTGCCTGCTCGCCGCCGCCGCGCAGGGCCGACGGCACGTGGTCGCGGTCCGGCCGCTGTACGGCACCACCGACCACCTGCTCTCCGGCGGCCTGCTCGGCACCGAGGTCACCTGGGTCGAACCGGACGGCGTGGCCGCGGCGTTGCGGCCCGACACGGGCCTGGTCATGGTCGAGACACCGGCCAATCCGACGCTGGCCGAACTCGATCTGGCCGAACTCGCGGCGCAGGCGGGCGAGATACCGCTGCTGGTGGACAACACGTTCGCCACACCGGTCCTGCAGCAGCCGGCGTCCTCGGGTGCCCGTCTGGTCCTGCACAGTGCGACCAAGTTCCTGGGCGGACACGGCGACGTGCTCGGCGGTGTGGTGGCCTGTGATCCGGAGTGGGCCAAGGCGCTGCGGCAAATCCGGTTCGCAACGGGGGCGTTGCTGCATCCCCTGGCGGGCTATCTGCTGCTGCGCGGCCTCGCGACCCTGCCGATCCGCGTCGCCAGGGCCTCCGCGACGGCCGCCGCGCTGGCCGCCCGACTGGCCGCACACCCGGCGGTGGCGCGGGTGCACTATCCGAGCATCGGCGGCGCCCTGGTGGCCTTCGAACCGACCGGCGACCCGATGCGGCTGGTCGGCGCTCTCCGCCTGATCACCCCCGCCGTGAGCCTCGGCGGCGTCGACACCCTGATCCAGCACCCGGCTTCGCTGACCCACCGGGTCATCGACGACGCGGCGCGCACCGAAGGCGACATCGGTCCGCACCTGCTCCGCCTGTCGATCGGCCTGGAACACGAGGCGGACCTGTGGGCGGACCTGTCGGCGGCGCTGGACCGGACGGGCGTCGAGCACGTCGGGGCATCGCCGGTTCCGGACGCGCAGGTCGGGGTGGGCGACGCGGCGCCGGGCGCGGCGCTGTGGCCGGTGGGGGTCTGAGGGGGCGGGGCCGGGGTGGGTCCGGTGTCCTCGCGGGCCGGGGATCGGTGGCGGCGCGCTTCGCGGCGCGGCCGGTCCCGGCGGGGTCAGCGGTAGGTCAAGCCCGAGAGTTGCAGGGCGAGTCGGCGGCGCACGGCGGGGATCCGGGTGAGCGTGCGCAGCACGGTGTTGCGCAGGGGGCGCAGCGCCGGGGTGAGGGTGGCCACCCGGGTCATCCGGTCGGCGAGCCTGACGATGCGTTCGGCGATCGGGCGGCGGGTGGCGCCGTAGGTGTCCAGGGCCGTGGTGGGGCCGCCGTCGAATACCGAGCCCAGCGCCTCGGCCAGGGTCACCGCGTCGAGGATGCCGGCGTTCATGCCCTGGCCGCCGGCCGGGCTGTGTACGTGGGCGGCGTCGCCGGCGAGCAGGATCCGGCCCGCGCGGTAGGTGTCGGCGATCCGGTGGTGAACCCGGAAGCGCGATCCCCAGACGACCTCCTCGACCACCACGCGGCCGGTCTTCGAACCGCGTACGTCGAGGAGTTCCTGGACGTAGGCCGCCGACGGCTCGTGCGGCGCGTCGGCGACCGGCGCGACGATCCGGTGCCGACCGCCCGGGAGCGGGGCGAGCACGACGAGGCCGGCGGGCGCGAAGTACAGGACCACCTCGTCGGCCGCGACCGCGCCGCTCAGCCGTACGTCGGCGAGGACGAACGACTCGGCGTAGGTGCCGCCCTGGAAGCCGATCCCGGCCTGGTCGCGCACCGTGCTGTGCATGCCGTCGGCGCCGACCACCCAGCCGGCGCGGAGACGTTCGCCGCTCTCGAAGGTCGCGGTCACGCCGTCGGCGTCCTGGTCGAGGGAGGTCACCCGGTACGGCCGCAGGACGGTGCCGCCGAGTGCGGTGAGGCGGTCGAGGAGGGCGGCCTCGGTGGTGGCCTGGGAGACCATCAGCGAGTACGGGTACTCCGTGGGCAGGTCGGTGAAGTCGATCCGGACCACCACGCGGTCCCGGTCGCGGACGGTGAACGTCGGCGCGGGGATGCCCTGCGCGACGAGCGGCGCGGCGACTCCGAGAGGGGCCAGTACCTCGAGGGTGCGGGCGTGCACGACGGCGGCGCGCGAGGTCTGCTCGGCGGCCGTGTGGGCGTCGACGACGGTGACGTCCCGGCCCTGGGCGGCGAGGGCCAGGGCGAGGGTCAGTCCGGCGGGGCCGGCGCCGACGACGAGGACGTCGGTGGTGGCGGGGAGTCGGGTGCTCATCGGGGGCTCCTCGGGTGGGGATCGGAGGCCGGGATCGAAGGCCAACGTCTGTTGGCCAACGCCTGTTGGCATAACCATGGCGCTCCCGCGACGGTAAGTCAACATGTGTTGGCCTACAATCGTTGGCATGAGTACTCCGCGAAGGTCGTCCATCGAGACCAAGGCCGTGATCCTGGCCGCCGCCCGGGAACGATTCGGCGCCGACGGCTACGAGCGGGCCACTATTCGGGCGATCGCCTCGGATGCGGCGATCGATCCGTCGATGGTGATGCGTTACTTCGGCACGAAGGAGAAGTTGTTCGCCGCTGCGGCGGACGTCGATCTGCGGTTGCCCGCGCTCGATGCGGTCCCGCGCTCGCAGCTCGGAGCGGTGCTCTCGGCGCACTTCCTCGACCGGTGGGAGGGGAACGAGGCGATGCTGATCCTGCTGCGGACCGGGGTGACGAACGACGACGCCGCCGAGCGTATGCGCGCGGTCTTCGCGGACCAGCTCGCCCCGCTCGTACTCCGCACCTGCCCGAACCCCGCCGAGGCCCCCCGGCGCGCCGGCCTGATCGCCACCCAGGTGCTCGGCCTCGCCCTGTGCCGATACGTCCTGCGGCTGCCGCCGATCGTGGCCATGACGCATCCCGAGGTGGTCGCCTGGCTCGGCCCCCAGATCCAACGCTGCTTGACGGGGAGCCTGGGGGCCGACGGTTCCGACGCCGATCGGGCACCCGCGTACGGTCTCGACGATTCGGGGGATTACCCCCGGTAGTCCGCGAGTTCGCCCGGTAGCGTCTCGATCGAGGCCGTATCGGCTCCGTCGAGCGGTGTCGCGCACACCGCCCCGGGAGGTGGCGCGTCATGTACAGGCACGCGGTTCGACCGCATCGCACGGCCCGCCGCCCGCTTCGGGCCCTACCGTTCACCGGACTTCGGCGTCCCGACGGGTGGGCGCCGCGTGCGGCGGCTCGACACCCGCGACGCCGGGGCGACCGAGGGATGCGGCTTGGGCCATGCCGGAGACGCACGCTTCGGCCGACATCCGCGCTGTCGATGGCGGTCGTGCTGATCGTGCTCGCGGCGCTGGCGTCGTGTACGTCCGCCCGCTCCACGACGTCCGGCGCACCCGCCGCCTCGCCCACCGGACGCCCCGACGCCGGGGCGACCGCACCCGGGTTCGCCCCCGGAGCCGCCGGCGAACCACCCGCCGCCGCCTGCGGGAACCCCACCGCGAGCCTGCGGCCCGCCTCCGGCCCGCCCCGCGCGGCCGACTACCGCACCGAGGGCTCGCTCACCCGCATCCTGGAGCGGGGCTACCTGACCGTCGGGATCGACCAGAGCGCCTACCCGTTCGGCTACGCCGACGTGACCGACCACAACCGGCTCAAGGGCTTCGACGTCGACCTGGTGCGGGAGATCACCGCGGACCTGTTCGGCGGCAACGACCCGAGCCGACTGCGCTTTCGGGTGGTGCCGAACAACATCCGCGAACAGTCGGTCGCGGACGGCACGGTGGACATCGTGGCGAAGTCCGTCACCGTCAACTGCCGTCGGCGGGCCGTGGTCGACTTCAGCTCGGTCTACTACGAGTCGGGCCAGCGGGTACTGATCGTCGACGACACCCCGGCCGCGGGCGCCGACCACGCGAAGGGCCTCGCCGGTCTGCCGACCGGGACCAGGGTGTGTACGGTCGGCGGCACCACCGCCGCGGACGCGGTACACACCACGCGGGGCCTGGTCGACGTCACCGGCGACAACTGGACGGACTGCCTCGTCCGCATCCAGCAGGGCCAGGCCGACGCGGCGGTCGGCGACGACACCGTCATGGCCGGCCTCCAGGCGCAGGACCGCTTCATCCGCGTGGTCGGGCCCAAGTTGACCAGCGAGCCCTACGGGCTCGAAATCGGCAAGGGCAAACCGGACTTGGTCCGCTTCGTCAACGCGTCCCTCGAACGCATCCGGCACGACGGCACCTGGCGTCGGTTGTTCGACACCTACCTGGGTCGCTACATCCCGGAGTCGGGGGGTGTGACGGCGCCGGAGGCGGAGTACCGCGACTGAGCGGGCGCGCGGAGCCGGGCGGGCGGCGCGGCTCGTCCGTCGCCCGGGCGGGGTCGGGGTGGTGGCGGCGGTCGCGGTCGCGGTGCACCGTTGTCGAACGCTACGCCGGCGACAGGTCGTCCCCCGGCACGATCAGCCCAGACTCGTAGGCGATGACCACCAGTTGCGGCCGGTCCCGGGCGCCGAGCCGGGCCATGATGCGGCTCACGTGCGTCTTGGCGGTCAGCGGGCTGAGCCCGAGCAGCGTGCCGATCTCCGCGTTCGTCAGCCCTCGTCCGACCAGCGTCAACACCTCGCGTTCGCGCGCCGACAGGTCGGCCACCCGAGCCGAGCCCGGCGTACCCGTGCTCGCCGTCGCCGGCATCCGCAACACGCGCGAGATCAACCGTGCGGTCGGGCCGGGCGACAGCAGCGCCTCGCCGGCCCCGATCGTGCGGATGGCGGCCAGGAGTTCGGCCGGGCGCGTGTCCTTGACCAGGAACCCGCCGGCACCGGCGCGCAACGCGGCCAGCACGTTCTCGTCGTCCTCGTAGGTCGTCAACACCAGCACCCGGATCCGGGACAACTCCGGATCCGCCGCGATCAGCCGCGTCGCCTCGATGCCGTCCAGGATCGGCATCCGGATGTCCATCACCACGACGTCCGGCCTGCACTCCCGGGCGAGTTCCAGCGCGGCCCGCCCGTCGGCGGCCTCACCGACCACCTCCATGTCGGCCGCCGAGGACACCAACATCGCGAACGCCGACCGCACCAGATGCTGATCGTCGGCCAGCAACACCCGCAAGGCATCGCCCATCACACACTCCCCCGTTCATCCGAAACCCGCCGGCCGGGGCGGTCGGGACGGTGGGCACGGCCGGCACGACCGGCGCGGCCGGGCAGTCGGCACGACGAAGTCGCCTTCACCCCGCGCCCTCCGACCGTGCCATCGGCAACACCGCCGAGACCGCGAACCCGCCCTCGGGAGCCGGGCCCGCGACCAACGTGCCACCAACGCTGCGGGCCCGTTCGGTCATTCCGAGAATGCCGAAGCCGGTGCCCTCCCCGACCCCGTTCGCGTGCCCGTCGTCGACCACGCGCACCCGCAACTCGGTGTCGTCGGCGCTCAGTTCGACCCGGACCGTGCGCGCATGCGAGTGCTTGACCACGTTCGTCAGCGCCTCCTGCACGATCCGGTATACGGCGACGCCCACCTCGGGCGCGGGCGTCGGGCCGTCGTGTCCGGTCAGGGTGACGTCGATGCCGGCGGAGCGGGCCGCGCCCGCCAGCGGGACCAGGCCGTCGAGACCGGCCAGGCCCGGCACCGCCTCGTACGACGCGACCTCTTCGGCATCGCGCAACACCGCGAGCGTGGCCCGCAGTTCGTGGCGGGCGTCCCGACAGGTCTGCGCGATCGTGTCCAACGCGCCCACCATGACCGTAGGGTCGGCCGGCGGCTCCTGCGCGGCGAGGTGCGCGGCCACCCCCGCCTGGACGCCGATCAGCGTGATGCTGTGCGCCAGCAGATCGTGCAAGTCTCGTGCGATCCGCAGGCGTTCCTCGGCGACCCGCCGCCGGGCCACCTCGTCCCGGGTGCGTTCGGCGCGCTCGGCCCGATCGATGATCGCGCTCACGTAGTCGTGATGGCTGCGCCACGCCTGGCCCGCGACCACCGCCGCGACCACCCAGCCCGCCATCCCGCAACGATCGCGCCAGCTCGGCCCGTCGGTACCGCCCAGGGTCATCGCCACGACCGCCACGGTCAGCGCCGCCACGCCGACCACGACGGCCGCCCCGCGCCGCACGTACGCCGCGTATGTCCCCAACGCCACCAACGCCGGCACCGCGGCGCTCTCGTGCAGGTATTCGCGGTGGTGATAGGGCACGGTGAGCGCGAACGTCAGCACCAGCAGCGCCACCCCGACCGGGTCCAGCGCCCGCTGCGCCGACCACACCTGCGCCGCGCCGAGCGCCCCCGCCGCCAACAGGACGGCGAGCAGGGCGTCCGCGACGGACGCCCCACCCCACCTCGTTCGTGTCGTCACACCGCCATCTTCCGGGTCGACACGGGCGGTTGCGCCTGCCGGGTCCCGGTCGTGTCCCGCGCGGGCCGTCGGGACAGCGGGCCGGGCCACCAGATCCACCGATCCAGCGCCACGCTCGCCGCGGTGACCAGGAACGTCCGGACCAGGAACGTATCGATCAGCACCCCCACCGCGACCACGAATCCGAGTTCCACGAGGGAGACCAGCGGCAGCAGCGCGAGGACCGAGAAGGTCGCCGCGAGCACGAACCCGGCCGAGGCGATCACCCCGCCCGTGGTCTCCAGCGCGGCCGGCGCGGCAATCCGCACCGAATCCCCGCGCAGCGCCATCTCCCGCACGCGGTGCATCAGGAAGATGCCGTAGTCCACCCCGAGCGCGACCAGGAACACGAAGGTCAGCAGCGGCGTTTGCGCGTCCACGCCCGCGTACCCGAAGCCGTGCTCGAAGACCAGCCCGCCCAGTCCGAGCGACGCCGCCCAGACCAAGCCGACGGCGGCGACCAGAATCAGCGGCGCCACCAGGCTGCGCAACAGCACGATCAACACCAGCAATACCGCGAGCAGTACGAGCGGCACAACGACGCGGCGGTCCCTGGCCGTGGTGTGCGCGGTGTCCATCTGCTGCGCGGTGGGGCCGCCGACCCGGGCATCCGGTACCGCACGCAGGCGTTCGATCGTGGCATGCTCCCCGGCCGACTCGGGTCGATCCTTCGCGAAGGCTTGGATCTCCGTCCAACCACCGGCCGTTCGTCCCTGACGCACATGCTCGACCCCCTCGGTCGAGCCCACCGCCGCCAGCACGTCCCCGGCCCGCTCGCTCCGCGCCAGCACCGCGATCGGCGCACCGGACTGCTCGGGGAAGGCCGCGCTCAACGTCTCCTGGGCCACGATCGACTCGGGCTTCTTCGTGAAGCCGTCGCTCTGCCGCAGCGCGCCCGGCAGCCCGAATGCGGTCAACGCCCCGGCCCCGAGCAGCACCACTCCCGTGACGAGCACGGCGATCGGCCGCCGCGACACCGCCGTTCCGATCCGCGCGTAGGCCCCACGCCCCAGCTTCGGCGCACTCCCGAACACCGGCACGAACGGCCAGAACACCCGCCGCCCGAGCAACACGAGGATCGCCGGCAGCAGGGTCGTCATCACCGCGAGCGCGCACACCACGCCCACCGCCCCGACCGGCCCCATGCCCCGACTGCTGTTCAGATCGGCGGCGGTGAGGCAGAGCAGCCCGACCACGACCGTCCCCGACGAGGCCAGCACGGCGGGCCCGCAACCGCGCAGCGCGGCGAGCATGGCCGCCAACGGCCGTTCGTGTACTCGTAGTTCCTCGCGGTAGCGGGCCACCAGGAGCAACGCGTAGTCGGTGCCCGCTCCGAACACGAGCACCGTCAGCACGCCGGAGCTCTGCCCGGTGACGGTGATCCCGAACGCGCGCACCAACCCGTACACCGTCGCCGTCGCGACGGCCACGGCGACTCCGGCGCAGACGAGCGGGACGATCCAGAGGTAGGGGCTGCGGTAGGTCAGCATGAGCAATACGGCCACCACGAGCACGCTCGCGAGCATCAGCGTCCCGTCGATGGACGAGAACACCTCCTGCATGTCCGCCGTGATGCCGCCGGGGCCACCGACACGCACGCTGAGTCCGTCGGGATGCCGCTCCACGAGGGTGCGGATGTCCGGCACGATGTCGTCCGGTTCGGCGCCCCGGCGGTCGACGGACAACGCGTAGCGCAGCGTGGTGTGATCGACCGACTCCTGCGCGGCCGGCGCCGCGCCACCCACGAGCGGATGCCGAGCCACCACGTCGGCGACCCCCGCGGCGGCCGTCTGCCGATCGGCGGGCGTCAATCCGCCGTCGCGGCGATACACGATCTGCACGTCCATCGCGTCGCCGCCCGGCAACCCGCCCTGGATCCGCGCCACTTGGGTGGACTCGGCGTTGGCGGGCAGGTAGTCCACGGCCTCGTTGCGCTGCACGTCACCGAGCTTGGCGGCGAACATCCCCGCCACCAGCACCACCAACACCCACCCGCCCACCACAACCCACGGCAACCCCCACAACCGCCCCCGCCGCGACGGCCGCGGCCGTGACCGTACGGGCACACCCGGGTCGCCCCCCGAGCCGCTCTCTTCCCGCGCCAAAATCTCCATGCCCCAAGGCTTCCGCCCAACCCCACCCCACTCGTCCGGCCAAGGACCGATCTCCGCATTACTCCAGCCGACGTCAAGCAACCCCCACTAATCCCAGAGGAGTAACCCACCCCTCCCCAGCCCGGGCCCAGGCCCAGGTCCCCAGCAACCCGAGCACCAGAACCCCCGGGCCCGAGTCCACCGGCACACCGACGGCTCCCCAGGGCGGTCGTCAGCCGTCGCCACGGTACGAATGGCCCCGCCAGGACCCGCATCCCAGCCACCACAACGTGCGCCGGCGCCCGAATCCGCAAACGAACCCGCCACCCCGCCACCCCGCCACCCCGCCACCAACGACGGTCCAGCCGCCTCGGGCACCCGGCCCATGGTCCAACGTCACCGCAGGGGCAACTCGGTTCCGCTCACCGCCAGAGTCCGCCGCGCCAACTGCCGCAGCGCGCAAACGTCTTCCCCGGGCAGCGCGGTCTCGACCCGAGTCGCCACCCCCTCCGGCCATCCCGCCTCGGCACCGTGCAACACGCCTGCGATCGAGCCCACCAACGGCGCGGTGGCATGAACGTCCCATCCGCCGCGCACAGTCAGCCCAATCTGCCGAGCGGGATCGGCGTCTCCCCACAACAACCCAGCCGCGATCAGCCCCGCGCTCCCCGACGCGTCGTGCCGATCGTCGCTCCCGGACTCTCGTCGTACCTCGGCGACCACTTGGTCCCAGGCCCACCCACGCGCAGACGCAACCAACACATCCCGAACCACCCGCGACACCCCCGACTTCACCGGAACGTGCCGCAACGAAACACCGACCGCCTGCGCCGCATCCCGAGCCGTGAAGGCCGCCGCCGCAAGGGCAGCACACCACATGGCGGCGTACACCCCCTCCCCGGCATGCGACACCACCGCATCCTTCCGAGCCAACCGAGCCGCCCGCCTCGGATCCCCGGGCGCCACATAGCCATACAGGTCGGCCCGCGTCATCGCCTCACCCGACCCGCTCCCATCACCTGCCGTGGTCGGGGGCAAATCCCCCTCAAGCAAACGCAGATACGCGGCCTGCTCCGCCGCAAAGGCCCGTAGGAACGGCAGGGTGAGCAACCACAATCCGCCAACCTGCGCACTCGTGAACCCCGGCCCGTACGACTCCAAAACCCGCAGACTCAAAACCGCCCGATCAACCGCGTCACTGCGATCCTCGGCCGGACCGGAACCCAATCCCTGCCTCGCCTCACGGGCGCCAAGGCATCGCCCGATCCATCCCCCGTGGATCCGATCGAACAACACGGCGCGAACCGGTGGCAGATCAATCCCCCCGGCCGGAGGCAGCAGTTCATCAACCAACGCATCAACCCCCGAGATCTTTTCCCGACTCGACTCGTCTCGCAACAATCCATCCCCCCGCAAGCCATCGAACTCCATCGACTTCCCAGGAATCACGCCCGGTCCAGAAGCTCTTGCCCAGGACGATCCTCCCCGCAAGCATCGTGGCGCCAACCGCCTCCGAAGCACTTGTCTCAAGCCAAATATTCGTGGTGTCAAACACCTCGGTGCCGCCCATCTCTGCAGCACCCGCCTCCAGAGCACACAATCGTGCACCAATCATTTCAAAGTAAACGATCGTTTCGCCCATCTTGGGCCGGTCCTCGCGTTGATCGGGTTACCTCACAGGCCCACCCCGGAATCACCGTCAAAGCCAATCATCTCGAGAAGACGACCTTGTCCCGGACGACCCCGCGAGCAAATCTTCACGAATTCGATCGTCGCTCACTGTATTCGCTTCACATGCTTGGCTTTCACCCTCTTGCTTCGTGCCGGTCGACTTCGACGCTCAATGCTCGGTCACCCCTCGTCCCGGCTCCCGGCCCCGACACCCCGCACCCACTGCCGAACCGAAGACCTCGATGTATGGGACGACTCCTCGGCGGGCCTGCGCACGGTTCGTGGAGAGATACCGCTTCGGGCGGCGAACGCACGCAGGAAACATGGGGCCGGGCGACCCAGGGTCGGACCGGCGGCCCCGGCGCCGGAAGCGCTGCTCTCCGGTACCTCGCTCGCCGAGACGCCGTCGGAGCTGATCGACCACCTCACCCCGGCCACCGTCGGCGCGGTGGGCGGGGCCCTCGACTGACCCAGCGCCCCCTAACCTCGGGCCCTGCACGCCCGGGGCCGGGGAGGACACCAAGCCGTCGCGACCGAGCGGCAACCCGACGAGCGACAGGCCCGGCTCGAAGCGCGGCTGCGCGCCGGTCCGGTTCGTAGACGGCCGGCGGCCCGGACGCCGGGGCACATACTCCGTCGCCGCCGTAGGGACCGGGGCCGATCAGTTCGTGGGGTTGGTGACCTCGGATGGGAGGTCGACGGTGTCCGATGTGGACGGCGCGGTGACGTCGACCGGCTTGCCGAGGTCGGACCACTCGACGGTGCCGTTCTCCGGGAGTTCCAGCCGGATCGGCACCGGGTTCCCCGTGGCGGGCACGTGCAACCGTGGGCCGCCGCGCAGCCCCGGCACGATCGTTCGCGTGCCGTCGACGATCTCCTCGGAGCGTTCCTTGGCCGGGGATCGCCAGTCCGTGACGACCGTTGCGACGTTGCCGTACTCCGCGATCCGGGTGATGTGATGTCCTCGAAGCGCGAGTCGTCCGCGTCGATCCGGACGTGCTTGTCGCGGAGCCCGGCCGCGGCGTTCGCGTCGGCCGGCCTCAGGGCCGCCTTCCAGTATTCGTCCGGGGCTTCGAGGTAGACGTTCGAGCCGACCCGACGCAGTTCCAGTCGGTGCCCGCCGAGCCCCCGGCGCGGCCGGGGCCGGTACGCGGTCGGCCCCGAGGGGCACGGTAATCGACCGGCCGCCGCAACTGTCACGTGCCTCGTCACCGTCACGCGAACGGCCGCTCTCCACTGCTCCGAAACCCCGCCCGGGCCGCGGCGGGCACCGACCGGCGCGCCCAGGGCGAGCGTTCGGTCCGCGAACCAAAGCACAACGTCCGTCGGAACACCCCGACCCACTCGCGAGAGCCTCCGAAAAACCGACCGAACCCAAGCCCTGCGTTCGACGCGACAGCCCGCCGGGTCGGGCTGCGGCGCGCCGGGTGGCCGAAAGCAAGTCCCGTGCCTTGCAGTCGGCTTGAGAACCGGCGGGGTCGGTGGTGCATCGCGGCGGGCGTCCAAGGGCGCGATCCGCGCCCCTGCCGTCGAGGTTGGGCCCCGCCAGGTCGGGCAGCCGTGCCCCGCAGTCGGCGTCCGCGGCCGACGCGTGGCCCGCCGTCGAGGTGGGAGCCCGCCAGGGCACCCGGAGGCGCATCTCGGCCGGCATCCCCGGACGGAGCCACATGTCTGCCGTCGAGGTTGACCCCGTCGGATCACGCGGCTGCGCCCCACAGCCTCCATCCCCGGGCGCGGCCCCGCGCTCTGCCATCAAGAATCGGCCCCGCCAGGTCCGGCCGCCACGCCCCGCAACCCGCCCCCGTCGGCGAGGCCGGCACCCGCCCGTCGGGGTCGAGCCCCGCCGACCCCGGCAGCCGCCCCCGCAAGCAAGGCCGAATGCCTCCCGTCGCGCCCCCGCCCCGCCGCCCCGGCCCCCAACCCGCCCCCTCCCGACACGCCCGTCGGTTTGGTTGACCCCGGGTGTCGGGAGTTGCGGAAACGACCTAAATGTGACGCCCTATCACATCGCCTGCGCAGGCGGCGGAAGCACCCCGGCACGGGCTATTGGCAAGCCTTGACGAAGTTCAGACGCAACCCGCTGAAATTCGTCACGACCCAGGGGGTTCGCAAGCGCCGCGAATCGCGTACCTTATCGGCCATGACCTCGGCTCGCGCCTATGACGGCGGCATCTACTCGCCGTATTCGGAGACCCCGATCTACGACCGGCTGGTGGCCGAACGGGGCCGGCCGGAGATCGGCCCCTTCAACGTGCCCCTCCCGGACTTCGCCATGCACCCGCTCTTCGGCGAACGACCGGCGCTCCCCGCCCTCCCGGCGCTGCCCTCCTCGTACTCGTCGCCCGCGCCCGCGTACGGCTCGTCGACCCCGGGCTACGGCTACAACGCGCCCGCGCCGATGCCCGCGCTGCCCGCGCCGCTGCCGGTGCCCGCGCAGTACGGTGGCGCTCCGCAGTACGGGGGCGGTCAGTACAACAACGCGCCCATGTCGGGCTATGCGTCGATGGCCCCGGCCGCGCCGCAGGCTCCGCAGCCGGCCGTGCACCAGTCGCAGCCGGGTGCCGGGCAGTACGCCGCGCAGTACGTCCAGCCGCCGCAGGTTCCCGCGCCGCGTGTGCCGAACATGGGCGAGCCTGGCCAATTCCCGCCCCGTTACTGAGCGAACGCCGCCGAGCGCACGCCCGAGCGAGGTCGAGTACCGAGAGTCGTCATACCCGTACGTCCCGCGTGGCCGTCCCCGAGCCGAGGCGTCGCGCGGAGCCGCCGTCGGCCCTCACGGGCCGGCGTGAAACAGTGAAGCCATGCGCCACCTCGCCTCCCTGCA
Source organism: Embleya sp. NPDC055664 (assembly GCF_053618075.1). NCBI lineage: Bacteria > Bacillati > Actinomycetota > Actinomycetes > Kitasatosporales > Streptomycetaceae > Embleya > Embleya sp. NPDC055664. The sequence continues at coordinate 398,456 of NZ_JBSHGZ010000004.1, forward strand.
CCTGTACCCGATCAAGTCCACCCGTGGCATCGACCTCTCCGAGGCCGTGGTCGAGCCGTGGGGCCTTGCCGGGGACCGGCGTTGGATGTTGGTGGACACCACCGGACGGTTTCTCAGCCAACGCAAGCAGCCCCTGCTCGCGACCGTGGCGGTACGTCAGGAGGACGGCGGACGACTGGTCGTCCGCGCGCCCTCGATGGACGAACTCCGGATCGAGCCGCCCGCCGAGGTCCGGCTCGTGCCGGTGACGGTCTGGAACGACGAGGTCGAGGCCGCCGTGGGCCCGGACGACGCGCATACGTGGTTCGGGAAGTTGCTGGGCATCGACGTGCGGCTCGTCTACCTGGACGACCCGACCCGGCGGTTGCCCGATCAGAGGTTCGCCGACTCATCCGATCGAGTGAGCTTCGCGGACGGCTTTCCGCTGCTCCTGACCACGACGGGTTCACTCGAAGCGCTGAACGGTCTCGTCGAATCCCCACTGCCGATGAACCGTTTCCGCCCCAACGTGGTCATCGACGAGCCCGAGGCCTGGGCCGAGGACCGCTGGCGTCGGATTCGGATCGGCGATGTCGTCTTCCGCGTGGTCAAGCCGTGTTCGCGCTGCGTCATCACCACCACCGACCAGTGGACCGGCGAACGCGGCCCCGAACCGCTCCGGGCCCTGGGCAGACACCGCCGCTTCGGTACCAAGCTGGTCTTCGGCCAGAACCTGGTCCCCGAACTCCCCGCCCACACCACCGGCATCCTCCACGTGGGCGACACCTTCGAAGTCCTCGAAGCGGACTGATTCGAAGTCCTCGAAACAGACTGACCGGACCACGGCGCGGCCGGCCCCGCGCGCACCGCGCCACACCGCCCCGCCCCGCCACCCGGCGCACCGGCGTCACTCACGTGGGTGACATCCTCCGCGCGCCCCGACCCCACGCCCCCGGTCCCCCGACACGCTGATACCCCCACTACCTAGGACCGTCCGGCACGTTCCTGCCGGGTGAGGGGCGCGACTCCATGGCTACCGTCACGTTCGACCGGGCCACCCGCCGGTACACCAAGGGCGACAGGCCCGCCGTCGACCAGCTCTCGCTGGAGATCGGCGACAGCGAATTCCTCGTCCTGGTCGGCCCGTCCGGCTCCGGGAAGAGCACTGCCCTGCGGATGCTCGCGGGCCTGGAGGACGTGAACTCGGGCGCGATCCGCATCGGCGACCGCGATGTCACCAACCTCGAACCCAAGGACCGCGACATCGCGATGGTGTTCCAGAACTACGCGCTCTACCCGCACATGTCGGTGGCCGAGAACATGGCCTTCGCACTCAAGATCGCACATCGGCCGAAGGACGAGATCGCCCGACGCGTCACCGAGGCCGCGAAGATCCTCGACCTCACCGAATACCTCGACCGCAAGCCGAAGGCGCTCTCCGGCGGTCAGCGCCAACGCGTCGCGATGGGCCGCGCGATCGTCCGCGAACCGCGCGTATTCCTGATGGACGAGCCGCTGTCCAACCTCGACGCCCAGCTCCGCGTCCAGACCCGCATCCAAATCGCGGGCCTGCAACGGCGGTTGGGCACCACCACGGTCTACGTGACGCACGACCAGGTCGAGGCGATGACCATGGGCGACCGCGTCGCCGTACTCCGCGACGGCATCCTCCAACAGGTCGACACCCCACGTCGGATGTACGAGCACCCGAACAACGTGTTCGTGGCCGGCTTCATCGGCTCGCCGTCGATGAACCTGATCGACACCGAACTGACCGAGGACGGCTTCCGGTTCGGCGACGCCCCGATCCCGCTCACCCGCGAGGCGCTGGAAACGGCCCGCGCCGAGAAGGCCGAGCGGATCACGGTCGGCATCCGTCCGGAGCACCTGGAGGTCACCTCCGACGCGGACGCCGGCGGCCTGCCCGTCACGGTGGACGTGGTCGAGGAACTGGGCTCCGACGCCTACGTATACGGCACCGCCCGGGTCGACGACTCGCCCGCGCCCCTGGTCGTCCGGGTGCCCGGCAATCGGGTGCCGCACAAGGGCGAGACGCTGCGGGTGACCCCCCGCATCGACGAGATCCACAAGTTTTCGAAGTCCACCGGCGAACGCCTCGCCGACTGAAGTTCACGCACACGCACGCGCCCACGCACACGCCCGGGCTCACCGCGCCCGGGCGCCGAGGGTCCCTCAGCCGGCCGCCTCCCCGAACGCCTGCCGCAGGTGGGTGGTTCGCTGCCGGGTCGGGTCGGCGGCCACCGCGGCGGCGAGGGCCGGACCGGCCGCGTGCACGATCGAGACGTGGCGTTCGCCTCGCGTGACGAGCGTGTACATGAGGGCCCTGGTGTAGGCGTCGGCGCCCTCGGCGGGCAGTACGACCACCGCGGCCGGACGCCGCACGCCCAGGGATTGACGGGCCGTCAAGGCCCAACCGTGGCGAAGCTCCGTCGGGGGTACCGCCTCCGGCGCGGCCGTCCCGAAGAGCACGACCGCCCGCCCGTCGGGCAGGAGTTCGCGCACCGTCCCCTGGACCACCCCACAACTCGGGTCGGTCGTGGCCCGGATCACCCGGTCGCCGACGTCGATGGCGCCCGGCGTCGGCGAACTCCCGCCGCCCGGACCCGGGTTGAGCCGCGCCTTCAGGGCGGCGTTGAGCGCGTTCGCGCCGGCGGGCCCCGTGGCCAGGGGAGCGACGACCAGCACGTCCCGCGCCGCAATGCCGATCGCCCTCGGAATCGAGTCGGCCACCAACTGGGCGCAGCGATGGGCGGCTTCCTCGCCGGTGCGGGCGGGGATCAGCACGACACGGCGCTCGGGATCCCGAATCGGTGGCAGCCGGCCGTCCCGGATGCCGTCCGCGAGCGCTTCGAGGGGTCCGTCCGGGACGTTCGGCGCGACCAGCGCACGGATCGCGCCGGTGGCGGCCAAATCGGTGAACACCCGTCCCGGACCGGTCGATTCGAGGCCGGCCGGGTCGCCGGCCAGCAGGAGCCTGGCGCCGTCGGGAACCGCCTCGAAAATCGCCGCCGCGGCCGTGACGTCGAGCAGGGTCGCGTCCGTGACGACGAGAAGGTCGAGTTCGAGGGTGCCGTCCGGGCCACGTTCCATCGCGGCCAACTCGCGCAGACCGACCGCACCGGCGCCGAGGCGATCCCGGCCGTCGGTGGTCGGGGCGACCACGACCGCCCGAAGCCGGGCCGCCCGAACCTTCGCGACGACGGCCGAAATCGCTGCGGGCGGCTCCTCACCGGGGCCCGCGGCGTAGAGCACGACGCCGGTCGAAGCCAGCGCCCGATCCAGCTTGCCGTCGCCGAACTCCGGCCAGGGCTCGACCGTCGACATCAGCCGCACGACTGCCTCGGCGATGGCCTCCTCGGCAAGGGCGTAGTCGTCCAGGGCGAGCAGCACACCACCGACGGCGGCGAGTTCGTCGGGCTCCTCGAAGTCGGCCTCGAAGTCCCCGTCGCCGTCGTCCGTTTCGTCGAAGTCGCCGTCCTCCTCGCCCTCCGCCTCGGCGGAGGCGGCAGGTACGGCGGCGAAGGCCATCACCCGACCCTCGGCCAATATGGCGCGCAACGCCGTATCGGGCTCACCCACCTCGAAGTGCCCGAGCGCCGCCCGAACGGCATCGGCCTCGATCGCGGTATCCCCCCGGCGAGCGGCCCGGCGAAGCAGCCACAGCACAATCGCCCCCACCCGCCGAGGATCGTCGGCGGCCCACGCGGCACCCAACGCCCCACGCGCGAAGAGGTCGGCCTGCTGCGGCGCGATCCCCGCCACGCCGAGCAATGCCCACGGATCACCCGCCAACAGCTCCGCCGCCTCGCTCCCCAGCGCGGCAACCACCCGGGGAGCCATCCCCTCGGGAGCCCCGGCAGCCCCCAGCAGCCGAGCAACATCGGCAACCACGACACCGAACGGCCGCCGCTCCACCTCCCCCACCCCCGGATCGGAGGCACCGCCACCACCACCGGGCCGCCCCCAGGCCCCACGCTCGCGCCCACCGCCCTCGCCAACGCCCGACCCCCGAGGCGTACCGCTCTCGCCCACCATCGGGGACCTGCCGCCGTCACCCCCAAAAGCAAGGGCACCACCGCCCCTCCCGAAGCCCGACCCATCGCCGTCGCCATCCGGAGCAGCGACAACATCGCTCTCGGCGTCCGAGCCGGGGGAAGCGTCCTCGGTACCGGCGTCGACGGCCTCCACGGCGTCGGCGCCGCGCGCAGCCTTCGGGTGAAGTGACCTCGCCTCCGCTGCCCGATCCCGGTCGGCGCGCGCGGAGCCCTCGTCGGCGGGCTCCGGCGTCGCGGCCGTCGCGTCGGCGGCGTTCGGCGGTCGGACTGCGCTCTCATCGGCCGCGAGTCGGGCGTCGACGCCGCCGGCCGGGTTCGTCGGACCGCCCACCGGCTCCGACGGCTGAGGGGCGAGAGCGGCGCTGTCGGGGGTCCCGGTCTCCGTGCCCTCGTCAACCGGCGAGGTCGTGGCCGCGTCGCCGGTGGCCGGGCTTGGCGAAGCGTCGGCAGAGGCCGGGCCGTCCGATTCGACAGCGGCGCCCTCGTTGTCCGGCTCCGGCGGGAGATCCAGGTCGCGGATGCGCCGAGGGACACGCCGGGTGCCCCGATCGGGCAACGCTTCGTCACCGGCCTCGGTCTCTCGATGGGACGACGCTTCGTCACCGGCCTCCGGCTCCGGACGGGGCGGCGCTTCCTCACCGGCCCCGGGCTCTCGGTGGGACCGTGCCCCTTCACCCGCTTCCGGCTCTTGACGAGGCGCTGCCTCGTCACCGACCTCGACCTCTCGACGGGACGGCGCATCATCGCCGTCCTCGACCTCTCGGTGGGCCTGTTCGTCCGTCGACGAGGGAGCAGACACCGGATCCTCCGCAGCGGCCAGGTCGTCCGAAGCCCCCTCGCCACGGGCCTTCTCGGCCGCCGCAGCCTCGGCTGCGGCCTGCGCTTCGGCCTCGGCGGCGGCAATCGCGGCGGCCTCGGCCTCGGCGGCTTCCGCGGCCACCGTCGTGCGACGGCGGGCGCGCTCGGCGTGGTTCGGGTCGGCGGTCTCGATGTGCGCCACGCCGCCGACGACCTCGGGGGCCTCGCCGCGAGCCAACCTCGCGAGTTGGTCGCGAAGGAGGGCCACCGGGTCGGCCTTCGGCCGGTTGTCCCGGGCGTGCGACGGTTCGGGCTCCGGATCCGACGGCGCGTGCTCGGAGCCGGCCCGGGTCGGCGTGGCTCCGGGGCCGGCCCCGGCCCGACGCTCGGTCACATCCTCCGAATCGGCTTCCGCACCGTCGCCGTTCACGCCGCCCGCACCGCCCACACTCACGTCAGCCACACCCGACCCACACTCGTCCGCTCGAACACCCCGACACACAACCGGCCACGCCGGTGTCACCGACCCTCGCCGGAATCGATGGTCCCAAACTGCCGTACCCGGCCGCCCGACACCTTCCGCCGCACCGAAGCCGCCCCTCTCGACCCACCCGATCCAGCGAAACCCCCGACGGGCGCGCCCCCGAACACCGACCTCACCCCGACCAGAGGCGACCAACGCCGACCCGACATCCGTCCCGACGACCCGCCAACCGCACGCTCCCTACACCCAACCAACCAGGACCGACCGACACTCGGCAGCCCCACGGCCCCACAGCCCCCGCCGCTGTCGGTCCCCGGCAATACCGTGCCCACCGCCCGCCAAGCCACCGGCGCTCGGGGAGGACACCGTGATCGACATCAAGGTCACCCAAGGCAGCCTCGACGACGTAGCGGACTTCGTCTCGATGCTCTACGAGCACACCACCTGGCTGCTCCCGACGCGCTACGTCGACCTGCCCGAAACCCTGGAGTGGGAGGAACCCCCGCCGATCGTCAAACACGTAATACGCCACACCCGCGCCGGCCGAACGCGAATCTGCCGGCACCCGTCGGACCGCATCACCGGCGGCTCCGTACTGACCGACGAGGCCCCGGAGTTCGTCCCGCCGGCCGACGAGCCCGAGCTATACCTGTACCTCCTGGTCAGCGATGCGAGGCACTGGGATCTCGACATCGCGGCCCTGGTCGCCGACGCCCGAGCCGAAGCCGCCCGGCGCGGCATCCGACTGCTCCGCACGCACTGTCGGACCGGCGAGGACGGTTGGCTCGCGCACGACTACGAGAAGCTCGGCTTCACCCCGACCCTGGAGTTCGAGATGCTGCGCGCGGACGGGTCGTTCTGGCCGGGCCAAGTGCTCGAAACCCGGGTATGAGTCCGCCGCGCCCGCCGCACCCCATCGGACCACCGACGCCCCCGCCTAAGCCTGGCTCCACGAATCGTCCGGGTAGCCCGTCATCGGCTGGGAGACGTCCTCCAACGCGTTCCGGATCTCGGTCGGAAGCGTCACGGACTCCGCCGCCAACGACGCGCGGAGCTGGCCGGCGTTGCGGGCGCCCACGATCGGCGCGACCACGCCCGGCCGGTCGCGGACCCAGGCCAGGGCCACCTCGATCGGAGCCGCGCCCAGGCCGTCGGCGGCGGTGGCCAGGGCGTCGACGATGCGGCGGGAGTGGTCGTCCAGGTACGGGGCGACGAAGGGGCCCATGTGGGCGGATGCGCCCCGGGAGTCGGCCGGCATGGCGTGGCGATACTTCCCCGTCAGCACCCCGCGTCCCAGCGGCGACCACGGGAGCAGGCCGACGCCCAGGTCGAGGGCCGCAGGCAGGACCTCGCGTTCGATGCCGCGTTGCAGCAGCGAGTACTCCACCTGCGTACTGGCCACCACCACCCGGCCGGGGGCCGCCGACTGCCACGTGGCCGCCTTCGCCAGTTGCCAGCCGGAGAAGTTGGACACCCCGACGTACCTGGCCCGCCCGCTGGTGACCGCCAGGTCGAGCGCGTGCAGGGTCTCCTCGAGCGGCGTCGACGGGTCGTACGCGTGCAACTGCCACAGGTCGACATGGTCCGTGCCGAGGCGGGCCAGCGAGTGGTCGAGCGCCTGGAGCAGGTGGCCGCGCGAGCCGTCGAAGCGGCGCTCGCTGTACGGCACGCTCGCGGCCTTGGTCGCGATCACCACCTCCGAGCGCGGGATGTACCCGTCGAGGAGGCGGCCGATCATGTACTCGGCCTCACCGTCGGCGTATACGTCGGCGGTGTCCACGAGGTTCCCGCCGGCATCCAGATATGCCTTCATCTGGTCGGCCGCGTCGTGCTCGTCGGTGTCTCGTCCCCATGTCATGGTGCCCAGCCCCATGCGGGAGACCCGCAGGCCGGTGCGGCCGAGATGTCGCTGCTCCATGGCACCGGAGACTAGCCGTTCCCTCCCCCGCGCCGCCGTTGGCGGGGCCGTTCGGCGGTATGCCGGCGAGACAGGTTACCGACGGGTAGGTCACGCGGTATGGTCGGCCTGGCGCGTGTCTTCAGACCCCCGTCGGGCTCCGCGGCATCCGGTGCCGTGCATCGGCGTGCCGGAGAGGCAGGTGCATAGTGGTTTCTATTCGCCTGTTCCTCCGGGGCGGCGAGGTGCGGTGCCGGGCGTCGTGGAGCCCGACGGGCTGAAGACACGCGCCAGGCAACAGGCAGCGCCAACCAGCCGGACGAACGCCGTCCCGGCGTGAGACGGACGTCGGACAGACGTCGAACAGGGGGTCCGCGGAGATGCGACTCGGAATCAACCTCGGCTACTTCGGCGCCGGCAACGACGCCGACAATCTGGCCGTCGCCCAGGAGGCCGACCGGCTCGGCTACGCGGTCTGCTGGGCCGCGGAGGCCTACGGCTCGGACGCGGCCACCGTGCTGTCCTGGGTCGCGGCGCAGACCACCCGGATCGACGTCGGCTCGGCGATCTTCCAGATCCCGGCCCGGACGCCGACCATGACCGCGATGACCGCCGCGACGCTCGACGTGCTCTCCGGCGGCCGGTTCCGGCTCGGCCTGGGCGTGTCCGGGCCGCAGGTGTCCGAGGGCTGGTACGGGGTCAAGTTCGACAAGCCGCTCGCCCGCACCCGCGAGTACGTCGAGGTGATCCGCAAGGCGATGCGCCGCGAGCGGGTCGCCCACGAGGGCGCCAACTGGACGCTGCCGCTGCCCGGCGGCCCGGGCAAGCCGCTCAAGCTCACCGTGCACCCGGTACGCGAGCACATCCCGCTCTACATCGCCGCCGTGGGCCCGAAGAACCTGGAGTTGACCGGCGAGATCGCCGACGGCTGGCTGGGTGTCTTCTACGCCCCGGAGCACGCCGAGGAATCGCTCGTACACATCCGCGCCGGCCGGGAGAAGGCCGGACTGGCGATGACCGACTTCGACGTCGTGCCGACCGTCCCGCTCGTGGTCGGCGACGACCCTCGGCAGGCGGCCGAACAGGTGCGCGGCTACGCCGCGTTGTACGTCGGCGGGATGGGCAGCCGGGACCAGAACTTCTACAACCGGCTCGCGGTCCGCATGGGCTACGAGGCCGAGGCCAAGGAGATCCAGGACAGGTTCCTGGCGAAGGACTACGCGGGCGCGGGCGCGGCCGTCCCGTACGACTTCATCGACAAGACCAGCCTGCTCGGCGGCCGGGAGCGGATCGCGGAGCGTATGCAGGCCTACGCCGACACCGGCGTGACCACCCTGACCATCGCGCCCAACGGCAGCACCCTCGACGAACGGGTGGCGGCGCTGCGCCTGGCCGCCGAGGCGCTGGACCTCTCCGGCACCGGCTCCTGACCCGACGGCGGGCCCGACAGACCTGGCGCGTGTCTTCAAACCCCCGTCGGGCTCCGCGACGCCCGGCACCGCACCTCGCCGCCCCGGAGAAACAGGCGAATGGAACCACTGTGCACCTGCTTCTCCGGCACGCCGATGCACGGCATCCGCCCTTCGGGCTCCTCGCTGCGCTCACGCCGCGGAGCTCGGCGAGGGTTTGAAGACACGCGCCAGGGCCCGCCGCACGATCATCCACGCCGCACCCGCAGCGCCCGAAGCACCCACCCGCACCGACACCCTCAGCGCGGCCCCGGCACCCGCGCCGCGATCACCTCGGCGAACTCCAACAGCCGGCGAATCTGCCCCGGCCCGCCGTCCTCCAACGACTTGCTGAACCGGTACGCCTCCTGCCGGAAGCGCCCCGTCGACGCGCCGTCCTCCCCGCGCACCGTCGCCACCTCCTGCAGCGTCGGCGTGGCCAGGAACACGAACGCGCCGCGCAGTTGCCGCCGCCCGTCGTTGTCGGTGCCCACCAGGGTGCGTATCCCGACGTGCGACACCGAGCCGAGCGGAATCACCTGCACGGAGGAATCCAGCACCGTGCCGCCGGGCGCGGACGGGTCGGTCATGTCCTCGCTGTGCCACAGCACCAGGCGCCGGTCGTCGCAGACCGCCGCCTCCTGCCAGACCGAGGTGCCGTTCGCGTTGATGTCCACGACCCGTTCGAGCGTGAAGCCGCGCACGGGACGGCGGCCCAGCACCGAGCCCAGGGCCTCCATCGCCACGTCCGGGTGCAGCAGGTAGGACCGCACCGCGTCCTCCAGCTGGGTGTGCGCGGACCAGTCGGCCCCGGCGGCTCCGGCCCCCGGAACCTGGGCCGGGCGCGTCCCCGATGTGCGCTGCCTGCCCGACTTGCCGAACATCCCCACCTGCTTCCGCCGCGTCTGTACAAGCAGAAGCCTACGAGAGTCCGGCGTGGGCGGTGCCGGCGTCCACCGCTTGATCGCTCACGGAACGAAATCAGGCCGCGGCGGGGGAGTCCAGTGCATCCCCGCCACGGCCGGTACCGAGTTCAACGACCACACCCGACAAAGGACACGCCGGGGGAACCGGAGCCCCGGACGCGCCGGCCACCGAAACCGGTACGGCGGTGACCGAACACGGAGCCCACCCCGCCCCCTACAACCACCCGCTCCGCCGGAACATGCGATGCAACCCCACACACGACAGCACCATCAGCGCCACCGCCCCCGGGTACCCCCACACCGACTTCAGCTCCGGCATGTGCTCGAAGTTCATCCCGTACACGCCCGCGATCATCGTCGGCACCGCGAAGATCGCCGCCCACGCGGAGATCTTGCGCATGTCCTCGTTCTGCCGCACACCCACCTGCGCGAGGTGCGCGCCCAGGACGTCGGACAACAACCGGTCGAACGATTCGATCTGTTCGGTGACCCTGGTCACGTGGTCGGCAACATCCCGAAAGAACGGCCGGGTGTCGGCCGGGACGAAGGCGACCTCGGACGTGGCCAGCCGCCGTATCGGCTCGATCAGCGGCAGCGCGGCGCGCCGGCACTCCAGGACCTCGCGCTTGAGTAGGTAGATCCGCTCGGCGTCGTTCTCCCGGCTCGGCGAGAAGACCCGCGCCTCCAGCTCCTCCAGGTCGGTCTCCAGCTCCCCGGCGATGGCGAGATAGGCGTCCACGACCGCGTCGGCGACCGCGTACATCACCGCGCCGGGACCGTGTTTGAGCAGCTTGGGCTGCTTCTCCACCCGGCGGCGCACGGACTTCAGCTCCGCGCCCGGACCGTGCCGGACGGTCACCACGAACGAGTCGCCGACGAACATCATCAGTTCGCCGGTCTCCACGGACGACGTCTCGTCGTAGTAGTGCAGCGTCTTCAGGACCAGGAAGATCGAGTCGTCGTAGGTCTCCAGCTTGGGCCGCTGGTGCGCGTGCAACGCGTCCTCGACCGCCAGCGGGTGCAGCCCGAACTCGCTCGTGACCAGGTCGAACTCGCTCGGTGTCGGCTCGTGCAGCCCGATCCACAGGAACGAGTCACCGACCCGCCGAGCCTCGTCCAGCGCGTCGGAGAAGTCGGCGGGTCCTTCGGTCCGGCGGCCGTTCGTATAGATGGCGCAGTCGACGATCACCCGGCCAGTTTGCCGGCTCACGCGCCCGACCGACTCGGCTCGACCCACCACTGCCCCACCCCCACCCACACCCCGGCCGCCCCCACTCACACCCCTCCCACGCTCCACCCACCCCTCACGCACGCCTCGCGCACGGCGCCCGCACCACCCCGACATAGGCTTGACCCCATGACGACGGTGCTCTTTGTTCGGCACGGACGGACCACGGCCAACTCCTCCGGAGTCCTCGCCGGTTGGACGCCGGAGGTGTTCCTGGACGATCGGGGCGAGGAACAGGCCGCCGCGCTGGCGGCGCGGATCGCGGAGGTGCCGCTCGCGGCGGTGGTGACCAGCCCGCTGGAGCGCTGCCGGCAGACCTCGGAGGCGGTGCTGACGGCCCGGCTCGGGACCAAGTTCGCGCTCGACGCGGGCGCGCAGGTCGACGAGCGGGTCGGCGAGTGCCGCTACGGCGACTGGACCGGGCAGGAGCTGAAGAAGCTTGCCGAGGACCCGCTGTGGCAGACCGTGCAAACGCACCCGAGCGCGGTCACCTTCCCCGGCCCGGGCGGCGAGGCGCTGCGGACCACCCAGGCCCGCGCGGTGGACGCGGTCCGCGACTGGAACGAGCGCATCGCCGCCGAGCACGGACCCGACGCGATGTACCTGGTCTGCTCGCACGGCGACGTGATCAAGGCGCTGGTCGCGGACGCGCTCGGGATGCACCTGGACCTGTTCCAGCGGATCCAGGTGGATCCGTGCTCGCTCACGGTGATCACGTACGGTACTCACCGGCCGACCGTCGGCCGCCTCAACGACACCGGCGGCTCGGTGGCCGGCCTGCTGCCGCCGCCCGACGGACGGCACGGGCCGGCGTCCGGCGACGCGGTGGTGGGCGGCGGAGCCGGCGCGCCGTAGGGTTCTTCGGAGGGCGTGCTCCCCCCGCGCGCCCCGGCCGACCGACCCGATCGACCACCCGTCCAGCTCTCGACAGAAACACGGAGCAGATCGTGCCCCGCCAGGTCTTCCTGTACGACCCCCCGGACCGTTTCGTCGCCGGCACCGTGGGTGAACCCGGCCAGCGAACCTTCTTCCTCCAGGCCTCCGCCGCCGGCCGCGTGACGAGCGTCGCGCTGGAGAAGACCCAGGTGTCCGTCCTGGCCGAACGTGTCGACGAACTCCTCGACGAGTTGGTGCGCCGCACCGGGGGCGAGACCGCCGTACCGGCCGTGACGCCCGCCGAACTTGAGGACTCCGGACCGCTGTTGCCGCCGATCCTGGAGGAGTTCCGGGTCGGCACGATGGCCCTCGCGTGGGACGCCGACGACGAACGCCTCGTGGTCGAGGCGCAGGCCCAGGTCCCCGACGACGACTCCCCCGAGGACACCCTGCTCGGCGATGACGACGACGAGGACGGCCCGCCGCTGCTCCGCGTGCGGCTCACCGGCGGTCAGGCCCGGGCGTTCGCGAAGCGCGCGCTGCTCGTGGTCGCGGCCGGGCGGCCGGCGTGTCCCTTCTGCGGGCTGCCGATGGACGCCGAGGGCCACATCTGCCCGCGCGCCAACGGGTACCGGCGTTGACCGACACGGTCCTCGACGCCGCCGCCGTCCCGGAGCTGTTGCGCCGGGGTGAGCTGACGGTGCAGGCGCGCCTGGAGGACGCCTCCAACGCCACGCTGTACTGCGTCGCGACGCTCGACGGCGTGTCGCTGCCGTGCGTGTGGAAGCCGGTCGCGGGCGAGCGTCCGCTGTGGGACTTCCCCGACGGCACGCTCGCGGGGCGCGAGGTGGCGGCGTACGAGGTGTCCGAGGCGCTGGGCTGGGACATCGTGCCGACCACGGTGTTCCGGGAGGGCCCGTACGGCGCGGGCATGTGCCAGTTGTGGATCGACCACAAGCGGGCGGACGACGAGCCCGAGCCGGTCGCGATCCTGCCGGCGGTCGACCCCGGACCGGCCTGGAAGCCGATCGCACACGTGGTCGTCCCCGACGAACAGGGCAAGGAGCAGCCCGCCCTGCTCGTGCACGCCGCCGGTGACGTACTGCAGCGCATCGCCGTGTTCGACGCGGTGATCAACAACGCCGACCGCAAGGGCGGCCACCTCCTGCCCGGCCCGGCCGGCCACGTGTACGGGATCGATCACGGCATCTGCTTCCACGTCGAGGACAAACTCCGCACCCTCCTGTGGGGTTGGGCGGGCGAGCCGCTGCCGGCCTCCGCGCGCGCCGCGCTGACCTCGCTGGCCGGGGAGTTGCACGGCGCGCTGGGTGTGCGTCTGGGCGAGCTGATTACGCCGGACGAGGTCGAGGCCACCCGCGAACGGGTGAGAGTTCTGCTCGCCGAGGGCCGGCTGCCGAAGCCGGACGGCCGCCGGCACGTGATTCCGTGGCCGCCGATCTGACTCGAGACGAAATTCACGAGTCGACCGGGCGTTCCCGGCCGACGGCGCCGGCCGGCGCACCCCGGGTGCGGGTAAAGACGCGGAAATTCGTCTGCCAACCCTGGAAGATCTTCACCCCCCGCGGACGTTAGGCTCATACGTATGTATGCCTGGCCTGCACCCGAGCTCCCCGTTCTCCCTGGTCAGGGTGCGTCCCTGCGCGTGCACGACAGTTCCGTGCACGAGCTGGTGACGGTCACCCCGGGACCGGTCGCGCGGTTGTACGTGTGCGGCATCACGCCGTACGACGCGACCCACATGGGCCACGCGGCCACGTATGTCGCCTTCGACCTGCTCCAGCGGGTCTGGCGGGATGCCGGCCACACCGTGGACTACGTGCAGAACGTCACCGACGTGGACGACCCCCTCCTGGAGCGGGCCGTGCGCGACGGCGTCGACTGGGTCGAGTTGGCGGAGCGCGAGACCGCGCTGTTCCGCGAGGACATGGCGTCGCTGCGGGTGCTCCCGCCGGCGAACTACATCGGCGTGGTCGAGGCGATCCCGCTGATCGTGCCGCTGATCGAGGACCTGCTCGCCAAGGAGGCGGCCTACTCGGTCGACGGCGACATCTACTTCTCGATCGTGTCGGACGAGCGCTTCGGCGGCGTGTCCGGATACACCGCCGCCCGGATGCTGGAGATCTTCGGCGAGCGCGGCGGCGACCCCGAGCGGAGCGGCAAGAAGGACCCGCTCGACCCGCTGCTCTGGCGTGCGGCGCGGCCGGGCGAGCCGTCCTGGGACGCGTCGTTCGGCGCGGGGCGCCCCGGTTGGCACATCGAGTGTGTGGCGATCGCGCTGAAGTACCTCGGCATGGGCTTCGACGTCCAGGGCGGCGGCAGCGACCTGGTCTTCCCGCATCACGAGATGGGCGCCTCGCACGCGCACGTGGTCACCGGCGAGGTGCCGTACGCGAAGGCGTACGTGCACGCGGGCATGGTCGCGCTGGACGGCGAGAAAATGTCCAAGTCGCGCGGCAACCTGGTGTTCGTCTCCAAGCTGCGCCGCGAGGGCGTGGACCCGATGGCAATCCGCCTGGCCCTGCTGGCCCATCACTACCGCAGCGACTGGGAGTGGACCGACACGGTCCTCGCCGAGGCCGAGGCACGGCTGGCCACGTGGCGCGCGGCGGTCGGTCGTCCCGACGGGCCGGACACCACCGAACTGCTCGCCGCGATCCGCGAACGGATGGCCGACGACCTGGACGCCCCGGGCGCACTGGCCGCCATGGACGCCTGGGCGGCGCGGCAACTCGCCGACGGCGGCGAGGACATGTCCGCCCCGGGCGTGGCCTCGCGGGCGCTGGACGCGATCCTCGGCGTGGCCCTGTAACCGCGACCCGACGACGGCGACCGGCCGCGACGGCCGCATCGGCCCGGACCACCACGAAGGCCCCGAACGGCACTCGCCGTTCGGGGCCTTCGTGGATCACCGGCACCTGCCCGGCACCGGCCCGGGGTCGGTGCCCGCTCCGCCCGGCCACACCCCCGCGACGGCCGATCGGGGCGGACCCCTCGCCCGCGTCATAAGCAGATCACGCGGGAATCCCTCGGCACTTCAGGGGAAGCCCTCATCTTCGGCGGAAACTTCGAGGGAGTCGCCGACCCGATTCCCCGACATTGCCCCCGAACCGGGCTCCGCGAGGCGGATCTCCCTCGGATCCCGCCGCTCTCGCGCTCACGCCTCCATCAGCAGGTACTGCCGCACGTCCAGGTAGCCGGACCGGAAGCCCGCCTCCGACCAGGACAGGTACAGGTCCCACATGCGCCGGAACACGTGGTCGAAGCCCAACGCCTCGACGTCGTCGGCCCGCCGGTCGAACCGCTCCCGCCACAGCCGCAACGTCTCGGCGTAGTGCAGGCCGTACGACCTGCTGTCCGCGACCCGCAGCCGGGTCGCGGCGGCGGCCTTGCGCACCGCGTCGTCGGAGGGGATCAGACCGCCCGGGAAGATGTACTTGTGGATCCACGTGTACGTGTCCCGACCGGCCAGCATCCGGTCGTGCGGCATCGTGATCGACTGCAACGCGACCCGGCCGCCGGGCGCGAGCAGTCGGTCCAGCACTGCGAAGTAGGTGGGCCAGTACTCCTCCCCCACCGCCTCGATCATCTCCACGCTGACGATCGCATCGTAACTGCCGCTCACGTGGCGGTAGTCGCGCAACTCGACCCGGACCCGATCGGCCAGGCCGGCGTTCGCGATCCGCGCCACCGCCAGGTCGCGCTGTTCGGCCGAGATGGTGATGGTGTGTACGTCCGCCCCGCGTTCGGCCGCGCGCAGCGCCAACTCGCCCCATCCGGTGCCGATTTCCAGCAGCCGGGTACCGGGGCCGACGTCCGCCAGGTCGAGCAGCCGGTCGATCTTGCGCCGCTGGGCCTCGGGCAACCCGTCCTCGTCGGCGCGCGGTCCGCCGTCGGGGCCCTGTTCGAAGACCGCCGACGAGTAGGACATCGTCTCGTCCAGGAAGGTGGCGAACAGCTCGTTCGACAGGTCGTAGTGCCGGTGGATGTTGCGCTTGGCGCCGGCCACGGTATTGCGCTGGGCACGCGGCAGGCGCGGTATCACCAGGGGGCGAAGTCGCTGAAGTGCCGGGGGAATCAGCGTGCTCACCCGGGAGGCGAACACGGTGAGCACCGCGGTCAGGTCGTCCGCCTCCCAGTCGCCCGCCTGATACGCCTCGCCGAAGCCGATCAGCCCACCCGTGCCCACCCGACGAAAGAACGCGTCCGGCCGCACGATCCGCATCACCGGCGCCTTCGCGTCCCCGTCGCCGCGCAGCGCGCCGTCGATCCACACCCGCAACGGCAGCCGGGCCACCGCTCGTTCGAACAGGAAGCGGGCCGCGGCGGCGCGCAGCGGTCGACGCGGCACCTCCGCCACATCGGGCCAGCGCACCGGATCGACCCGGGTCGGGGCAACCTCGATCACACTCAACGCAGACTCCCTCCAGTCCCGTGCCCGCACCACGGGTACGCCGCGCGGCCGCGCACCCGGTTGGTGCGACGTGACCGTCCGCGCCGCGCCTCCCTCCGGTTGGGCCGACCCGATCGACGGCTGCCCGCCTCGGGAGGAACGGCGACTCGTAGAACTCCCATTCGAGTCCCACTCTTCCCGGAACGGGCGGCGACAGCCGTGGGCCGGGAGAACCCGTGCCGACGGCCGCGGCGGAGCGTCGTGCGCGGCGCGCGGCGGCGGCCCGACGTGCGTCGGCTCCGCATCCCGGAGTCGAGGATGCGGAGCCGGTCTTCTTCGATCGTCGAGCGGGCGGATCACCGGACTCGGGGCTCAGCCCCCGCAGCCGCCACCGCCACAGCCCCCGCCTCCGCCGCAACTGCTCCCGCCACCGCAGCTGCTGCCGCCGTCGCCCCCGCCCCCGCCGCTGCCGCCGGAGCCGCCGTACGCGACCAGCGCGAGCCGGGCGTCCGGGTCGGGGTGTGCGGCCAGGCCCAGGCAGGCCACCACGAACAGGCCGGACAGCGCGCCCGCGCCGACCAGGGCACCGGAGCGGCGGTCGGCCCGCAACTGTGTGGTCAGCTCGCGCAGCTGCCGGCGGCCCGCCGCGGTGGTCCGAAAGCCCGCCGCGGTCAGCCCCGCGAAGACGAAGGTGAGCACGATCATCGGGACCAGGAAGCCGATCGGCCGGCTGTGCGCCAGGCCGTTGACGAAGCGGGCGATGCCCACCAGTCCGAGCACGAACAGCAGCCGGGAGGGCGTCTTGGCGATCCGACGCGCGAGCGGCGAGTGCAGCAGTCCGCGTTCGACCAGACTGCGCTCGATCTCCTCCCGCATGGGAGTGCGCGACCAGCCTCGCAGCAGGGCGAGTCGGGTGCCGCGCGTGGTGCGGACGACGTCCAGCATCGCCGCGGCCACCGGCTCCGGCGGACGCGATCCGGTCGCGGCGGTGACCCGACCGACCCGCTGGACGTGTACGTAGCCCTCGGTGATCAGGGACGCCAGGGCGGTGTCGGCGACCCGCATCGGGCCGCCCGCCAGGTAGGCCGCGTCGTACGCGCCCAGCGGCCCGCTGCGCGCCTGGCCGCGGACCGCCCAGGCGAGCACGATCCGCAACACGATCGCCAGGACCACGAGTCCGAGGGCGATCCCGCCGTAGAGGCGGAGAAACTCGGGACCCGTCAGACCCCACGCCGTGCCGTTCATGTGACGTCTCCTCCCGATGGTCCGACTCGCGGGTGTGTGCGGCTTGTTCACCCTGATCCGGAAGGTAGCAGTGGCCCGATCCCCCCGGTCAGAGGCATCTCCCTACGTTCCGGGGACCGTCGCCGAGCGGTCGCCGCGCGCTCGCCCGGCGGCCCCGTACCGACCCCGCGACCGACCCCACTCGACTGACTGATCGTCAGAACGGTGCCCGGGCTCGGTCGGATCCGCTCGCGGGTGCAGGATGGTGGTACACCCGTACACACGTGCCGTTCCGCCTTCCCCGAGGAGCCGTCATGACGGAGGCTGTCCGTCCCCAGCCCACCACCCGCGCGGAAGACGAGGTCGTCGACCTGTGTCGCGACCTGATTCGCATCGACACGAGCAACTACGGCGACGGATCGGGGCCGGGTGAACGGGCCGCCGCGGAATACGTCGCCGAAAAGCTGGCCGAGGTCGGCCTGGAGCCGAAGATCTACGAATCCGAGCGCGGCCGGGCCAGCACGGTGGTCCGGATCGAGGGCACCGACCGGTCCCGGCCGGGCCTGCTGATCCACGGCCACACCGACGTGGTCCCGGCGAACGCCGCCGACTGGACCCACGACCCGTTCTCGGGTGAGATCGCCGACGGCTGCGTGTGGGGTCGGGGCGCGGTCGACATGAAGGACATGGACGCGATGGTGCTCGCGGTGCTGCGCGACCGGGTACGGTCCGGCCGGCCGCCCGCGCGCGACGTCGTACTCGCCTTCGTCGCCGACGAGGAGGCCGGCGGGCTGTTCGGCGCCCGGCACCTGGTGAACAACCACGCCGACCTGTTCGAGGGCGTCACCGAGGCGATCGGCGAGGTCGGCGGCTTCTCCTTCACGGTCAACGAGGACCTGCGGCTCTACCTGGTCGAGACCGCCCAGAAGGGCATGGACTGGATGCGGCTGATCGTGGACGGCACCGCCGGCCACGGCTCGATGATCGCCAAGGACAACGCGATCACCGAACTGGCCGAGGCGGTCGCCCGGGTGGGGCGGCACAAGTTCCCGGTCCGGGTCACCAAGACCGTGCGCGCGTTCCTGGACGAGGTCTCCGACGCGCTGGGCATCGAACTCGACCCGGACGACATAGAGTCCACCATCGAGCGGCTCGGCCCGATCGCGAGCATCATCGGCGCGACCATCCGCAACACCGCGCAGCCGACCATGCTGAACGCCGGGTACAAGGTCAACGTGATCCCCGGGCAGGCCACCGCCCACCTGGACGGCCGGTTCCTGCCGGGCTTCGAGGACGAGTTCCACGCCGAGTTGGACGCGGTCCTGGGCCCGCGCGTACGCCGCGAGACGATCCACACCGACCAGGCCCTGGAGACCGGCTTCGACGGCGCCCTGGTCGAGGCCATGTCGGCCGCACTGCGCGCGCACGACCCGGCCGCGCGCGCCGTGCCGTATTGCCTGTCGGGTGGCACCGACGCGAAGTCCTTCGCCGATCTGGGCATCCGCTGCTTCGGGTTCGCGCCGCTCAAGCTGCCGGCCGACCTCGACTTCGCGGGCATGTTCCACGGCGTGGACGAGCGGGTCCCGGTGGACGGGCTGAAGTTCGGTGTCCGGGTGCTGGATCACCTGCTCGACAACGCGTGAGACATCGCCGAGCGGGGGCGCGCGGCCGGGCCCGGGAGGGGATCCCGAGGTCGCGTCGCGCGCCCGTCGGCACCGCCGGCCCGGGGTTTCCCGGCCATCGGGCCCGAACGAGTGAATACCTCGTGGAGCACGTAGCCTGCGACTGATCCGGTCGTTTCTTCTTGTGCGGCGCGCATGCGCGTCGTGGTGTCTACAAGGAGGACGGAAGAATCATGAAGAAGATGGGCAAGGCCGCGTTCATCGTCGCGGCCGGCAGTGGTCTCGTGCTCGCCGGTGCCAGCGGTGCCATGGCCGACGCCGAGGCGGACGGTGCCGCCGTCGGCTCCCCCGGTGTGCTGTCGGGCAACAACATCCAGGTGCCGATCCACGTGCCGATCAACCTGTGCGGCAACAGCATCGACATCGTCGGGATCCTGAACCCCACGTTCGGCAACACCTGCATCAACGCCTGATCCAGGCCCACGCCCTCGATGGCGTGTGGACGGCCCCGGGACCGCCACGGTCTCGGGGCCGTCCCGCTGTGCCGCCCACTCCCACCCGGGCCCGGCGGCGTCGGCGCATCGACGGTCGTCTTCGTTCAGCCGAGCGCCCGTCCGGGCCGAAGCGCGGGCGAAAACAATCGGAACACGGTTGCAAGGAAGGCCGAAACTCAGCCATACGAGCGAATCGCCGTCACCCCGGTGACCTCCGGTGTCGACTCTCGTTGGACGACCGTGCGGGGTCAACGTCCCCCGCCCCTCGCAAGAGAGACACAGGGGTACCTACATGCACCAGCTCGCCAAGAAGGGGCTGTTGGTCGTCGTCGCCACCGCGGGCGCACTCGCGTCCGCGGCCGTCGGCGTAGCCAACGCCGGCAGTGGGGCCGACGGAGCGGCCGTCGGCTCGCCCGGCGTGGCGTCGGGCAACAACATCCAGGTGCCGATCCACGTCCCGGTGAACATCTGCGGCAACACCGTGAACGTCATCGGTGCGCTGAACCCGGCCTTCGGCAACCACTGCGCCAACGTGTCGACCAACCAGCCGCCGCACACGAAGCCCCCGACGACGCACCCGCCGACCAGCAAGCCGCCGACCACGTGCCCGCCGAGCACCAAGCCCCCGACCACCAAGCCGCCGACCACGTCCCCGCCCACCACCGGCGGCACCAGCGGCGGCTCGACCGGCCACAACACCGGCGGGTCGACGGGCGGCAACACCGGCGGTACGACCGGCGGAACCACGGGTGGGACCACCGGCGGCACCACGGGCGGTACGACCGGCGGTAGCTCGGCGGGCAGCACCGGCGGCTCGACCGGCGGTTCCTCGCACGGCGGCGGAGCCCTCGCCCAGACCGGTTCCGACGCGCTGACCGTGGCCCCGATCGGCGCCGCACTGCTGCTCGGCGGCTTCGTCCTGTACCGTCGCGCGCGGCCCGCCCGGGACTGATCCCGACCCACGGGACCGACCCACATCGACCGGGCGCACGACGCACCCCGACGCACGCCCGGATGGACCGCTCGCCCCTGGGAGGACAGGGGCGGGCAGTCCGCGTTTCGCCTCGCTCACATGGTGCGCATCGCTCACATGGTGCGCACCTGTCGGATGATCCGGCGCCGGAGCACCACCCGGCGGCTGCCGTCGCCGCGCAGGAGCAACCGGTCCAGCTCCCAATATCCGTATTCCGCCTGCTCGGTCAGGATCCGACACGCGTCCCCTCGGGACGTGCCGCGCGGAATATCCAGTTGCCGAAACTCGTAGTCCGCCATGTTTCCATTCCCCGGCGCCCGCGCCGCCGGCGCGGTGACCGGCCTTTTGGTAGGCCAACGACTCCGCCATCAGTGAACCATTGTGCGCGCGTGGGGCTCTTGCGGATAACGTCACCCCATGACCGGTGTTGCGCAGCCCACGCCAGAGCAGGTCCGTGC
This sequence comes from Embleya sp. NPDC055664, assembly GCF_053618075.1. Classification (NCBI taxonomy): domain Bacteria; kingdom Bacillati; phylum Actinomycetota; class Actinomycetes; order Kitasatosporales; family Streptomycetaceae; genus Embleya; species Embleya sp. NPDC055664. The sequence continues at coordinate 419,350 of NZ_JBSHGZ010000004.1, forward strand.
CGCCGCGGATGTTCTCAAATCGGCGATCGACGACCATCTGGCCGCCGTCGAAGCCCGCCAGGGCGAGAGCGACCCGGCCGTCTTCGCCGCGTACGACGCGCTCGCGGCCGCCGCGGAGGCCTACGACGAGTTGTTGTACGACGCCTATGACGAGGTCACTCCGTTCGAGGTGCCGAGCAGCGGCGAGGAAGCCGAATACGAGGGGCCGACCAACCCCGAGGCGGTGACCGTGCTGATCCGTCGCGACTACGTGATCAAGGATCTGATCACGCTCGTCGACCACGCCCGCCGGGCCGACGCGGAGGCCGGCGAGAACGAACCGGCCGTTTCGCCGCGCGATACCGGCGCCGACAGCGCGTCCAGCGCGGTCGCGGTGCTCTTCGACGTCTACGATCCGGACGAGATCGCCCAGCGCGCCGACGAACTGGGCCTGGAACCGGGCGACTCGACCCTGTGGGTGTCCGCGATCGAGCCGACCGAACCGGGCGAATGGCTCGACGCCCCCTTCGAGGACGCGGATCCGCGCAGCATCATCTACCGGTTCGAGACGAGCACCGCGTACGAGGACGACCTGGAAGCCCTGGAACGCGATCTGCACTGATCGAGGCACCGACCGACGCACGGGTCGTCCGGGTGCGGGGGCGGCCTTTCCGGAGGCCGCCCCCGCACCCGGATGTGCGTGATGCCGGCTCAGTAGCGCAGCGCCAGGGCGATGCCGCCCGCGTCCGCGAGCGTGCCGTCGGGGACGAAGACCACCTTGCCGTCGCCTTCGAGGGCCGCCTCGACCACCGTGTCGACGATGTCGTCCTCGGCTCGACCGGCCAGTACCGCGTCCTCCGCGTGCGGGCCGGTGAGCACCTGGAGCGCGATCTCCCCGGTCGCCTCGACGATGACCAGGCGGCCGGTGACCCGCAGGCCCTCCTCGACCACGAGCAGCGCGCCGCGCCCGGCCCGGACCGGCGTCCACACCTCCTGGATGCCGCCCGCGTACCGCTTGGCGCTGCGCGCGTCGTCGAGCGCCCGCAGTGCGGCGGCGGTCGCCTCCTCGGCCAGCGCGGCCCGCGCCGGGGCCAGGATCTCGGCGAGCTGCGCGGCCGTGGCGTCGACCAGGCCGCCGACCTCCAGATCGCGCTCGGCCAGGTGCCCGGCGTTGCGGCTGCCCTCGCGGAACGCCTTGACCTGCGGGCGCAGGCCGACCAGGACGACCTTGCCGTCGCGGTTGGGCCCGACGAGCGCGTGGGCCAGGTGTTCGTCGGCCTCGTTCAGCAGTCGGCGAAATTCCTCGCTCACCCCCATGCCGCCGCCCTCGCGCCGGAGTTGGCCGTCGGGCTCGGGCGCGGGTGTGGTGACCGGGAACCCGTCGACGCGCGCCTCGTACACGTGCTCGCCCCGGCCGCGCCACAACCGTGCCTCCTGCTCGCTGAGCACCAGCGCCCAGTACGGGGTGAGCCGTTCCGCCGCGGAGACCAGGTTGCGGGTGAGGTAGGTGGTCGCGAAGACGATCCGCTCGCTCACCGGCGCCTCGATCCTGAAGGCGTAGTGCTCGTCCGCCGACGCGTAGAGCACCAGACCGTCGAGGAAGCTCTCCGGATCCAGTTCGGCCGCCGCGGCCCGGAGCCGTTCCGCCGTCTTGATCCGCACCTCCCGGGTCACCTCCGGGTCTGCCGCCAGCCGCTTCTCCGCCTCGGTGAGCACGTTCCGCAGCCGGATGTGGTCCTGCTGGTTCTCCGGGCGGTGCCGGTGCGTGGGCAGCGTCAGGGACACCAGCGGGTACGCGCGGGGACGGCGCAGCTCGGCGAGCAGGTCCGGCGTCAGGGCGGCGGTGGTCATGCGGTCTCCTGGCGTGCGTTCAGGCCTCACGGCATCGGCAAACACACCGTCCTATGCCCGCTTCGGCAGGAAAATCGCGCGAATCACCCGACCGGCTCGCAGCCCCGGATGGTCACCGATCCGGAAACGCTTGTTGACCGTGAGTCAGGAGTGACTTTAGGTTGAGCCCTCACCGTCCATGGGGATCCGGCCTGCCCGGAGACCGTGGTCCGCCCGGACCGGGGTGGGCCCGTGCGAGGAGCGACCACGTGCGATCCGTGCTCTCCCGGCGGCCAGCCCTCGTGGCCGCGCTGCTCGGGTCGACCCTGACCACCGCCGCGTGCGGCGACGACTCCGCCGCCGGCGGTTCGTCCCGCGACGCGATGACCGTGCTGGTCACGCAGGAGGCGCGCAGTCTCGACCCGATCGTGGCGAGCCTGTCCCAGATCACCGGCGGTACGCAGGCCGCGGCGGTCTTCGACGTGCTGTTGTGGATCGATCCCAAGACCGGCCGGGCCCAGCCGCAGTTGGCGGAGAGCGCGACGGCGGCGGAGGGCGGTCGGGTCTGGACGTTGCGGTTGCGGCCGGACCTGAGGTTCTCCGACGGCACCCCGCTGGACGCGGAGGCGGTGAAGTTCAACTGGGAGCGGCACGCGGATCCGGCGAACAAGTCGCTCCAGGCGCGGGTGGTCGCCGGGATCGGCATATCCGTGGCCGACAGCCGGACCGTCCGGGTCACGCTGCCGGCCCCGAACGCGCACTTCGACAAGGTGATCGCGCACAACCTGGCGTTCATCGGCTCGCCGACGGCGATCAAGGCCGATCCGAAGGGGTTCGGCGCCAAGCCGGTGGGGGCCGGGCCGTATCGGCTGGAGAGCTGGGTGCGCGACCAGCAGATGGTGTTCAAGCGCAACCCGAAGTACTGGCAGGTGGGCTCCCGGCCGCCGCTCAAGGAACTGATCCTCAAGCCGGTGGTCGACCAGTCGCAGCGGCTGGCGATGCTGGGTGCCGATCAGGCCCAGGTGTTGACCACGGCGCAGGCCAAGTTGATGGGCGACGCGCGCAAGGCCGGGCTGCCGGTGGTCACCGAGGGCAAGAGCGGCGGTTTCATGACGCTGTTCAACACGGCCCGACCGCCCTTCGACGATCCCCGGGCGCGGCGCGCGTTCGCGTTGATCATGGATCCGGCCGCGCGGACGAAGGTGGTCACCGACGACGCCGGCAAGCCGCTGAGCACGTTCCTGCGCCCGGGTTCGGACTTCGTCGCCTCCGACGCGCCGCTGCCCGCGAACAACCGGGTCGAGGCGCAGCGCCTGCTCGACGCGCTCGCCGCCGAGGGCAAGCCGCTGAGCTTCACCTACAGCACGTACAACAGCCCGGGCTCGCACGTGACCGCCGAATACTGGCTGGCCCAGCTCGCCACGATGAAGAACATCAGCATGAAAACCGAGTTCCTGGAGGGCACCCAGTACCTCCAGAAGGTGCAGATCCAGCGGCAGTTCGACGCGGGCGAGTTCGTGTTGTCCTTCGACGACCCGGAACCGGTGTTGTACAACTTCCTGCACTCCAAGGGGCAGGACAACCACATGCAGTGGAAGAACCCGGCGGTGGACGGGGCGCTGGAGCGGGCCCGGGCCACCACCGATCCGGAGGTCCGGCGGGCCGCCTATGCCGAGGTGCAGCGGGCGCTGGCGGAGGATGTGCCGATGTTCGCCTACGAGCAGGCGTTCACCGCGGCGATCCGGGCGAAGAACGCCAAGGTGGTCGACCTGACCGTGTTCGAGGACGGGTTGATCATGTTCGACCGGTTGGGTCTGGCCTGATCGCGAGCGGGCGCGACTCGGCGACGGGGGCGGCCGGGGCGGGGATCGGCACGGCCGTGGGGCCGCCGGGTTCGGGGATGCACAGGCAGGCGATCAGCGCGCAGCCGGCCACCGCGCCGGCGATCACGAATATCACCATGTAGGCGTGCAGCGCGGGCAGTTCGCGACCGGCGGCGGAGATCGTGTACGACGTGAGCACGGCCGCCACCACCGCGCTGCACACCGCCTGGCCGATGGTGCGCATCAGCGCGTTGATCCCGTTGGCGGCGGCGGTCTGCGCGGCGGGCACGGCCCGGATGACCAGCATCGGCAGCGCCGAGTAGCACATGGCGGTGCCGGAGGCGACGACCGTGGCGCCGGCGATGACGGTCCACAGGTCGTGGCTGGTGAAGATGCGCACGACGTAGCCCAGGCCGAGCAGGACGGCGCCGAGGCCGAGGCAGAAGCGTGGTCCCCGGGTGGCGGTCAGCCGGGTGGAGAGGGGGGAGAGCACGACCATCATCACCCCGCCGGGGAGCAGGCACAGGCCGCCGGCGGCGACCGAGAGGCCGAGGCCGTAGCCGCTCGCCTCGGGTGTCTGGACCAGCTGGGCCGTGGACAGGCTGTTCGCGTAGAACGAGAAGCCGATGAACAGCGCGGCGATGTTGGGCAGCAGCACCGCCGGGCGGGTGGTCACCCGCAGGTCCACGAGCGGGGTGCGGGCCCGCCACTGGTGCCGGCACCAGCCGAGCAGGATCACCGCGGCGGCGCCGATCAGGCCGGCCGTCCGGGCGCTGCCCCAGCCCCACGCGGCGCCCTTGGAGACCGCGAGCAGCAGGCAGACCAGAAACGCGGCCAGGCCGAGCGAGCCGATCACGTCGAAGCGGCCGGGGGTGCGGACCGGCGACTCGCGGACCACGAGCACGACCAGGGTCAGCACCACCAGGGCCAGCGCCGTGGCGGCCCAGAACATCACGTGCCAGTCGGCGTGGTCGACCACGAGGCCGGCCAGCGGGAGGCCGACGGCGGCGCCGATGCCGAGCGTCGAGCTCATCATCGCGATGCCGCCGCCGACCTTGGCCGGCGGCAGTTCGTCGCGCAGGATGCTGATCCCCAGCGGGACCACCGCGGTGGCCATGCCCTGGAGGGTGCGGCCGACGATCAGCACGCCGATGTCCGAGGTGAGCGCGCACATCAGCGAGCCGATCGACAGCACGACCATGGCCAGGACCAGCATGCGCTTCTTGCCGAACATGTCGCCCGCCCGGCCGAGCAGCGGGGTGCAGACCGCGCCGCTGAGCAGCGTGGCGGTCAGGGTCCAGCTCACCGTCGAGGCCGAACTGCCGGTCAGCGCGGGCAGGTCCGGCAGGAGCGGGACGACGACGGTCTGCATCAGCGCGGCGACGATGCCGCAGGAGCCGAGGACCGGTACGAGGAAGCGCCGTCGCGCGTCGTGCGGGGTCGAGGCGGGGCCGGTCACGAACGCTCCGGGTGGGAGAGGGCGGAAGGTCGGCCCCACCCTAGGGATAGATGTACGACACATCAATCGTTTGCGGACACCTTTGCCCGCTCCTTGCGCAGCGGCGCGCCCACCCGGTGCATGTGGCCGAGCGCCTGCCGATACGAGGTGATCGCGCTCGTCTCCAGGTAGGGCACCCCGAGCCGGGCGCAGTGCGCGCGCACGATCGGCTGTGCGCGGCGCAGGTTCACGCGCGGCATGTTCGGCACCAGGTGGTGTTCGATCTGGTAGTTCAGCCCGCCGAGCAGCCAGTCGGTGACCGGACCGCCGGTGACGTTGCGCGAGGTCAGCACCTGGCGGCGCAGGTGGTCCCACTTGACGCCCGGCTCGGGCATCGGCATGCCCTTGTGGTTGGGCGCGAACGCCATGCCCAGGTGCAGGCCGAGCAGCGCGTGGGTGAGCAGCACGAAGACCAGGGCCTTGACCGGCGACATCGAGATCGCCAGGACCGATATGTACAGGGCGTAGTGCAGGGCCAGCACCGAACCCTCGACCCGGCGCTCGCGCGGGGTGCGCTCCTTGAGCGCCATCAGGCCGTTGACCTTGAGGTTGAGCCCTTCGAGCAGCAGCAGCGGGAAGAACAGCCGCGCCTGGTTGCGGGTCAGCCACCCCATCAGGCCGGTCCGGCCGCCCGTCTGGTCGGCGTCCCAGACCAGCACGCCGACCGCGACGTCCGGGTCCTTTTCCCGGTGGTTCGGGTTGGCGTGGTGCTTGTTGTGCTTCGCGTTCCACCAGCCGCAGCTCATCCCCATCAGCAGGTTGCCGTGCAGCAGGGAGAGCACGCGGTGGGTGCGGGCGCTGCGGGCGATCTGCTGGTGGCCCGCGTCGTGGCCGACGAAGGACGCGCGGGTGGTGAACAGCGCGACGGGTATCGCGAGGGCGAGCTGCCACCACGAGTCGCCGACCCGGACGACCGCGGCCCAGGAGCCGAGCAGGAGCAGCAGGTTCAGGCCGATCGAGCGGGCGTACCAGGCGGTGCGCCGCTCCAGCAGGCCGGCGGCCTTGAGGTCGGCGAGCAGCGGCGCGAAGTCGCTGCCCCGGCGCGGGGCGGCGGCCTCCGGGGTATCCAGGATCGGTGCGGTCATGGTCATGGGGCGTCCCCGAATTCAGGTTGCGGATGATCGGTCGAGCACGCCGACCGGGCGTAACTCGACGCTATTGATCACCCGCGCGGGGAACGAGCCGGTCGGCCCCCGGATGCAGGGGCATCTCCACCTCCCCCATCCGGGGGTCACACCCCATGGACAACCGGGGTGTGATCGGGTATGGCGGGCGGGTCGCTGCCGGGCGTGGGGGTGGGGGCTGTCTCCGGTGGTGGGGCTGCGCGGGTTATGCCTTGCGGCGTCGGCCGTCCGGGGTGCGGCTCGACTCGGAGCGGGGTGTTGCGGACGCCGGCCCGGTACACCCCCGCGGGCGCGTCAGTCCGGATCGAGCGCCGCCTCCTCGCCCAGCGCGGCCCGCAACGCCGCCGCCTCCTCGCCGATGCAGGCGAGGAAGGCGCCCATGGCGGGGGTCGGCGGCCGGTCCGCGAGGAGCGTGGTGCCCACCGTGCGGCGCACCGACTCCAGCGGCACCGGCAATACCGCGAGGCGGTCGTCACCGGTGACCACGAGTTCGGGCAGCGCCGCGATCATGTCGGTGCCGAGCAGCAGCGCACGTACCGTCAGGATCGAGGTGCACTCCACCCGGTCGGCCGGCAGGGCCAGCCCGTTGCGCAGGAACAGCTGGGCCAACTCGCTGCGCAGCGCCGTCTGTTCGAGCGGCAGGATCCACGGATGCGCGATCGTGTCGGCCAGCTCGCGCGCGCTGTCCAGGAGCGGGTGGCCGCGGCGCACGACCAGCCGGATCGGCTCGCGGTACAGCGCGGTCCGCCGGACCCGCCCGCCGTCCGCGGCCGGTCCCAACCGGCCCACCACGACATCGATCTCGCCGGCAAGCAGCTGCGGGTGCAGCACGTCGTGGGTGGCCTCGCGGACGATCACGGTGATCCCGGGCCGCTCCCGCTTGAGCGCGGACACCGCACGCGGCAGCAGCACGCTGGTCCCGGCGAGCAGGGTGCCGACGACGACCGTGCCGGTCTGGCCCTCGCGCAGGCTCGCGAGGTGGTCGCCGGCGCGCCGCACCTCGGCCAGGATCGCCCGTGCGTGTGCGACCAGGGCGGTGCCGTACAGGGTCGCGCTCATCCCGTGCGGGCCGCGCTCGAACAGCGGCACGCCGACCATCGTCTCCAGCTCGCGCAGCGTGCGGGTGGCGGCGGGCTGGGTCAGGTGCAACGCCTCGGCCGCGCGGCTGACTCCCCCGTGCTCGGCGATCGCCGTGATCAGGGTCAGGTGGCGAAACTTCAGCCGTCCGTCGAGCAGGTCCACGCGGGCTCCCGTACCGATTCGGTGCTGCGTCCCCCCGACAGGACGCATACCTGTTTGGTGATGCCATGGCGCCGGATCGGCATTGGATGGACATGCACCGGCGCAGCCATCATGCACGTGGCGACGGCTTCTTGACGAGCCGCCGCCGTGGCCGCACGAGCGCGCGAGCGGCCCCGGGCGGATCGACGCGCGGTGGCATCGGAGCTTCCGGAGCCGCCGGGTCGGGCCACTCGCCGAATGTGCCCCTCGCCGGATGTACGAGTCGCCGGCGAGGCGGTCACGGGTCGACGGCGCGATCGGGGATTCCGTTCGTGTCGTGCCCCGCGAAGGCGCGTGCCGCGTCCCCGCCCGGCGCCGTCGCCGCCGGTCGTGTACTTCCCCGTCATCGTCCCGGTCGGAAGGTTCGTCAGATGCGCCGCACTCCCCTCCTCCGCAACGGCACCGGCAGATACGGCAGATCGAGCGCACTGGCGGTGGCCGCCCTGGTGGCGCTCACCGCCGGTACCTACGCGGGCGCCCCACGCGCCGGCTCCCCCGCCGCCGGCTCCCCGCACCGCACCGCGACCGCCGCGGGCGCCGCCGGCACCGATCCGAACATCCCGTCGGTCTGCCAGGAGCGTCGCCCGCGGGCGGCGGATCCGAACGCGTACGGCATGCAGCTCGACGGCTCGTTCCTGGCCCCGGCGTCCACCCCGCTCGACGAGGAGAACCCGCACCCCTTCCCGGGCCGGCGCGCCGACTACGACGGCCGGCAGTACGTGAAGAACATGACCGTCGAAGCCGCCTACGAGGGCTACGACTTCACCCCGGACTTCTTCCACACCTGGCAGAACATCGTCGACTTCGACGGCCGCCGCTACATGTTCCAGTACGACCGCTCCGAGGGCCGCGTCTACGACATCACCGACGTCAAGCACGTCACGGTGGTGGAGAAGATGTCCCGGGAGGACGTCGGCGGCGACGAGTCGAAGGCCAACGGGACCTGGGCGGCCGGGGATTACTGGGGCGCGTCCACGATCCAGTGGAACGAGCGGCTGCGCTCCTACGTGATGGTGCAGTCCTTCGAGGACAAGCGCCAGATCACCGAACTCGGCGACGAGCCGGGCAAGGACAAGTACGGCAACCCCGAGGGCGTGGCAAAGTTGCGCGCCAAGCCCGGACTCAAGGGTTTCAAGGTGTATCGCCTGAACGGTCCCCGCAAGGCCGATTGGCAGCTGATCTCGACCGTCAGCACCGACTCGACCCAGCCGGATGCGCTGCACAGCGACCCGAACCGGCCGCAGCAGGGCTCCGGTTCGCTGGACGTGCCGTACTGGGACGGCGGCAGGTACATGTTCATCGCGGTCGCGCCGAACGACACGTACGCCAACACCGAATACCCGACCAACCTGCACTCGGCCGGCTACCAGTCCTACGACATGTCCGACCCGAGCACGCCGAAGCTTTTGGACACCTGGCACCTGCCCGGACAGGTCACCGGCGAGGACGAGGCGTACGCGCGCAATCCGCGCTGCGGGAACCGGACCAGCTGGCTGGGCGCGCGGATGTCGCTGTTCGTGCCCACGCCGGTGGAGCACGGCGGTCGGTACGGCTTCGCCGTGCAGGGCGGCCTGGGCATGACCGTCCTGGACATCTCCGACCCGGCCCGGATGCGCCAGGTGGGGCACGTGGACCTGCCGCCGTCGGTGGCGGGTACCGAGGGCGACAACATCGACGTGTCGCAGTTCCGGCGCACCGGGATGATCTACGTCTCCGGCTATCCGCTGACCGAGGACTGCTACGAGCCCTACAAGCCGATCTACCAGATCGACGCGCGCGACCCGGCCAGCCCCCGGATCGTCGGGCAACTGCCGCGTCCGACCCCGCCGAAGTCGGCCGGGATCACCGACTATTGCCAGCGCCGGGGCAGCTTCGGGCCCAAGCGCACCGGCTACTACACCAACCCGGGCCGGCACGACGACGGCACGCTCGTCTACGGCTTCTACAACGCGGGCGCCCAGGTCTTCGACGTGAAGAACCCGGCCCGGCCGGAGATCGAGGCGTACTTCGTGCCCAAGGCGTTCGGCACCAAGACCCGGGACTGGCCGACCGAGGACGGCACGTTCCCGGAGTGGGCGATGGGCAATCAGACGCACGGCGTCTACGTCGAGTGGGACCGCAACGTGGTGTGGGTGCTGACCAATCACGGCATCTACGCGCTGTCCGCGAAGGACGTGCTGGGCAAGCCGAACCTGGGCCGGCCGAAGGAGCCGTTCCGCAACAGCGTTTCCTGAGCGACGGGTTCGGCCGCTCGGCGTCCGCTCGGGACGCCGAGCGGCCGGCCCGGCTCACCCGGTGCGGGCGTCGGGCTCGTCCTCGTCGTCCTGGTCCGGGCCGCAGACCGCGTCGAAGAACGCCTCCTGGTCGTCCTCGGTGCGGGCGCGGAAGACGATCATCGTGCCGTCGTGCCGGCCGAGCAGGTCGGGACCGGCGAACCAGCGGACCCGGTTGCCGGCCGGCTCCCCCTCGGGGTAGCCCGGGAAGGCCAACTCCCGCATCGTCTCGGGGAGCAGGTCGAGGTCGTCCGCGTCGAGCTCGACCGCCTCGACCAGGTCGTCGTCGAACAGCAGCGTCTCGGACAGCACGATCTCCACGGCCGCGAGCGAGAACCGGTGCAGCCAGGGGCTCCACGGCTCCTCGACCGGCTCGGCCATGCTGAAACTCACCAACACCTCGGGGTCGTCGCCGTCCGGCCGCACGCCCCACCACGCCACGCCCTGGTTCTCCTCGCGAAAGACCAGCAGGCCGTCCTCCACGTAGAGCTTGTCGGGCGGCAGCAGCACGTCGTGATTGCTCGTCAGGTCCGCCCGCCGACCCAGGAGTTCGTACAGCTCGCGGAGCGCGGCCGGCAGCGGGACGCCCAGTCGCGCCGCGCTCGCGTCCAGTTCCGCCGGGGTGTACCCGTCGGCGGGCCCGATCGCCCGGCCCCGGTCGGCGGCGAAGGCGCGAACGAACTCCCAGGCGCCGGCCCGATCGGCGAGCGCGGCGGGCAGTGCCGCGTGGATGTCGAAGGTCATGGCCGGACGCTACCGCGTCCCGGGCACCCGTCCCCGGTGCAGATCCACCACCGCGACGACGAACGCGGCGAGCACGAACGCCACCGACACCACCAGGCCGTGCCGCAGCGGCCCGGCCCAGTCCCGGCCCTGGTCGGCGGCCAGTCGGGAGAAGAAGATCGAGCCGACCGCCGCGATGCCCATCGCCGAGCCGATCCGCTGCCCGGTCTGCAACACCCCGCCCGCGCTGCCGCCCTGCGCCGGCGGCACCCGGGCCAGGGTCAGCGTCTGGTTGGGCGAGATCACCAGCCCGCTGCCCACCCCCGCGAACGCCAACGGCGCCACCAGGACCCAACCGATATCGCGCCCGGGTACCTCGTACACCCCCACGATCGCCCCGCCGAGGCCGACCGCAACCATCAGCAGCCCGCCGGTCACCAGCGCGAGCCCGTACCGGTTCACCAGGTGTCCGCCGATCGATGCGCCGACCGCGGAGCCGACCGCGAACGGGGTGATCGCAAGTCCGGCGAGCAGCGCGCTGTAGCCGAGGCCGGACTGGAGATAGAGGGTGAAAACAAAGAAGATCGAGGTGAATCCGGCGAAGTAGAACAACATCACCAACAACCCGAGCGTGTACGACCGGACCCGGAACAGGGCCAGGTCGACCACCGGATTGCGGCCGACCCGGGTCTGGTGGATCTCCCAGCGCACGAAGACCGCCAGGAACACCGCCGCGATCGGGATCAGGAGCCACTTGGTCGAGCCCTGCCACTGGCGTTCCTCGACCAGCGGCAGCAGCAACAGCAGCACGCCGCAGCCGAGCAGGAGCACCCCGACCGGATCGAGGTCGCGCAGACAGGCACGGTTCTCGTGGTCCGGTCCCGGCAGCAGCCGCCGGGCCAGGACGAGGGCCAGCACGCCGATCGGGAGGTTGACGTAGAACACCCAGCGCCAGCCCTCCTCGGCGCCGGCCGCCTTGATGATCAGGCCGCCCAGGAGCGGGCCGACCGCGGTGGAGATGCCGATCACGGTGCCGAACATGCCGAACGCACGGCCACGTTCGTGGCCGGCGAACATCTTCTGGATGAGCGCGGACACCTGCGGGGTGAGGATGCCGCCCGCGATGCCCTGGAGCAGTCGGGCCAGCACCAGCCACAACGACGTCTGCGCGGCGCCGCACAGCGCGCTCGCGGCGGTGAACAGGGCCAGGCCGGTCATGAACATCATCCGGCGCCCGCGCGCGTCGCCGATCCGGCCGGCCGGCACCAGGACCAGGCCGAAGGTCAGCGCGTAGCCGGACAGCACCCACTGCACGTCGCTCTCCGACGCGCCCAGGCCCGCCCGGATCGACGGCAGCGCGACGTTGACGATCGACACGTCGAGGAGGGTGATGAACCCCGCGATCAGACAGACCCCGAGCGCCTGCCACCGATGCGGGTCGGGCGCATCGTGCGTCACGCTCCCACGCCCCTTCTCGGCCGCTCCCGCACGGCCACCCCGTCGGCGACCATCCGAGGGACGATGCCCACATCCCCCGGGGCCAAGGCGCCCGCCCGGGTGACCCCATCGCCAGGGCGCGGGTCAGTAGCCCAGCGTCACCGCGACGGGCAGGTGATCGGAGGCCTTCGACGGCGGTGCCTCCACGGCGAGCACCCGCAACCTCGGGTCGACGAGCACCTGGTCGATCTCGCGCCGGGGCCGATCCGCGGGATAGGTGCGCACCGGCCGTACCCGGGCCAGGCCGTCCACCAGCCCGCGCGCGGTGAACGCCCGCACCTGCGGGCTGTCCACGGCCGCGTTCAGGTCGCCGAGCACGGTCACCGGCACCGCCTCGCGCTCGGCCAGGCCGGTCGCGAACGCGGCGGCGCGGTCCGCCTGCCGCTGCGGCACCTCGTCGTCCGCGTCCTGGAGGTGGGTGGCCACGAACCCGAGCCGTTTGCCGGGTGCCGCCTCGACCACCACGCCCAGCGCCTGCGCGCCGGTGGGCGCGCCGCCGGCCGGGAGCGCGATCGACTCCAGGTGCCGGATCGGCTTGCGGGTGAGTACCGCGTCGCCCCACTGCGGGTCGGCGGCGGGCGCGAACCGGTAGGGCAGGTCGAGCCGCCGGGCGAGCAGGGTCAGGACGTCGTGGCCGCCGTTGAGGAACCAGGCCCGGTCCACCTCGTTGAGCAGCAGCACGTCGGGGTGCAGCGCCCGGATCGTGTCGGCCGTGCGATCCGGGTCGAACCGTCCGTCGAGGCCGTAGCCCATCCGGATGTTGTACGTGACGACCCGCAGCGTCCCGGCCGCCGCGTCCGGCACCGGCGCCGAGCCGGGGCCCGGGCGCAGGCCGAAGGCGGCCAACGCGAGCAGGACCGGGAACACGGTGGCGAAGGCGAGCGGGAGGTGCAGGCGTTCGGCCCGCTCGGACAGGGAGGGCGGGGGCGCGACGCGGTCCGTCTTGCGGGTGGGCGTGCCGGGTGGGGTGGGCGCCCCCGGGCGGCCGGCGGAGGGCTTGGGGGTGGGCTTGGCGCCGGGGCGGGTGCCGGGTTTGCGGCCGGGGCGTTGCGGCGAGCGGCCGGCGCGGGTGCGGGCGCCGAGCGGGACGTCGGATCGGGGGCCGTTGGAGCCGGCGGCGTGTGCGACGGTGCGCCCACGGGCTCGGGTGTGGGGTTGGGTTTGTGTTTGGCTTTGGGCTTGGGCTTGGGCACGGGCCGGGGCGGCCGGGGTATCCGGCTCGGCCCGCGTGGGCGCGCGCAGGTCGCGGATCGCCGCCGTGCCCGCGACGACCACGATCGCCACCACGCCCAGGAGCAGCACCCGGCCGCGGGCCAGGACGCCGATCTCGATGTCGTAGCGGGCGTAGTGCAGGAAGGTCAGCGCGAAGAAGCCGACCATGCTCCAGGCCGGCGCCCACCGCACCTCGGCGCGTATTCGCCCGGCGGCGTCGCCCAGGACCAGGCCCAGGCCCAGCACGCCCACCGCCTGCCACGCCGCCGCGCCGGTCGGGGCCAGGCCGACGATCCCGTCGTGCGCGCTCGTCTCCAGGTAGCCCGCGCCGATCACGCCCGCGACGACCAGCGCCAGGCCGACGGGCAGCACCCGGACGCCGCGCAGCCGCGACACGGGCACCGCGAGCGCCCAGGCGGCGACCAGGACCGGTACGCCCCACCGGGGTTCGCCGGCCGCCGCGTGCCCGACGCCGACGTTGCCGAACAACACGCCGGTCAGGAACAACACGGGACCGAACACGGCCCACAACACCGGCGCGGGCGCGGGGGTGGTGGGCGCCTGGATCCACACCTGGCCGGCCACGAACAACACGGCCAGGACGCCCAGTACGGCCCAGCCGCGCCAGACCTCCAGCCACATCGGGTCGAGCGTGCCCAGCCCGGCGTGCAGCGCCACCGCCGCAGCGAGGCCGGCCGGCACCGCGACGCCGGCGTCCCACCCGGTGTGCGCGACCGCGACCAGCCAGCACAGCGCGGCGACCAGGGCCAGGCAGGCCAGGTAGAGCTGCCGGTCGCCGCCGTCGGTGAACTGCGTCCACAGCCGCACCATCACCATGGCGACGCCGGCCACGACCGCGACCGGCCGACCGCCGACCCGGCGACACAGCGGCACCACCGCGAAGGCGGCCACGAACCAGGCGATGGCGAACAGGCCCAATTGGGCCGCGGAGGTCGACCCGGCGTCCCCGTACACGGTGATCAGCGACGGTAGCCACACCCGCAGGATGTCGACCGTAAAGACGATTCCCAGAGCGATCACGATCATCGGCACGCGCAACCCCCGTCTCGATGGCGGGGTCAGCATAGAGCGGCGAATTGCGCCCGGGAGGGGACTCTCGACGATCCGTCGACGGCGCGTTCAGGCCCGGGTGAGTCGGGCCGCCTCGGCGAGTACGGTCAGCACGGCGGCGATGCCCTCGCGCACCTCGGGGTCGGCGATCAGGCCGTCGGGGTCGATCCCGTCGCGGGCCACGCCCAGGCGTACGCAGGCCGCGTCGACCACGTCGGCCCCGGTGTACCCGAGCACTGTGCGCAGCGACTCGTGCGCCTTGGCCGCGCCGCCGGGGTTGGTCGAGGCGTTGATCCAGCCGACCGGCTTGTCGCTGGTCTCGACGCCGCCGACGGTCCAGTCGAGCAGGTTCTTGAACGAGCCGGGCAGCGCGCCGGCGTACTCGGGCGTGGAGAACAACACCGCGTCGGCGCCCTCGATCGCGGCGCGCAGCGCGAGGACGGCCGGCGGCAACGGCTCGTGGTCGTCGTCGGGGTTGAAGTGCGGCAGCTCGGCGAGGCCGGGAAAGACGACGGCGTCGACCCCTTCCGGCGCGACCACGGAAGCAGTCCGCACCACCGCGGAGTTGGTGGACTCCGCACGAAGCGACCCACTGATCACGAGCACCCGACGATTCGCTGTCATGGCCGGTCAAGGTAGCACCGCGCGGACTTTGCTCGCCCGACGCCGCAGGTCGGCGGCATCGGTGCCGTGGCCGCGGTGCGCCGGTATTAACCTCACCCCATGAACACGCCGGTCGAGAACGTCGCCGAGGCGCTGCGCGCGCTCGGTGCCACGGGTGGGATCCGCGCCTTCGCCGAGACGGTGCCGACCGCGGCGGCGGCCGCGGAGGTACTGGGCTGCGAGGTGGGCGCGATCGCCAACAGCCTGATCTTTTCCGCCGACGGGCGACCGCTCCTGGTGGTCACCAGCGGGGCGCACCGGGTCGACACCCGCGTGGTGGCCCGGCTGCTGGGCGTGCGCAAGGTACGGCGCGCCGACCCGGAGTTCGTCCTCGCCGCGACCGGCCAGGAGGTCGGCGGGGTGGCCCCGGTGGGTCATCCGCAGCCGATCCGCACGCTGATCGACACGTGGTTGGACAAGCACGAGGTGGTCTGGGCCGGTGCGGGCGACCACAACCACATGTATCCGACGACGTACGCGGAGTTGCTGCGGATGACGGGTGGGCAGGCGGCGGACGTCGAGGCGTGATCAGCGCGGCCGGCGCACGATCGTCTCCCAGTGGGCCCAGCGGCCTGCCGGCGGGTCCAGTCGCGGGCTGTATTCGGCGCGCAGGGGCAGGACCGGCTCGAAGTCGGCCAACAGCGCCTCCAGTTCGGCCCGGCCGTAGTAGTGCACGACGAGTCCCGCCTTGAAGCCCTCCAGGTAGCGGAAGGTCCGCCCCCCGTCGGGGTGTTCGTCCAAGACCTCGTGCGCGTCGACCGCCTCGGTCTCGGCGGAGGCGGTGCGCAGCGCGAACAGCCCGCCGGGGGCCACCCGTTCCAGCGAACCGCGCACCATGTCCCGGGCGGCGGCGCGGGTGCCGTGCTGGTGCACCTGAATGCCGACCACGAGGTCGTATCGCCGCCCCGGCGGCAGATCGTCCTGGGTGCCGTGCACCAACGGCACCCCCGGCTCCCGCAGCGCCAGTTGCTCCAGCGCGATCCGGGACGGATCGACCCCGACCAGATCCAGCCCACCGCGCCGCAGCGGAATCAGGTTCCGCCCGTTGCCGCACCCGATCTCCACCCCCGAGACCCCCGGCACCGCCACCTCCAGGATCCGCGCCGTGAACGCGTCGGGCTCGGCGTCGGCGTACATCCCGTCCGCGTAGGCGTCGTCCCAAAACTCCACGGCGATCCGGTGCGCGTCCATGTGGTCAGGCCAACTCCCCTACGAATCTGCCCAGTTGGGTCAGGTTGCGACACTCGATCAGGGCGATGTGGCGGGCGTACACGCCGGCGATCGAGTCTCCGGTGTCCCAGTCGCGCTCGGGCTCCGGGTTGAGCCACCAGGCGTGCCGCGCCGGGGCGACCATCGCCTCCAGGGCGGACAGGGCCGGGTCCTGGTAGTTGTTGCGGGCGTCGCCCAGGATCAGGAGGGAGGTCTTGGGGCCGATCACGTCGCCGTAGTGCTCGACGAAGACCTTGAAGGCGTGTCCGTAGTCGCTGTGTCCGCTCAGCCGCACCAGGTTCGCCTCGGCGGTCAGCCGGCGCATCGCCTCGCCCACGTCGCCGCCGGGCCGTTCGAAGAAGCGGGTCACCTCGTCCAGCGTGTCGATGAACGCGAACACCCGCACTCGGGCGAACTGCTCACGCAGTGCGTAGGCGAGCAGCAGGGTGAAGTGGGCGAACGAGGCGACCGATTCGCTGGCGTCGCACAGCACCACCAACTCGGGCTTGTGCGGTCGGCGCGGCCGGTGTCGGGTGGTCAGCGGCACGCCACCGGTGGACAACGACGCGCGCACCGTCCGGCGGAAGTCCAATCGGCCGCTGCGGCCCGCACGTTGTCGGACGGTCAGTCGGGTGGCCAGGCGCTGCGCGAGGGGTTGCACCTCGCGGCGCAGCGCCACCAGGTCGGCCCGGCTCGCGCGCAGGATGTCAAGGTTCTCCACGGCCGGCCGCACCGCCGTCTCGGCGACCCGTTCGATGCCGCGTTCCTCGGCGAGGCGACGGCGTACGTCGGCCAGGATGTGCGCGTTCAGCCGATCCACCCGGGCCTGGATCATCCGCCGGGCGTTGCGTTCGGCGACCCCGCCGGGGAGTTGCCCGCCCAGTACCGCGCGCAGCAGGCCGGCCATCAGCGTCTTGGGGTCGAGCGCCCGGCCGACCAGCTGTGCGGACCACGAGGATCCCGATGCGCCCTGGAAGCCGGCGAACCGGCCGACCGCCTCGCGGGCCAGCGCGCGCAGCGCGATCTCGTCGTCGGTGAGCAGGAGTTCGCGCAGCCGGTCGCGGAATGCCTCGGCATCGGCGGCGTCGGTGTCCGGGGCGGGGGCATCCGGGGCGGGGGCGCTGTCGGCCGGCGCCGCCGCCGGTGGTTGCGGCATCTGCTCCGGGCTCTTCGGGCTCTCCCCGAGCGGGAACCACAGCTCGAAGAGGGTGTCGAAGACCGGCCGATGGGTGTGGCGTTTGACCAGCGACGCGGCGTAGGCGGCGCGCAGCGTCTCGCGGTCGGCGAGGTCGAGCACGGTCAACGCGCGTGCGGCGTCGAGCCCTTCGGCGAGCGACACCGGCAACCCGCCGTACCGCAGCGCCCGGACGAACCCGGTGTGTCGATCCAGCAGCGACATCGGCGGTCAGCCGCCGAGGCCGGGCAGGCCGAGTTCCTTCGCGGCCCGCGTGTGGTCGGCGACGTGCTTGAGCACGACGCCGAGGGTGCGCGCGATGGTCTCCTCGTCCAGGTCGTCGGCTTCGAGGGCGAGCAGCGTGTGGGCCCAGTCCAGGCTCTCCGCGATGGACGGCGCCTTCTTGAGTTCGAGGGCACGCAGCGAGGCGACGGTGCGGACCACCTGTTCGGCCAGGTGCGCGCGGATCCCGGGCACCCGGGTGAGCACGATGTCGCGCTCGCGCTCCGGCGTCGGGTAGTCGATGTAGAGGTAGAGGCAGCGGCGCTTGAGCGCCTCGCTCAGCTCGCGGGTGGCGTTGGAGGTGAGCACCACGAACGGGCGCTGCGAGGCGGTGATGGTGCCCAGTTCGGGGATGGTGACCTGGAAGTCGGACAGCACCTCCAGGAGCAGCCCCTCGACCTCGACGTCGGCTTTGTCGGTCTCGTCGATCAGCAGCACGGTGGGCTCGTCCCGGCGGATCGCGGTGAGCAGCGGGCGGGCGAGCAGGAACTCCTCGGCGAAGATGCCGGCGCGCGCCTCGTCCCAGCCGTCCACTCCGGCCTGGATGCGCAGGAGTTGTTTGCGGTAGTCCCACTCGTACAGCGCCCGGGACTCGTCCAGGCCCTCGTAGCACTGGAGTCGGATCAGCGCCGAGGAGGTGGCCGCCGCGACCGCCTTGGCCAACTCGGTCTTGCCCACCCCCGCCGGTCCCTCGATCAGCAGCGGTTTGCCCAGCGCGTCGGCCAGGAAAACGGCGGTGGCGATGCCGGGGTCGGTCAGGTAGTCGACCGCGCCGAGCCGGGTACGGGCGTCCTCGGGCGAGGCGAACATCGTCATCGTGGTGCACTCCTCGCGGGCGATCGCGGCCGGCCGGTGTGCCGGGTCCGGCGCCGGCCGCCCCCTCAAGTTACAAGAGGGGCCGGTCGGCGGGATACGAGCGGGGCCCGGTGGGCTCCGCCACGCCCTCCGACGTGACTGACGTGGCGTCACATGACCGATTCTTGACGCCGATCACACCGTGCGTAGGGAGTTCCCCGGTCCCTTTCCGACCTCGGGTTCCTAGCATCGAAGCATGGACATCGCGGTGGGTTTCGTCATCGGGATCGTGGTCGCCATGCTCATCGTGGTGGCCAAGGGCGCACGAGTGGTACAGCAGTACGAACGCGGGGTGGTGTTCCGGCTCGGCCGGGTCAGGCAGCGGGTCCGCCAGCCCGGATTCCACGTGATCGTGCCGTTCTTCGACCGGATGCGGAAGGTCAACATCCAGATCATCACGATGCCCATCCCGGCGCAGGAGGGCATCACCCGGGACAACGTGACGGTGCGGGTGGACGCGGTCGTCTACTTCCGGGTGCACGACCCCGCGCGGGCCATCGTCGAGGTGCAGAACCACGTGTTCGCGATCGAGCAGGTGGCGCAGACCTCGCTGCGCTCGATCATCGGCAAGAGCGACCTGGACGACCTGCTCTCCAACCGCGAGGAACTGCACCGGGGCCTCGCCCTGATGATCGACAGCCCGGCGGTGGGCTGGGGTGTGGAGATCGACCGGGTCGAGCTCAAGGATGTACAGCTGCCCGAGTCGATGAAGCGCTCGATGTCGCGCCAGGCCGAGGCGGAGCGCGAGCGGCGCTCGCGGATCATCACCGCCGACGGCGAGTTCCAGGCGTCCAAGAAACTCGCGGCGGCGGCCGACGAGATGTCCCAGTCGCCGGCCGCGCTGCAACTGCGGCTGCTGCAGACGGTGGTCGAGGTGGCCGCGGAGAAGAACTCGACGCTGGTGATGCCCTTCCCGGTGGAGATGTTGCGCTTCTTCGAGAACTTCCCGAACGGCGGGGGCGGGCCGGAGCCGCGCGATCCGGCGGTGGCGCGGGCCGCGGTGAAGGCGGTCGCGCAGGCCGCGGCGCGGGTCGCGGACGGGGGCGAGGAGCGGGACGAGAGCAGGGGCGGGGAAGGGTCCGCGGACGAGCGCGCCGCGGCGGTCGCGGCCTCGGCCTCGGCGCCGGCGGATGAGGGTCGACCGGTGACGGCGGTGGTGCCGGCCGTACCGCCGATGCCGCCCGCGCCCCGGGTTCCGCCGGTGCCCGCCGCGCCGCCGATCGTGCCGCCCGCCGCGCCGCCGGTAAAGCCCCGGCAAGATGAGGGGTTTCCACCCTCCGACCACGGCTGACCCGCTGCTAACTTCCCCACCGTGGCGACCTTTGTGATGCAGGGCACGCGAGTTCTCGCGGTGGGCTTGGGCGGAGAGGCGGTCAAGGCCCGGAACGGGACGATGATCGCCTATGACGGACGAATGACCTTCAAACGATTGTCCGGTGGGGGTGAGGGGCTGCGCGGGATGGTGACCCGGCGGCTCACCGGCGAGGGCATGACCCTCATGGAGGTGAGCGGCGAGGGCACGTGCTGGTTCGCGGACCGGGCCACCGAGATCAATCTCGTGCACCTGAGCGGCGAGACGTTGCACGTGGAGTCGAGCAACCTGCTCGCGGTCGAGCAGAGCCTGCGTACCGGTACCGAGTTCACCGGGCTGCACGGCGCGACCAGCGGGCAGGGCCTGTTCACCACGACCGTCTCGGGTCAGGGCACGGTCGCGGTGACCTCCGACGGGCCGGCGATCGTACTGCGGGTGTCGCAGGGCGAACCGCTGTCCGTCGACCCGGGGGCGTACGTCGCGCACACCGGGCAGCTCCGCAAGGAGTTCGTCAAGGACGTGAACTGGCGCACGTTCATCGGCGAGGGATCCGGCGAGAGCGTGCAGTTGCGCTTCGAGGGTGACGGGTTGGTGTACGTACAGCCCACCGAGCGGCAGACCATCGGGGGGCAGACGTGACGTTCGACCAGCTCAACTCCAAGATGATCGAGGCCACCGTGCGGCCCGGGCAGACGCTGTACTGCCTGCGCGGCGCGATGTTGGCCTACCGGGGCGAGGTCTCCTTCACCCCGACCAGCACCGGGGCGCAGGGCGTCGGCGGGATGATCGGTCGGCGTCTGGCCGGCGAATCGGTGCCGTTGATGAAGGCCGAGGGTGACGGCCGGGTGATGTTCGGCTACGCGGGCCGGCACGTGCACCTGATCGAGATCACCGGCGACACCCTGCACATCGAGGCCGACCGGCTGATGGTGTTCGAGGACAGCCTCCAGCAGGGCACGATGTTCATGGGCTCGCAGGGCGGCGTACGCGGGATGATCCGCGGCCAGGTGACCGGCCAGGGCCTGTTCACCACCACGCTGACCGGGCGCGGCTGGTGCGCGGTGCTCGCGCACGGCGGGGTGATCGAACTGCCGGTCCAGCCGGGCCGGTCGATCCACGTCGACCCGCAGGCGTACATCGCGCACCGGGGGCAACTCGACAACCGGATCGGCGCCAACGTCGGCTGGCGCGACGTGATCGGGCGCGGTTCGGGCGAGGCGTTCCAGTTGGAACTGTCCGGCACCGGCACGGTCTACGTCCAGGCGAGCGAGGAGAAGCTGTGAGCGGCCCGGGTTCCGGCACGACCGTGTACGACGCACGCTCGCTGCCGCAGGACGACAACGTCAATCCCTACTCCTTCTGCGTGGCGCTCGACGGCGAGTGGTTCGTGCAGAAGGGCAAGATGATCGCCTACTACGGGCGGATCAAGTTCGAGGCGCTGGGCGTGGGCGCGCTGGACCGGCTGGTCACCGCCAACTTCAACTCGCCGCTGTACATCCAGGACTGGATCGTCGCCCAGGGCAAGGGCCAACTGCTGCTCGCCGACCGCGGGTTCGACGTCAACTCGTACGACTTGGAGGTGGGCAACCTGACCATCCGGGCGGCCAACCTGCTCGCGTTCCAGCCGGGTCTGGACCTCAAGCAGTCGATCGTGCCCGGGTTCGTCACGCTGATCGGGACCGGCAAGTTCGTCGCCGCGTCCAACGGCGCGGTGCACTTCGTCGAACCGCCGATCCGGGTGGACCCGGAGGCGCTGCTGGGTTGGGCCGACTGTCCGACGCCGTGCCACCACTTCGACACCAAGTACATGCGCGGCGCGCTCGGCATGGCCCGGCGGCTGACCGGGATCGGCGGCGCGTCGGGCGAGGAGCACCAGTACGACTTCGTCGGGACCGGGACGGTGCTGATGCAGTCCTCGGAGATCTCCATCGACCCGAATCTGATCCCGGCGCAGACCGCGCAGCAGAACCAGCCGCCGGGGGCACAGAACATCCCGGGGCTGCCGAATCTGCCGGGGCGGTTGGGTCGGTTGTTGCAGTAGCGGGAACCGACGGCGGGCTCGGGCCGTTGACCTGGCGAGGCCCTTCACTGGGGACGGTGGAGGGCCTCGCCAATGCCTCGGCCGGTCGGCCGGCTCGTGCCCCGGCCTACAGCTGGTCGGCCAGGTCGCTGTCGGCCGCGACCTCGCGCAGGAGTTCCACCAGGACGTCGACGCCCTCGTGGTCGGTGTCGGCGCGCCAGAAGGCGGTCACCGCGACGTCCGGCGCCCCCGTCAGCGGGACTTGGACCACCCCGCGCACCGGCCGCTGTCGGGCCCAGCCGCGCGGCGACAGGCCGACCCCCTGGCGGTCCACGACGCGCGCGATCACGTCGTCCACGCTGCCGTACGCCTCGACGATGTCGGTCGCGCCCGAGCGCCGCAGCGCCTCGGTGACGCGCGTGTACAGCCGGGGATGCGGTTGGCGCGGCCACACCACGATCGGCTCGCCGCGGCCGACCAGCTCGGTCAGGTCCACCGAGCGCCGTTCGGCGAAGGGGTGCTCCTGCGGGAACAGCGCGACGAAGGCGAACGTGCCGACCCGGGCCGACTCGAAGCCGGAGCCCAGGTCCGGCAGCCAGCCCAGGCCCGCGTCGAGTACACCCTCGCGCACGTCGGCCACCTGGCGCGCGGTCGGCTCGCTGGTCCACTGCACGCGCAGCGCCGGGTGGCGGATGTGCAGCGCGGAGATCGCAGCCGACACGAGCGAGGGGCCCAGGCCGGAGGTATACCCCACACGCACCTGCCCGGCGTCCCAGGTGGCCCGCCGTCGTACCTCCGCGCACGCGTCGTCGAGCACCCGCAACGACTCGTCGAGCCGACTGCGGAACACCTCGCCGAGCGGGGTGAGCGCCACCGGCAGCGACGAGCGGTCCACGAGCCGGGTGCCGAGCTGCTGCTCCAGCCGGCGGACGGCCTTGCTCACCATCGGTTGGGACAGATACAGCCGGGCGGCGGCCCGGCCGAAGTGCCGCTCCTCGGCGACCGCCAGGAAACATCTCAGGTCGCGCAGTTCCATGGAAACCCACCTATGCCGTGTCGGCATAACGTTAGCAACAACAGGGGCTTGGCTGACGCCCCGTCAGCAGGTTTCCTTGGGAGCACCGCAATCGCACCGAAGCCGCACCGAAGCCGCACTAAGGAGCAGGTCATGACGCTCGAGATCCCGCGCATCATCTCCGTGGACGACCACGTGGTGGAGCCGCCGGACCTGTGGACCTCGCGGCTGCCCGCCAAGTACAAGGATCGCGGTCCGCGCGTGGTGCGCGACAAGGCGAAGTTCAACTTCATCGGCGGCGTCTTCTCGTACGAGCGCGGTGTCGAGGACGGCGAGTGGTGCGACTGGTGGCTGTACGACGACCTGGTCTACCCGTTCCCCAAGCTCTCCGCCGCGGTCGGCTTCGACACCCTCGACGTGACGCCGGTCACCTTCGACGACATCCGGCCGGGCGCGTGGATCCAGTCCGAGCGCCTCAAGGACATGGACGCCAACCACGTCGACGCCTCGCTGTGCTTCCCGAACATCCTGCCGCGCTTTTGCGGCCAGGCGTTCTACGAGCGTGAGGACAAGGAACTCGCGCTGCTGTGCGTGCAGGCGTACAACGACTGGATGATCGACGAGTGGTGCGCGGGCGACGGCAAGGGCCGCCTGCTGCCGATGACGATCATCCCGCTGTGGGACGCGAACCTGGCCGCCGCCGAGGTGCGCCGCTGCGCCGCCAAGGGCTCCTTCGCGGTCGCCTTCTCGGAGAACCCGGTCCCGCTCGGCCTGCCGTCGGTGCACTCGAAGGACCGGTTCTGGGACCCGTTCTTCAGGGCCTGCGAGGAGACGGACACGATCGTGTGCATGCACATCGGCTCGTCCTCGAAGATGCCCTCGACCTCCCCCGACGCGCCGTTCATCGTCTCCTCGGTGCTCACGTTCCAAAACGCCATGGGCTCGATGGTCGACTACATCTTCTCCGGCGTCTTCGACCGCTTCCCCAAGCTGAGGATCGCCTACGCCGAGGGCCAGGTCGGCTGGATGCCCTACGTCATGGAGCGCGCGGACAAGCTGTGGGAGGAGCGCGACGACAACGCGTTCGGCTCCTCGCTCACCCAAAAGCCCAGCTCGTACATCAAGGACCGGATCTACGGCTGCATCTTCGACGACGAGATCGGCCTGCGTAACCGCGACGTGATCGGCATCGACCAGATCTGCTTCGAGGTCGACTACCCGCACGCCGACTCGACCTTCCCCAACACCCACAAGGTCGCCCTCGACATCGCCACCAAGGCGGGCCTCACCCAGGCCGAATGCGACAAACTCTTCCGCACCAACGCCATCAAGGCCTTCGGCCTCACCCGCTTCGGCATCACCAAGTAGACCCACCCCCGCCGGCCGCCCCCACTCCCCCGGGCGCGGCCGGCGGCAGGGCCTCGGTCACCCAGGTATCGGTGTCCTTCGGATGCCGGGTACTCGCATATACGAGATGCACGATCCGCCGGGGCTCGTCGACGAGGTAGCGCACCCGCCCGCCTGCGGTCACCTCGTACTCCCATTGCGGAAACTCGTCGCCACCCAGAGCCCGGACCTCACCGTGGTTCTCGCCCGGCAGGGGCCGCGTGAGGGCTTCGGCCAGGGTCGGGTCGGCGAGGATCCGGGCGGTGGCCCGCCACTCGACGATCACGCGGTGACGGTTGGCGTGTATGTCCAACTCCACGACATCGCGGGTCGCGTCCACGAGGTCGACCGCGAACTCTCGCACCTCCCGGGCCGAGAGGTGCCGCGTCCACGGGAACACCGAGGGCAACGCCAGAAAAATGGCTCGCGCGCCTTCATCGCTGCCCATCAGGGCAGCGAACAGTCGCGCGGTGACGTCGGCGGTCTCCTCGCGCTCACGGTCGTGCCGCTCGGTGGTGAGATACAGGTCCTCACCATCCCGGCGCGTGACGTGGAGGCGCCGAACCTGTTCGACGGTGTCGGCAACACGCTTGGAGTTTTTTGACAAGTCGGAGAACGACACAGTCGGTGTTGCTGACGGGGGGCTGCGGACGTAGGAATGGCCCACGAACTCCGGGGAGTTCGTGGGCCATTCGGGTCGGATGGGGACTACGCGCGGTTACGTCCGCGCGCGCGGTAGAGGAACATCAGGACCAGTCCGAAGCCGATGGCGCACGCGCTGCCGGCGAGGAGGAAGGCCACGCTGCCCGGCATACCGCTGTGGGCGAGTTGGTCGGATCCGTTGGATCCACCGATCCCACCGCCGTGACCTCCGCCGTTGCCGCCGTTACCGCCGTCGCCGTGGCCGCCGTGCCCACCGCCGTGCGGTTTGGTGTGCGCACCGGAGGGCACGGCCGAGTGGCTCGCGGACGGCGAGGCCGAGGAGGAACGGGACGGCGACGCCGAGGGCGAGGCCGACGGGGACACCGAAGGCGACGCGGACGGCGACGCCGAGTGGCTCCTCGAAGGCGACGCGGACGGCGACGCCGAGTGGCTCCTCGAAGGCGACGCGGACGGCGAGGCCGAGTGGCTCCTCGATGGCGACACCGAGGGCGACGCCGACGGGGAAGTCGACGGGGAGGCCGAAGGCGACATCGACGGCGACGCGGACGGCGAGACCGAGGGCGACGCCGACGGGGACATGGACGGCGAGACCGAGGGCGACGCGGACGGCGACATGGACGGCGAAACCGAAGGCGACGCGGACGGGGACGTCGAAGGCGAGGCCGAAGGGGACGTCGAGGGCGAAGCCGACGGCGACGCGGACGGCGAGGTCGACGGCGACGGCGACGTACCGCCGCAGTCCGGCAGGTCACCGTTGAACGGGTACCGGTGGAACTCCGACCCGGACGACGACTGGTGGATCAGCGACCCGGCCGTGAAGAACCGGCCGTTCATCCCCGGCACGGACACCGTCGTGGTGCTCGCCGGGTTGCCGATCAGCATGCTCCCCTGAAACTGGGCGCTGCCCCTGATGGTCACCGTCGTGGCTTCCGGGAAGTTCCACAGCAGCCGCTCGCGCAGCCCGGTCGGGATCGCGGTGTTGCCGATGAAGCTGGCGATCGTCCGGTCCGTCCCGGTCAGGTTGACCAGGACCGTGGCGCCGTTCGGGATGCCGAGGAAGCTCAGGCCCTGGTCCCCGCCGTTCACGCTCACCATGTCGAAGTCGACGTTGAACACCTGGAGCGCGGACGTGCCGTCCCCGGTGAACAACGTCTCGAAACCGACGTTGACCGCCGTACCGGTGGCCTGCCGGAGCCGGCCGTCCGGGAACGCGTAACAACTCGACGAGTCGGTCAGCTGCGGGCGCAGCGCCGTGTACGGCGCCGCGGCGGATCCGTCCTTGACCGGATCCGGCGTCACCGTGCCGCTGAGCGTGCCGGCGTAGCGGACGACGCCGCTGACCGCACCCTCCTCGGCGATCAGGGTCTGCCCCTCCGCCACGGTCAGGTTGCCGCCGACGGTGAGGAAGTCGGTGCCGTTGTCGGGGGGCACACGGGAGCCGACCCCGACGATGCCCACGTTGTAGATGCTGGAGCCGGAGGTCTTGTTCATGTCGAAGTTGCCGAGGGTGACCAGCTTGCCCTCGGCTTCGGCGGCGGACCCGCTCACGGTCCAGTTGCCGCCGACGAACATGTTGATGCCGTTGTCCCGGCCCTGGATCGGACCATTGTTGGGCTCCAGGTCCACAGCCGGACAACTGCCCGGGATGCAGGGGCCGAGACCGCCGGGCAGCGGCTTGGCGAAGCCCATCACGGCGAATACGCAGACGAGGATCACGCCGCCGAGGGTGACGACTCCGGATAGCGCGAGGCCCGTCGCGCGGATCCGGGCGTTCGGTTTCCTGTGCATTTCTGAAACATGGGATATAAAACGACAAATGCGGATAAGGCGCGCGGAAGGTTCCCCCGAATGCCTCTCCCGGGGATTCGCACCCGCGACCGTCAACCGAGATGCGTACGGCCCGCATACGTCGCAGGTATGGGATACGAAGGGCATCGCCGAATCGGAAACCGCCCGCGCGACGTGATCGTTGCCGGGGCGAGGCGGGGCGGGAAGCCGTGCCGGTACGGTCGGGCCCGGGCGGGCACGCGTGAACCGGCGAGGTATTCACGGCCGTGCGCCGTCGGTCGTCCTCGGACGAGGCACGAATCCTGGTGAGAGTGAGAGGGAGTCTTCTGTGATCGTCGGACTGGGCACCGCTGTCGCGGCCTCCGCCTGTTACGGAGTGGGGTCGGTACTGCAAGCGGTCGGGTCGCGGCGATCCGCGCGCGAGGAGGCGGCCAAGCAGGCCGCGCGGGGCGGCGGTACCGCACAGGTGACCGGGTACGGGGGCCCGAGCCTGTCCTCGACCGCCAAGGCCGCGGTCACGTGGGAGTTCATCGTCGGCACCCTGCTCGACTTCGTCGGCTTCGCGCTCGGCGCGCTGGCGGCGCGGCTGCTGCCGCTGTTCCTGTCCCAGACGATCATCAGCGCCAACCTGGTGATCACCGCCGTACTGGGCATCAAGCTGCTCGGCATCAAGCTGCATCGCGCCGACTGGACCTCGATCGGGGTGGTCTGCGGCGCGCTGGTCCTGCTCGGCATCGCGGCCGGGCCCGAGGGCGACGGGCACAGTCCGCGCGCCACGCACTGGTGGGTACTGATCGTCACGTTCGTGGTGATCGTCGGCGGGACCGTACTGGTGCGCTTCCTCGGCGCCAACGGCGCGATCGTCGCGGGTCTGCTCTCCGGTCTCGGCTTCGGCGGCCTGGGCATCGGGGTACGCATCCTGGACGGCGTCGACCCGTTCGACCTCGGCAAGCTGGCCGCCGACCCGGCCCTGTACGCGGTCCTGATCGGCGGCATCGGCGGCATGTACCTGCACACGATCGCGCTGCAGATCGGCTCGGTGAACGGCGCCACGGCGGCCCTGGTGGTCGGCGAGACGGTGGTCCCCGGCGCGGTCGGCGTGTTGTGGCTCGGCGACACCTCCCGCGCGGGCCTCGCCTGGCTGGCGGTCCTGGGCTTCATCCTCGCCGTGTCCGGCGCGGTAGCCGTCGCCTACTTCGGCAAGCACGACGCGCAGGAACCTTCCGCCACACCGGACAAGAGCCCCGAAAGCACCCCATCACGCACCTGACCGCAGCCGCGGGGGCGCTGCGAAGCGCTCGCGCGGGTCAGCCGGGGGCGCCCCGCTCCGCGAGTTCCGCGCCCACCGTGCGCAGGGTGTCGAGGAGGGGGGTCGGGCCCTGACCCCGGCGCACGGCGGCCATCAGGTGCCGGCGGGGGGCCGGGGCGGTGATGGGGCGAAGCACCACGCCCCGGGGGAGTTCGGGCTGGGCCAGGCGCGGAATGATCGTCACGCCCAGGCCGGCGGCCACCAGGGCGAGCTGCGCGCCGAAGTCGGTCGAGGTGTGGACCAGGCGCGGTTGGAAGCCCGCCTGGTGGCAGGCGGTCAGGAGCACGTCGTGGCAGGCCGTCCCGGGCGCGGTGATGATCCAGTCGGCGTCCACGAGATCGGCGGCCAGGGCCACCTCGGCGCGCCCCGCCAGCGGGTGATCGGCCGGCAACGCGATCTCGAACGGCTCGTCGAGCAGCGGGTGCAGCTCGATCCGCGGGTGGTCCGGCGCGGGCAGGTCCGGATGCGTCATCACCACCGCGAGATCCAGCTCGCGCGCCGGCAGCAGCGGCAGCGCCAGCTCGGTCTCGTACTGGACGACCTCGAACCGCCATCCCGGGTGGGTCCGCTTGAGCCGGGCCAGCGCGGGCGCGATCAGGCCCGCGATGCCGGACGGGAAGCCGGAGATCCGGGCCCGCCCGATGCGGCCGTCGCGCTGCGCCGCGAGGTCGGCGCGGGCCTGTTCCAGCCGGGTCGCGATGGCGTCGGCATGGCCGAGCAGCACATGCGCGGCCGGGGTGAGCCGGACGCCGCGCCCGTGCTTCTCCAGGAGTACGGCGTCGGCCTCCCTTGCGAGCACCGCCAGTTGTTGCGACACCGCGGACGGGGTCAGGTGCAGCGACTGGGCGGCGGCGACCACGGTGCCGTGCTGGTCGAGCGCGCGCAGGATGTTCAGCCGCTTGATCTCCATGTAGCAAAACTACCGATCGAGATCCGAAAAATGTAGCTGGACTCCATGGATGGCCCGAGCACACACTTCTCGGCATGACCCGTACCGATTCCCTGTGGGCCGTGCTCGTCACGGTGATCTGGGGGGTGAACTTCGTCGCGATCGACGCGAGCCTCGACGACTTCCCCCCGTTCCTGCTGGCCGCGCTGCGCTTCGCGCTCGTCGCGTTTCCCGCGGTGCTGTTCGTCAAGCGGCCGCGGACGAGTTGGAAGCTGATCATCGGGGTCGGACTCACGGTCAACATGGGGCAGTTCGCGTTCCTGTTCAGCGCGATGCACGCGGGCATGCCGGCCGGGTTGTCCTCGGTGGTGATCCAGTGCCAGGCGATGTTCACCGTGTTGTGCGCGGTGGTGATGTTGCGCGAGATCCCCGGGCGTACCCGGGTGCTCGCGCTGGGCGTGGCCGCGGTCGGGATGGGCGTGATCGCGTTCGGTCGTGGCCAGGGCGCGTCGTTGTGGCCGTTCCTGCTGGTGGTCGGTGCCGCCGCGTCGTGGGGCTTCGGCAACGTATTGACCCGCAAGGCCGGCATCCCCGGCGGGCTCGGCCTGGTCGTGTGGTCGGCGCTGGCCGCCCCGCTGCCGCTGCTCGCGCTGTCCCTGACCGTCGAGGGCCCGAGCCGGGACGTCGACGCGCTGACCTCGGCCTCCTGGACCGGTGTCGGCGGGCTGGCCTTCACCGTCGTGCTGTCGTCCTGGCTCGGCTACGGCCTGTGGTTCGCCCTGCTCGGCCGCCGCTCGGCCTCGGCGGTCGCCCCGTACGGCCTGCTCGTGCCGATCGTCGGCATCCTCGCCGCCTGGGCCGTCCTCGGCGAACGCCCGACCTGGATCGAGGCCGTGGGCGCCGCGATCGTCCTGACCGGCATCGCCCTGGCAAGCCTGCCCAGCAAAACCGGAACACCGCCCCCGACCCCCGCGGTCACCGTCCACCCCGCCGCGATCCCGGCCACCCGGCCCTGACCCACCCGGCCTCGAAGCCGCCGCCGCTCCCGGAAGGGCGAGAACCCCCGTAAAACGTGGGCCGAGAAGCCGAGGCCATTGATACCATGCTGGATATACTCGAAACGCAGGCTGATATCAATGGAGGTGCATTCGATGGCCCGGACCGTGATCGACCTCGACGACGACCTGGTCGCCGCCGTGGCCCAGGCATTGGGAACCGGCACCAAGAAGGAAACGGTCAACACCGCACTCCGCGAAGTCCTGGACAACCGGCGGCGGGCATTGGCACTCACCCGACTGCGGGCGGCAGCCGAGGACGGCGCCTTCGATTTGGAGATCTTCGAGGACAAGCGGAACTACCGCCGGTGAGTGCAGCGCAGTTCCTGATCGACACAAGCGCACTCGGCCGCTTCATGCGCGGAGAAGGCGAACAATACGGTTGGGATCAGGCCGCCGCGGCCGGGCTCATCGCAACCTGTCCCATCACCGAGCTCGAATTCTTCTACAGTGCCCGCTCGGCCGCGGACCGCGCCCGAAGCATCGGGGATGTGCGGCTGTTGTTCAGTTGGGTCCCAGTGGACGATCGTGCCTACGACCGCGCCTGGCAGGTTCAGGACGAGCTCACCGATCGGGGGCAGCATCGCAGCGCCGGACCGGTGGACCTGGTTGTCGCCGCCACGGCGGAGCTCCAAGGCTTGACGCTGCTGCATCGCGATCGGGACTTCGAGTGCATCGCGGCCGTTACCGGGCAGGCACTCCAGTGGTACGGCCCACCGACCGGCAAGTAGCCCCTTCAGTGCGGATATTCGGTCATTCGGTTGCCCGGTGAAACGCCGAACGACCCCGCGACCGGGTTTCCGGTGCGGGGTCGTTGCGCGTGCGGCGGGGCGCCGGCGGCGGCTACTTGCGCTTGTTGATTTCCGCTTCGAGTTGCGGCATCACCTTGAACAGGTCGCCGACCACGCCGTAGTCGACCAGGTCGAAGATCGGGGCGTCCTCGTCCTTGTTGATCGCAACGATCGTCTTGGAGGTCTGCATGCCCGCGCGGTGCTGGATCGCGCCGGAGATGCCGACCGCGATGTAGAGCTGCGGGGAGACCTGGGTGCCGGTCTGGCCGACCTGGTGGCTGTGCGGGTACCAGCCGGCGTCGACCGCCGCGCGGGAGGCGCCCACGGCCGCGCCGAGCGCGTCCGCGACCGACTCGATCACGTGGAAGTTGTCCGCGCCGTTCACGCCGCGACCACCCGAGACGACGATGTCGGCCTCGGTCAGCTCGGGGCGGTCGGACTTCTCGCGCGGGGCGCGCGAGACGACCTTGGTGCCGGTTGCCGCGGTGGTGAAGTCCACCGTCACGGCCTCCACCGTCGGGGTGGCCGGGGCCTCCTCGGGGGTGGCCGCGTTCGGCTTGACCGTGATGATCGGGGTGCCCTTGGTGACGTGCGCCTTGACCTGGTAGGTCGCGGCGAACACCGACTGCTCGGTGACCGGGCCGTCGGGGCCCGCCTCGACGTCGACGGCGTCGGTGATCAGGCCCGACTCCAGCCGCACCGCGACGCGCGCCGCGATCTCGCGGCCGTCGTTCGAGGACGCGACCAGGATCGCGCCCGGCTCACCGCCCCCGGCGATCTGCGCGAGCGCGTCGACGGCCGGCGCGACGAGGTAGTCGTCCACCTCGGGGGCGTCCACGACGTACACCTTCTGCGCGCCGTACCTGCCCAGCGTCTCGGTGGCGCCCTCGGCGCCCTTGCCCAGGAAAACCGCGGACGGCTCGCCGAGGCGGCGGGCCAGGGTCAGCAGCTCCAGGGTCGGCTTGCGGACCGCGCCGTCGGCGTGGTCGACGAGAACGAGGATCTCGGCCATGGTTGTTCTCTCCTACTCCGGTACAGCCCGGATCTCTCCGGCCGGGTTGCGATGCTCGGTCGCCCCGGGGGGCGGCCGGTCAAAGGTGTCGAAACAGTCCGGTTCTGCCGACCGACTCAGATGAACTTCTTGGCGGCGAGGAACGCGGCCAACTGCACGCCGCCCTCGCCCTCGTCCTCGACGACCTCGCCCTTGGCGCGCGGCGGGCGCTTGGTCGCGGTGTCCACGATCGACCAGGCTGCGGACAGGCCGACCTCGTCCGACTCGATGCCCAGGTCGTCCAGGTCCTTCGAGACGACGGTCTTCTTCTTGGCCGCCATGATGCCCTTGAACGAGGGGTAACGCGCCTCGCCGGTGCGGTCGGTGACCGACACGACGGCGGGCAGCGGGGCCTCGATCAGCTCGGTGGCGACGTCGCCCTCGCGGCGGCCCTTGACCACACCGCCGCCCTTGCCCGCACCCTCGACGGTGATCTCGTCCAGGTAGGTGACCTGCGGAACACCCAGGCGCTCGGCGAGCATGGCCGGCACGACGCCCATCGACGCGTCGGTGGAGGCCATGCCGCACACGACCAAGTCGAAGCCCGCGTCCTCGATGGCCTTGGCCAGGATCAGCGAGGTGCCCAGCGCGTCGGTGCCCGCGATGTCGTCGTCGTTGACGTGGATGGCGTTGTCGCCGCCCATCGCCAGCGCCTTGCGCAGCGCGTCCTTGGCATCGTCCGGACCGACCGTCAGGTACGTGATCTCGGCCTCGACGCCGGACTCCACGATCTTGAGAGCCTGCTCGATCGCGTATTCGTCCAGCTCCGACAGCAGGGAGTCGACCGACTCGCGATCGGTGGTGCCATCGTCGTTGAAGCCCCGGTCCCCGGTCGCGTCGGGTACGTACTTCACGCAGACAACGATTTTCACAACAGTTCTCCTGTGGTCGTCCGGTCACCCAGGTGCCGGTCCGAGGGTGTCATGCCCGCCGTCGGGGTCCACGACGGGCCCACGGTTCCGGCCCCAAGATCCATCGATCTCGCGCCACGATGCCACGCCCGCGCGCAGGCACACGCGTGACACAGGGCACATTCAGTTCTGACGGTCCGTCAACTTCTGGTTCCGAGAGTACGCGGTCTTGGAAAAGACTCCGACCATCGACCCGAAACCGCTATGTTACCGGAGAGTAATAGGAGCCTAGTACCGCCCGCTCGCGCTTGTCACCGGTGCGCGGACCGAACGAGAGCAAGGTCACCGGGGCACCCAGCTCGGCGGCGGCGAAATCCGGCCACTCGGCGGCCGACGGGGCCGGCTCCACCACCGGCCGCGCGGCCGACATCAAGGCGGTCAGCCGCTCCGCGTGGGCCAGGTCCGGGACGGGGCTCGCCCACGGCTCGGGCCCCGCGTAGGCGCGCACCACGCCCAGGCCCGGCACCCGCCCGGGCACGTCCGCGTGGGTGAGCGCGAGCCCGTCCACACCCCCGCACACCGCGAGCGCGTACCGGTGCGCGACCGCGTCGAAGTGGCCCACCCGGAACGTCCCCTGCCACCGCCCGGTCCCGTTGTGCGGATCCGGCAGCGCGGCCGTCAGCCCCGCGTCCTCGCTCGGCAACGGCCCGGGCCCGTGCCGGGTGGTGTAGGTGCGCAGCACGCCGAGCCGGTACACCCCCTCCCCCGCCTCGGCGGCCAACGCCTCCGCGCCCGCGAACGTCGTGGTCGACCACGTCGTGTACGGGTGGAACCCGTGCCACTCGTCGAGGAGTACGCCCTGCGCCCCCTCGAACACCACCGGCCCGGCCCGCAGCAGCTCGCCCGTATACCCCTCGTCCACCGCGCGCACCGCCCGCCCGAAGGCGGTGAACGCCGCCACGCACGCCTCGACGTCGGGTCCCAGTGGTGTCCCGAATTCGGCGCTCGACACCTCCCGCACCGCGCTCAGTCGCCGACGCAGCACTCGGGGCGCGCCGCAGTCCCCCACCCGCGGCGCCAGGTCCGGATGGGCGAGCGCGAAGGCCGCGGTCTCGCCCACCCCCATCCCGCACGACCCGTGCCGCCCCGCCCCGCGCGCCGACTCCCGGGCCCGATTGGCCGCCGCGTGGTACGGCGTGGTCAACAGCGCGTCCCGGTCCACCGTGAGCAGCCCGAGCGGATCCGCCACCCCCAGCGCGCGCAGGTGTTCGGCCTCGGCGGCCAGCGCGAGCGGGTCCACCAGCACGAACCGGGACAGGTGGGTGCGCGTGCCCGGGGTGAACGTGCCCGAGCCGAACTGGGCGAACGTGTGGTGCCGCCCGTCGTCGGTGACCACGTTGTGCGCGGCCTGCGCACCCCCGTTGAACCGGATCACCGCGTGGACCGGCCGCCCCTGCGCGCGTCCCCGCGCGCACAGCCGGTCCACCGTGGTGCCCTTGCCCGCGTCGCCGAACCCCAGGTCGACGACCGCGACATGACGAGGTGTCACAGGCGCGTGGTGCCCGCGCCGTCGCCCTCGCCCAGGCCCGGCAGCGAACCGGAGACGGCCACCGCGCCGCCGGAACGGGCGTACGAGGCCAGTGCCTTGGACACGTTGGCCACCTGCGCGTCGGCACCCACGTCACGCAGGTGCTCCAGGCCCTCGTCCAGATCGATCGCGTCCTCCGCGAGGCCGATGGTCAGCGCGATCGTCTCGCAGACCCCGTCGGGGTCGTCGAGTTCGATCACGTGCTGCCCGAGCAGGCCCCTCCACTCGCCCAGGACCTCCTTGTCGCCCACGTAGGAGGACCCGGCCGGCAGGATGTAGTACACCTCGAACTTGCGCCGCAGTTCGGCCAGGATCCGCTCGATCGGGATGTCCTCGCCGATGTCGTCGCCGATGAACTCCAGCACCTCGGACCGGCGCACCTTGCGGTAGGGCATCTCGTCGCCGATCACGAACAGGTAGCCGCGCTTCCCACGCTTCTCGTGGCAGTCGATCGAGGTGTGCCGAGCCATGAAGTACAGGGCCAGCTCGTAGGATTCGCGCTTTTGTCCGCCGCCGCCCCCTTCGAGCAGGATGTTGCCGAGCTGGTCGTCCATCCGGTTGTCCGACTCGAACTGGCCTACCTGCAACGGGACTCGGTCGCTGGTCGCGTCGCCGATCGCGCCGAACATGATCTGCGGGTCCTGCACATAGCCCTTGCGCAGCAGCAGCCCGAACAACTCGGGCAGCTTGGTCTGCAGGGTCTGCGGGACCCGCAGCATCGAGCCCGTCACGTCGAACAACACCGAGACGGCCAGGGACATGGGGTGTTCGTCGCTGTCCCGGCTCTCCCGGACGCCCGCGAGCGCCGGATCCAGGTCGACGTGCGCCTTCCAGGCGCTGTGCGGCGTGCTGTTCTTGGTGACGTGGTCGTAGTGGAACGCGCTGCGACCGCTGGCCCGGTTGTAACTCTGGGCCGCGTCGTAGACGTTGGTGGACCAATTGCCACTACCCATGGTGCTCACTCCCCGATCGGGACGCTGGGATGCGTGCGTGGATGTTCGGCCGGCCGCGCAGGCCGGCCGAAGGTGCGACGGGAGCAGGCGGAGACCGCCGCCGCTCCCGTCGGATGGGATCTACGACTCGCGACGCGTGGGCATCGCGAACGGCCGGAAACGGCGCGGGCCGTAGAGCTTGCCGAGCAGTTCGTCCAACTCGCCGAGCAGCTTCCACGCGTCGTGCGGACGGCGTGCCGGGGCGGGGAGCGAGCAGCCCCGGGCGAAGCGCAACAGCGGCTTGGGCGCGTCCGGCGCGAGCAGGCCGGTGACACAGCGGGTCGCCATGTAGACGTCCGCGGCGGTCTCCGGCGGTTGCTTGGCCGGGATCTCCGGCGGGTACAGGTCGGCGTGCCGGTCGATCATCGCGGGCACGTGTTCGACCGCCTTCGCCCGCAGGATCGCCTCCGGTCGGGCCGGGTCGGCCGGGCCGTCGAGCAGCACCGAGTAGCACCAGTCGACCAGGACCAGGCCGTGCTCACGCGGGTGGATCAGCACGTGGTCGGGGGTGATCGCGCCGTGGACCACACCCGCGCGGTGCGCGTATCCGATCGCGACCAGCAGCCGGCGCCACATCCAGGCCACGTCTCGCGCGTCCAGGCCGTCCGGGTATGCCTCGCGCACCTCGGCCAACGACCGGAAGCCGCGCACCCGTTCGATCACGTTGGCGCGCCGCTCGGTACCGGACGCGGCGTCGCGATGCCGGAACGTCTCGATCAGCCGCGGTACGTAGTTCGCGTATTCCGGGTCGCCCTCGCGCGCGATCCGCTCCAGGGCGGTGGCCTCGCGCTCCATCAGGTCGTTGTCGGTGACCGCACGCGGCAGCTTGAGCAACGCCCGCGCCTCGCCGTCGTCCTCGGCCCGGTAGTTGACCTTGTAGAGCGTGGCGATGTCGCCGCTCGCCCGCTCGCCGCCGACCGAGTAGACCCGGCGCTTGGTGGTGATCACCACCTGACGGCCGGTCACCCCGGTGATGTCCTGCTGATACCGGTTCCACGACTCGCCGAGCCGGGTGAACGCGGCGGCGGCCTCGGCGCGGCGGTCGGCCGGCGCGGTGTCCGGGTGGAGCAGGCGCGCGAGCAGCCGATAGGTGCGGTTGCCCGCCCGCAGACAGGCCTCCGGCGTGCCGTCGTAGGGCCCGAAGACACCCTGCGGGTCCGGCGCGCCGGTCAGCAGATCGAGCGCGTCGTCGAAGGTGGTGGGGCCGGTCGTGGTGGTGCCGGGCGTCCTGGTCATCGGGAGTCCTCCTCCGGGGACGGGCGCAGCAGCGCCGGGTGCAGCAGACGTGCGGGGCCCGCGCGGTACAGCCGGGCGCGGCGCCCGCCGCGCGCGCCGCCGCGGGCGGTGGTGGCGCCGGTGTCCCGGACGAAGCCGGGTACCGAGAGCACCTTGCGGTGGAAGTTGCCGGCGTGCATCGGCCGGCCCCACACCGCCTGGTAGACCTCGCGCAGTTCGGTGACGGTGAACTCCTCGCCCGCGAACGCGGTGGCCAGCGGCGAGTATTCGAGCTTGGCGCGGGCGCGTTCCAGGCCGTCGGCGAGGATGCGCGCGTGGTCGAAGGCCAGTTCGGCCGGGTCGACGTCGGCGACGGGCACCCACTGCGCGTGGGCGGCGTCGCCGCCGGCGGTCGGGTCGGGCAGGTCCGGGGCGAAGGCGAGGTGGGCGACCGAGACGATCCGCATCCTCGGGTCGCGCCCGGGCGTGCCGTAGGTGCCCAGCTGTTCGAGGTGGAGCCGGTCGAGCCGGGTGCCGGCGGCGAGCCCGGTCTCCTCGGCGAGTTCGCGCTCGGCGGCCTCGGCGAGGTCCTCCTCGTGTCGGGTCCCGTCCGGGTCGATCACCGGGCGGACGAAGCCGCCGGGCAGTGCGAGGCGGCCCGCGAACGGCATCTCGCCGCGCCGAACCAGGAGCACGTGCAGCGCCTTGGCGGCGCTCTCGGATCCCTCACCGGCTCCCCCGCCGGCCCCGGGCTCCGCCCCCACCTCCGCGTCGTCCCCCGGATCGACCGACGCCCCGACCGGCGGGCCGAGTTGACGGATCGTCAGCGCGACGATGTCGACGGTCACCGCGATCGGCTCGAAGGCCCTGGGGTCGTAGGACGCGAGCCAGTCGCGTTCGGTGGTGGCGGTGTCGGCCATATCGCGAATCCCTCCCATGCGCTCATGGCGATGCACGTCCGACGCAGCCCTGTCGGTTCACGTTCCCGACACCGACTCGACGGTTGTTCTCCGATTGAGATCTTCTTAATCTGAGAACAACATACACGGCCGGATCCGAACCGGCGAGGGGGTTATCCCTCGAAGAGTCCCCTCCCTCTGGTAGGCATGGGCGATCCACTCGCCGCCCGCGTGCGGGCCACCGGCGGCGGCCCCGAACACCCGAGCAGATGCGGAGCAGGTGGCATGTCCGATATGACCGATCCCGACATGAACGCCGTCGTGGGTGAGCAGGACCTACTGCTCGTCACGCTCGACGCGCTGCGGTACGACGTGGCCGTCGAGCTCGCGGCGGCCGGCCGGCTGCCCAACCTCGCGCGGGTCCTGCCCGAGGGCGGCTGGCAGCGCCGGCAGACCCCCGCGCGGCTCGCCTTCGCCGCGCACACCGCGTTCCTCGCGGGCTACCTGCCCACCCCGGACGGACCCGGGCCACACCCGCGCCTGTTCGCCTCCCGCCTCGGCGACACCGAGACGACCGGCCCGCACACCTGGCTGTTCGACACCCCGGACCTGCCCAGCGCGCTGACCAAGGCCGGTTACCACACCGCGTGCATCGGTGGGGTCGGCTGCTTCGACAAGCAGGGCGCGCTCGACTCGGTGCTGCCCGCGATGTTCGCCGAGAGCCACTGGGACCCCGAACTCGGCGTCACCTCACCGATCTCCTTCGAGGCCCAGGTCGCCCGGGCCGAGCTGGTGGTCGGCGGCCTGGACCCCGATCGCCGGTTGTTCCTGCTCGTCGACGTCGCCGCCGTGCACCACCCGAACTGGTTCCACACCCCCGGCGCCACCGCCGCCGACGGCGACACCCGCGACACCCACGCGGCGGCGCTGGAATACGTGGACCGGCACATCGGCCGGCTGTTTCGCGCGATGAGCTGCCGCCGGCCGTGCTTCGCGATCGTCACCAGCGACCACGGCACGGCCTACGACGAGGTCGCGCAAGCCGCCGGCGAGGTGGTCTGGACGGTGCCCTACGCGCACTTCACGATGAGCCCCGGCGAATGGTGAGCACCGTCCCGGGGGCCGGGCGCGAGCCCGGGCGCGGAACCGCTCCCGGGCCGGGCCGGCGACCCGAACGGATCAAGTTGGCAGACCGAACGCAGATCCGGTAAGTTTTCGCCGCGCAGGCCCCAATAGCTCAGTCGGTAGAGCGTCTCCATGGTAAGGAGAAGGTCTACGGTTCGATTCCGTATTGGGGCTCCAGGCAGACGAGAGGCCCCCGGTTCGCCGGGGGCCTCTCGTACTTTCGCCGGGGCTTCCCGTCTTTCGGCCGCCCACCCCTCGGGACGCGGCCGAAGCGATCTTTCGCCGGACTTTCGCCCCGCGCGCGGCTCAGCCGAATCGCGCCGTCAACCGCGCGTCCAGGCCCGCGAGATGTTCCCGGCCGTACGGGCCGTCCTCCAGGCCCGTCAGCAGCTCGCGCGGCAGGTCCTGGGCGTATTCCGCCGAGCAACTCGCCGCCGCCAGCGCGATGGTGGCCACCGTGTCCACGTCGCCGGTGTACGCGACGCACGCGCGCAGGAGCGCGGCCGTGCCGGTGTGCGCGGCGAGCGCGGTGACCGCCGCGCGGGTGCTGTCCATCCCGGCCGAGCCGACCTTGCCGCGCCACGGCTCCGTCCACACCGTCGGGCCGGTGGACGCGGGCAGGTTCGCCGCCAGCCATGCCGGCAGCTCGGCGACCGGGCCGAGCCCGTACCGGCAGTAGTGCACCGCCAGCGCCGCCGCCGTGGCCGAGGTCATCCCGCCGAGCGTGCGGTGGGTGATCCGGGCCTGGAGCGCCGCCGTGCGCCGCACCTCGTCCCGGTCCGGGATCAGCCCGATCACGCCCGCCCGCATCGCCGCGCCGCTCTTGTCGCTCTCCGGCCGCAGCACCTCCAGAAGCCGGGTGCCGTCCGCGACTTCCTCGAGTACGCCCCGGAACCCCCGCGCGTATCCGGCGCGCGGATCCCGCTTGTACGCCCGCACGAACAGCTCCGCCAGGGCCGGGATTCCGCGATCGTCGCCGAGCAACCACTCGGCGACCGCGATACTCATCTGCGTGTCGTCCGTATATCGACCCGGCAGCACGTCACGATGACGGGGATGCTGCACATAACCGGCGAGTGTGTTGCCTCGCGTGACGAACGAGCGCTCCGCGTACTCGAACCCGGCGCCGTACGCGTCGCCCACCGCCAACTCGACCATCATCGGGACCACATCCTCTCTCCGGACGGGTCGCCGAACGCCGGTCGCGGCGGCGCCCCGACTCGCCGACGCGAGCCGGTAGAGCGTACCGTTACCCGGGGGCGACAACCTGATGGTCCGTCAGTCATCGCGTCGGGCGCCCTGCGTGCGCCGGAGCACGAGGGCGTACGCCACAATTCGGTACGGACCCGCGCGCACCACCTGTCCCTCTCCGGAGTGATGCTCCTCGCGCCGTGTCCAACTGCAAGACGTTTCCGCGCCGCGGCGGATACCGTCAACGATGATCACGCGATCGTCGGGACGTGCCGGACGTACCATCCGGCTCGTCCGAACGGGTGATAACGGGTGATGTGGCTCGTTCACACGGCCGCTGGGGATTGTGGCCGGCTCGTCCGAGAGGCGACCGCACCGACATTGCGCGGTGGCGGATCGCCCCCGAGGAGGAAAGGTGGGGCGGTGGATCGACCATCGTGGGCGCCGGGCATGTGGCTCCAGGCGTGCCGGGGAGCCGGCCGGCGCGCCCGGACCACCGTGGGGAGCAGAGCGTGAGCGGCGGAACGGACGACGCGCGCTTCGACGAGGCCGAGGGGTCGCTGAGCCGCTTCGCCCGGGACTGGGCCCGCACCATCGAGGGCACCAGCTTCGTCCCGTTGAGCGGAGCCGAGATCGAGGAGTACCTGCGCGGGCAGGCCGAGCGTCTCGCCCACGCGCTGCGTTCCGAGCCGTTCGACCCCGCGATCGCGCGCGAGGTCGGCGCGTCGCTGGTCGGGCAACACTTCACCGGCAGCGGGACGCTGGAGCGCACGCTGGGCCTGGTCGGCCCCTGGTGGCCCGTGTTGCGCGCCAAGGCCGCCGCCCAGGGCCACGATCCCGACGTCTGGCTGGAGCGCGTCTCCGCGCTCACCGGGGCGCTCGCGGCGGGCTACGCGGAGGCGCTGCGGCGGCGCACGCTGGACGAGCAGGAGGCCATCCACGCCGCCGTCCTGGTCGCGCGGGACAACGCCGAACACGCGCTGCACACGAGCGAGGCGCGCTTTCGGGCGGTTTTCGACCAGGCCGCGATCGGC
Source organism: Embleya sp. NPDC055664 (assembly GCF_053618075.1). Lineage (NCBI taxonomy): Bacteria > Bacillati > Actinomycetota > Actinomycetes > Kitasatosporales > Streptomycetaceae > Embleya > Embleya sp. NPDC055664. The sequence continues at coordinate 460,018 of NZ_JBSHGZ010000004.1, forward strand.
ATCGGGATCGGCGATGTCGACGGCAACGTGATCGACGTCAACCAGGCGATGACGACCATGTTCGCGGCCAGCGTCGAGGAGATGTGCAAGCGGCAGGTCCGCGACTTCATGCACGCCGGCGACACCGACCACATGTGGAAGCTCTACGACGAGTTGGTCACCGGCGAGCGTGATCACTTCGCGCTGGAGAAGCAGTTCGAGAACGCCGACGGCGAGACGTTGTGGACACACCTGTCGCTCTCCCTGGTCCGCGACTCCAAGGGCAACCCCGAGTACCAGGTCTGCATGCTGGAGGACGTCACCGACCGCCACCGCCTGCACACCCGACTGCGCCACCAGGCGATGCACGACCAACTCACCGGGCTGCCCAACCGCGCGCTGTTCGTCGAACGACTGACCGCGGCCTTCGAACACCCGGGCCCGGGCGATCGGGTCGGCCTGTGCTACCTGGACCTGGACGGGTTCAAGGTGGTCAACGACAGTCTCGGGCACGACGTGGGCGACCAGTTGCTGGTCGCGGTCGCCCGGCGGCTGAGCCGGTACGCGGGCCAGGCCGGGCATCTGATGGCGCGGATGGGCGGCGACGAGTTCGTCATCCTGGTCGAGCACTCCACCGGGACCGGCCAGGTGGTGGCGCTCGCCGACGGCGTATTCGCCGCGCTGCGCGAGCCGTTCCGGATCCGCGGCCACGATCTGACCGTCACCGCGAGCATCGGCATCGTCGAGCGGCCGGTGGCCGGCACCAGCCCGGCGGACACGCTGCGGGCGGCCGACATAACGCTGTACTGGGCCAAGTCCGACGGCCGCGGCCGGTGGACGGTGTTCGACACCGACCGCAACGACCGCGAGGTGGCCCGCTACACGCTGTCCGCGGAGATGCCCGCCGCGCTGCATCATGGCGAGTTCTACGTCGACTACCAGCCCTTGGTGTCCCTCGCCGACGGCGGCGTGCTGGGCGTCGAGGCGCTGGTGCGCTGGCGCCATCCGCGCAACGGCCTGGTCGGACCGGACCGCTTCATCGGCCTGGCCGAGGAGACCGGCCTGATCGTGCCGCTGGGCATGCACGTGCTGGAACAGGCCTGCCGCGAGGCGCGCCGCTGGCAGGACCTGGAGCCGGACAGCGCACCGTTCATCAGCGTCAACCTGGCCGAACGCCAGTGCCGCGAACCGGGCCTGGTCCGGCAGGTGGAGCGGGTACTGGCCGAGACCGGCCTGGATCCGGGCCGGCTGCAATTCGAGCTGACCGAGAGTCAGATCATGTCCACCGACGGTGGTCCGTTGGAACGGCTGCGCGAACTGGCCGCGATGGGCATCCGGATCGCGATCGACGACTTCGGCACCGGCTACTCGAACCTGGCCTATCTGCGCCGACTGCCGGTGTGCGAACTCAAGATCGCGGGCTCGTTCGTCGAGGGCCTGCGCCAGCCCGGCGACTCGGACCCGGTGGACGGGCGGATCGTGGCCTCGCTGGTCGAGCTGGCGCACGCGATCGGGCTCACCGTGACGGCCGAGGGCATCGAGACGGCGGTCCAGGCGGAGCGGCTGCGGGCGATCGGGTGCGACGCGGGGCAGGGATGGTACTTCTCCCGCCCGGGCCCGCCGGACCGTATCGAGGGCATGCTGGCGGGGGTCAAGGAGCCCGGTTGAGGGGTGCGGCGGCCGAATGCCGGCCGTCATACCCGTAATACCTCCGAGCCAGTCGCGAGGGCGGCTCCGCGGCGGGATGCGCGGCGGCGGAGGCGGTGCGTAGCTTCGGTGCCGGGCCGGGTCGGGCGTCGACCCGCCCGGACGGCGGAGGTACGGCGTGCCTAGGGTTGATCCTGTGCGGGAGGGCAGCGGGGGCCGATTCGGCGCGGCACTGGGCACACTGACCCGTACGCTCCGTGACGACCTGTGGACGGCGCGGCCCGATCCGCTGCCGCCCGGTTGGCGCGACTGGCAGCCGGCGATGGTGCTGCTGGTCGCCTTCGCGGTGTTCCCGACCGGGATCCTCGGCATCAACCAGGCCATCTGGCAGTACGGCCTGGGTCAGGGGCCCGGCGTGGTGCTGGGCGCGATTCCGCCGCTGGCGGTGGTGTACGCGGTGCGACGGCCGCTGCCGGCCTGGTGGGCGGTGACGGTGGCGATGGTCCTGGTCGCGGTGCTCGCGAAGCCGCACGGGCCGCAGATGTATCCGTGGACCGGCAGCGGCCTCGCGCTGCACGCCGCGGCGTTGTTCATCCTGGCGCTGCGGATGCGGCCGCGGATCGCGGCCGAGGCGCTGGGGATCAGCGTCCTGGTGGGCGCGGTGTGCACGGTGGCCGCGGCGCCGGTGCACAACCCCGATCTGTATCAGGCCACGCTGATCTTCTGCGTCACGGTGCTGGTCGGCGCCGCGCTGCGCGCGCGGGGGGTGGCCCGGAACCAGTTGCTGGCGCAGACCGAACTCACCGCCGAGGAACGGTCCAGGCGCACCCTCCTCGAGGAACGCACCCGGATCGCCCGCGAGTTGCACGACGTGGTCGCCCACCACATGTCGGTGATCTCGATCCAGGCGCAGGTCGCGCCGCACCTGGTGGACAACCCGTCCGACGCGCTGCGCGAGAACCTGATCGGCATCCGGGCGAACGCGGTGGACGCGCTCGCCGAACTGCGCCGGGTGCTGGGAGTGTTGCGCTCCGAGGACGACCTGTCGACCGCGATGCGGCACGTCCCGCAGCCGACCCTGGACCGACTGGACGAGTTGGTCGACAACGTACGTGGTGCCGGCGTCGAGGTCGACACCCGGATCACCGGGGAGCGTCGGGCGTTGTCGCCGGGGGTCGAGTTGTCCGCGTTCCGGATCGTGCAGGAGGCGCTCAGCAATGTGCTGCGGCACGCGCCCGGGGCGGCGATCCGGGTGGAGGTGGGGTATCAGGCCACGGGGTTGGCACTGCGGGTGGCCAATACGGCGCCGCCGACGACGGAGGGCGTCGCCGGGACCGCCGGGGCGGGGACAGCGGGTGGCGGGCACGGGTTGCCGGGCATGCGGGAGCGGGTGGCCATGCTGGGGGGCGAGTTCGCCGACGGGCCGATTCCCGACGGCGGTTACGAGGTGGTGGCGCGGCTGCCGCTGGGGAGTGGTTCGTGAGGGGGAACGGTTCGTGACCGTGCGGGTGTTGATCGCGGACGACCAGGTGATGGTCCGGCAGGGGTTCACCGTGCTGCTGAACGCCGAGCCCGACATCGAGGTGGTCGGCCAGGCGGTGGACGGCCTCGACGCGCTCGCGATGGTCGCCGAACTGGCCCCCGACGTGGTGCTGATGGACATCCGGATGCCGCGCCTGGGCGGCATCGAGGCGACCCGCCGCATCACCGGCCCCGCCGACGCCGCGGCCAAGGTCCTCGTACTGACCACCTTCGACTTGGACGAGTACGTGTACGAGGCGCTGCGCGCCGGCGCGTCCGGCTTCCTGCTCAAGGACGCCTCGGCCGAGGAACTGGCGCACGCGGTACGGGTGGTGGCCGCGGGCGACGCGCTGTTGGCGCCCAACCTCACCAAACGCCTGATCGGCGAGTACGCCCGCCTGGCCGGCGCCCCGAAGCTTCCCGTCAAGGGCCGGCTCGGCGACCTGACCGAACGCGAAACCGAAGTCCTGTCCCTGATCGCCCAGGGCCTGTCCAACGCCGAGATCGCCGCCGGCCTGGTGGTGGCGGAACAGACGGTGAAGACCCACGTGGGCCGGATCCTCGTCAAGCTGTCCCTGCGCGATCGCACCCAGGCGGCGGTGTACGCCTACGAATCCGGCCTGATCCGCCCGACGGGATACTGAGCCCATACGCGACGCGGCGCGGGCTTGGCCGGTCACGACGCAAGCTCGGTCGAGCGCAGCACGGGCCCGGTCGGGGGGCGGCGCGGCGCGAACGCAGTCGGGCGCGGTCACCGGTGGGCACGGGCACCGGCGGACGCAGGCACCGGCGGGCGCGGGAACGGGCGGGCGCGGGTGCGGTGGGACTCGGGTGGGGTGGGCGTGTCGGTTGGGGGCGTTAGCGTCTCGGGGCGAACCGCGAGTCTTGGGAGACACGATGGCCCCGCCGCCCCGCCGACTGCCCGGCATCGCGCTGCCCCGCAGGCCGCCCGCCGCACAGCCGGCGCCCCGCCCCGCGCCGCCCGCCAATCCGGCCGCCGCGGCCTGGTCCGCGCTCCGGGCCCGCGAGGCGCGTACGGCCCGCGAGACGCAGGCTCCGCACGACGCAACGGCGGTCCGCACGGGCGTCTCCGCCCCCACCGCCCCACCCCCGAGGCGCACTCCCGCGCCCTCCGGGCCCCGCCGCGGGCCGGCCCGAGTGCTCCGGGACGCGGACCGGGTGGTGTTGCAGGAGGCCGCCGACCACTGGGGCGAGGTGGTCTCCGCCACCGGTGGGGCGGATCGGGAGGCGGCCGAGCGGGCGATCCGGGCGGTGTATCGGGCCGCCGGGATGGCGGAGCCCGAGCGGGTGGTCTGGTACGACTCGCCACTCACGGCGGCGGTCGCGGCGGCGGTGGCCTCCGGTACGTGCCGGCCGGCGGATCTGGCCGCCACGCGGTTGTCGGTGAAGGTGCCCGGCCGGCCCGGTCGGCCCGTCCAGGAGCGGTTGTGGAGCGGGCCGTGGCAGGCCGCCAAGGCCGGGGCAAGCGCGGCGCTCGGTGCGGCCGGTTGGCAACTCGCCTGGAACGAGGGCGCGTCACGGCTGTGGGAACCCACCCGCGAGCTGACCGAGCGGATCCGCGAGGCCGTACACGCCGGCGTCGGCGCGACGGACCCCTCGGTACGCACCCCCACCAGGCGCGCCGCCTCCGTCCCGGGCCGATGGGATGTCGCCGACAAGGTCCGCGCGACCACGTACAGCGCCCTCGGCGGCCAGTTCGACGGGGCCTGGCTTGCGGTGTTCGACGGACTGCGCAGGTGTTTCCCCGAGTTCGACTTCCCCGTCGTGGCCGAACTGGGCGAGGTGGCCCGCCACGTCGGCTGGTGGTGGCCCTACGAGCAGGTCGCCCTCGTCAGCGAACGGCCCATCGTCATGCACCGTGACGACCACTCCCGGCTGCACCACGGCGACGGCCCCGCGCTCACCTACGCCGACGGCTTCGCGCTGCACGCGTGGCGCGGGATGCCCGTGCCGGCCGACTTCGTCGGTGGCCTGGGTCCCGGCGGCAGCAGGCTGACCGCACGGGCCATCCGGCACGAACACAACGCCGAACTGCGCCGGGTGATGCTGGAGATCTACGGCTACGACCGCTACCTGCGCGAGGTGGGCGCGCAGCCGCTCGACCGGGACGAGACCGGCGTGTTGTGGGAGATCGACCTCGACGACGACGAGCCGATCGTGATGGTCGAGGTGCGCAACTCCACGCCCGAGCCCGACGGCAGCGTCCGCACCTACTGGTTGCGGGTGCCACCCGACACCGAGACCGCCCGCGCGGGCGTGGCCTGGACGTTCGGCCTGGGCCCGGACGACTACCGCCCGCTGCGCGAGACCTGACGGCCGATCGGCCTCAGTGCGGGATCGCCTGCCTGGGCCGGGTCGACGGCAATTCGTCGCGGAACTCCGCTATGCGCGACGAGACCTCCCAGATGTTGCGGGTGCTCTCCAACCGGTCGAGATAGAGCGAACGTTCGGCCAGACCGACGAGGTCGACAGTGAAGTAGACGCTCATCAGCGGGTTGATGAACAGCTCGCTGTTCCCGGTGCGTTCGGTGAAGTGCGCGTCGCCGAACCGGCCGGTCAGCGCGGCGCCCACCGACCCCTGCACGATGCTCGGGCGGCGCGGGGTGACCCGATTCGCGTAGGCCACCGCGTCCAGGAACAGCGTGCCCTCCCGCGACTCGCGCGGGATGGACAGCGCGCCGAGATAGTGGCCCGACCGGCTGAGCGCGGCCAGGTTCTCCAACACCTGCGCGTGGCAGATCCCGTGGTAGGCGTCGATCCCGAACCCGAGCGAGGCCACCAACCGGACCGGTACGTCCACCCCGACCACCGCGGCCAGGCTGGTCATGTCCTCCTCCGGCGTGCCGAGGGACGCCTCGTCGCCGCGCATCAGGATGTCGGTCCCGCCGTCGACCAACACGATCGCGTCGATGTCCAAGTCGTGGACCAGGCGCCGGTACAGCGCCCGCAGCGGCTTCGCCCCGGTCTTGGCGAAGGCGTACACCGTGTCCGGGAAACCGTTGCGCGACAACCACATCGCCAGCGCCCGCTCCGGGAAGTAGTCGTCGTTCCCGGGGGTATCCGACCGCACCGCCGCCAGGCCCGGCGTCACCCGTACCGAGGACGGCAGGTGATCCACCGTCACGAACGACAGATTGGCGAAGTGCACCCGCTTGCCCAGATCCGTCAACGCGATGCCGAGCGGCAGCCCGGCAAACACGTCGAAGCCACCGCCCGCCCCGGCGATCAACACCGAGCGGGCATCGCGGAGGCGGGCGAAGAGCGGAGGTTCGGCAAGTGTGAACACGGCCGGACCGTACCAAGGTGATCACCACGAAAGTCAACACATTTGAGCCATACCGCAAGGGTCCCGGGGCGCCCCCGACAGGACGCGGACGCGGGTGTGCTCGGCGCCGAGGCTCGGCGCTGCCGCGGCGGCCGCTATCGCGTCGGTGGTACCGGGACGGCGGAGGAGCGAAAGCCGCACTCGCCGCACTGGAACAGGTCCGGACCCTCCGCGTGCCAGTCGTGCGGCGTGGCGTCCCAGTGTTCGAAGGAGTTCTTCCAGTCCTTCCGGGGCGGCCTGCTCTTTCGCGGAGGGTCGTTTTCCTGCGCCATGATCGCGCCTCCCTTCGAAGGTTCCGGTCCGTGTCGATACCTACCCACACGGAGCGTATTCGACCTCGGTCAGGGAGTGAGGGCGGCCATCCGCAATTCCACGACCAGCGTGTCGATCGCCGCCCGGTCCGGGCGGTCGGGGAGCACCGAGGCCACGGCGTCGAGGCCGGCCTTCTCGTGTTCGAAGCGCGCGGCGAACGCGGGCGGGTCCTCGACGGCCAGCCGGCCCGCGGCGAACAGGTCCTCGCGCTGCGCGCTCACATCCAGGATCAACTCGCCTGTGGCGAGCAGGCGTTGGGCTTGGATCAGCAGGCGCAGACAGTGTCGGCCGTGTTTGGCGGTGCGTCGGGCGGTGTCCGCGGAGAAGCCGTCCTTGCCCGCCTCGTGTCGCCCGAGCAGGCGTTTGGCCTGCTGGAGCGCATAGCCGCCGTAGGCCGACCGGACGTACTCCGTGGACAGGAACTTCCCCCGCAGGGCCCGGAGTCGACGACCGGCCTCGGTCTCGACCCGATACTCCGGGAGCCACAACAGCTCGGTCACCGTCGGGTTGCACTTGAGTGCGAGCGAGCAGTACTTGCCCAGTTCGTGCATCGTCACGTCGGGCTTCGTGGTCACCCGCGAGCGGCCGGCCGCCGCCGCGCCGTCCAGGCCCAGCACCTCCCGCGAATCCGCGAGGAAGACGCCGAGCAGGTCCTCGTCGGAGGTCTCGGTGGCCAACCCGTAGGCGGTCGACCCGACCACCCCCATCAACAACGTACGCATCCCGCCGACCTCGCTTCCCCGTGACCGTCCCCCGAGCCCGCAGTATCCGACACCGCGCACCCGATGCGAATCCCGTTTTCCGGCCCGGCGACTCACCGGCATCGGCCGTCACGCTGCGAAGAAGTTTCGGGGAGCCTCGCCAATGATCTTGCCTGATACCCCCCAGGGGTATAACTTCAACTTCGTGGCCGGCACCACCGGCCGCCGACGAAGAGCCCGAACACCTCGAACAGCACGCACATCGCTCAGGGAGACCGTCATGACCGTCCACGCCCACCACGCAGCCGCCCCCGCCACCCCCGAGGGTCTTCAGGTCTCCCGCGACGGCTACACCCTGGTCCCGGTCGCCGCGCCCGCCGGCACCTTCGCGTTCCGGATCGACGGCCCCGACGGCTCCCCGGTGCGCGAGTACGTCCCGCAACACGACAAGGACCTGCACCTGATCGTGGTGCGCCGCGATCTGAGCGGCTTCCGGCACGTACACCCGGTCCTCGGCGAGGACGGCGTCTGGACCCAGGAGTTGACCCTCGACGAGGCCGGCACGTACCGGGTCTTCACCGACTTCGCCCCGGCCGCGACCGGCACCCCGCTCACCCTCGGCGTCGACATCCACGTCGCGGGCGACTTCCGGCCCGTGCCGCTGCCCGCCCCGGCCGCGACCGCCGAGGTCGACGGCTACACGGTCACCCTCGCCGGCGAACCCGCGGCCGGACAGGGCGCGCACATCACCCTCTCGGTGGCCCGGGGCGGCGTGCCCGTCACCGACCTGGAGCCCTACCTGGCCGCGTTCGGCCACCTGGTCGTGCTGCGCGACGGCGACCTCGCCTACCTGCACGTGCACCCCGGCGGCGCGCCCGGCGACGGGGTCACCCCGGCCGGTCCGGAGATCGCGTTCCACACCGAACTGCCCAGCGTCGGCACGTACCGGTTCTTCCTCGACTTCCAACACGGCGGCGTGGTCCGCACCGCCGAGTTCACCGTCGAGGCGGGCAAGCCCGCACCGCACGCCCACGCGCCGGAGCAGGCCGACCCGCACGCGGGGCACCACGGGCACCACGGCTGATCCCACCCGCCGACGCGGCCCCCATCCGGGGTCGCGTCGGCGTCGTTGTGCGCCGACCGCCCCGGGTACGGCGCCGGCGTCCGCGACTCCCCCGCTGCGCTCGGGCCTTCCATAGCCAAGTGACCGGCCGTTAACATCCGGAAGCTGCCTTCGCGTCGACAGGCGAGGAGTCGAGGTCGTGCCCGTTCTGCGTTCCCGTCTCGATCCCCGGTCCGACACCTACCGGGCCAACCGCACCGCACAACTGGCCGCCCTCGCGGCGCTGCACGAACAACTGGACCTGGCCCGGGCCGGCGGCGGCGAACGCTACGTCGAACGACATCGGGCCCGCGGGCGCCTGACCGCCCGTCAGCGCATCGAGTTGCTGCTCGACCGGGACGCGCCCTTCCTGGAGTTGTCCTCCCTGGCCGCGTGGGGCACCGACTTCACCGTGGGCGCCGGCGTGGTCACCGGTATCGGTCCGGTCTCCGGCGTGGAGTGTGTGCTGATCGCCAACGACCCGACGGTGCGCGGCGGTTCCGTCAATCCGTACTCCCTGCGCAAGAATCTGCGCGCGCTGGAGATCGCCCGCCGCAACCGACTGCCCGTGGTCAACCTCGTCGAGTCCGGGGGCGCGGATCTGCCCACCCAGGCCGAGCTGTTCGTGCCCGGCGGCCGGGTCTTCCACGACCTGACCGAGCTGTCCGCGCTCGGGATCCCCACCATCGCCCTCGTGTTCGGCAACTCGACCGCCGGCGGCGCCTACATCCCGGGTCTGTGCGACCACGCGGTCCTGGTGGCCGGCCAGGCCAAGGTCTTCCTCGGTGGGCCACCGCTGGTCCGGATGGCCACCGGCGAGGAGGCGGACGACGAGGAGTTGGGCGGCGCCGCGATGCACGCGCGCGTGTCCGGACTCGCCGACCACCATGCCGTCGACGAGTACGACTGCCTGCGGATCGGGCGGCGCATCGTGGCCGACCTGAACTGGCGCAAGCACGGTCCGGGTCCGAGCCGACCGCCCGACGAGCCGCTGTACGACATCGACGAGGTGCTCGGCCTGGTACCGACGGACCTGCGCGTCCCGTTCGATCCGCGCGAGGTGCTGGCCCGGGTGGTGGACGGGTCGCGGTTCGACGAGTACAAGTCCGAGCACGGCACCAGCCTGGTCACCGGCTGGGCCTCGGTGCACGGCTTCCCGGTCGGGGTGCTGGCCAACGCGCGCGGGGTGCTGTTCGGCGAGGAGTCCAGGAAGGCCGCCGAGTTCATCCAACTCGCCAACCGCTCGCACACCCCGCTGCTGTTCCTCCAGAACACCACCGGCTACATGGTCGGCACCGCCTACGAACAGGGCGGCATCGTCAAGGACGGCGCCAAGATGATCAACGCGGTGACCAACTCCACCGTCCCGCACCTCACCCTCAACATCGGCGCGTCCTTCGGCGCGGGCAACTACGGGATGTCCGGGCGTGCCTTCGACCCCCGCCTGCTGTTCGCGTGGCCGACCGCCAAACTCGCGGTGATGGGCGCCGCGCAACTGGCGGGCGTGTTGTCCATCGTCGGCCGCCAGGCCGCCGCCGCTCGTGGGATCGCCTTCGACGAGGACGTGGACGAACTGCGGCGCGCCGCGATCGAGGCGCAGATCGAGCGCGAATCGCACGCCTTCTTCGTCACCGCGCGGCTCTACGACGACGGGGTGATCGATCCCCGCGACACCCGCACCGTGCTCGGCATCGCGCTGTCCGCCGCACATTCGGCCCCGGTCGCGGGTACCACCGGCTACGGGATCTTCCGCATGTAGGCCCGACTTCCGCCGGGGCCGCACCCGCCACCGCACCCGCCACCGCACCTGCCCCCGCGACCACCCCCACCGGCCACCCGCACACCGAGGGGATCGTATGCCGCTCATCCGCAGGCTGTTGATCGCCAACCGCGGCGAGATCGCGGTCCGGATCGCCCGCACCGCACACGCGATGGGGATCGACACCGTGGCCGTGTACGCCGATCCCGACGTCGACTCCCCGCACGTCGCGGCGGCGGACGAGGCGGTCCGGCTGCCGGGCGCGGCGGCCACGGACACCTACCTGCGCGGCGACCTGCTGATCGAGGCGGCCCGGACCACCGGCGCCGACACGATCCACCCCGGCTACGGATTCCTGTCCGAGAACGCCGACTTCGCCCGCCGAACAGCGGAGGCGGGGCTGCTCTTCGTCGGCCCGGCCCCCGAGACCATCGCCGCGATGGGCGACAAACTCGCCGCGAAGGACCTCCTCGGCCGCGCCGGCGTCCCGGTCCTGCCGGGCGGCGTCGTGGCCCCCGAGTCCGCGCCCGAATCCGTGCACGAACTGGCCGCCCGCATCGGCTTCCCCCTCCTCGTCAAGGCCGCGTTCGGCGGCGGCGGTCGGGGCATGCGCGTGGTCCGCGCCCCGGACGAACTGCCCGCCGCCGTCGCCGCCGCCCGTCGCGAGGCCGCCGCCGCGTTCGGCGACGACACCGTGTTCCTGGAGCAACTGGTCGTGAATCCAAGGCACATCGAGGTGCAGATCCTCGGCGACACGCACGGTCGGGTGATCGCCCTGTTCGAGCGGGACTGCTCGATCCAGCGCCGACACCAGAAACTGATCGAGGAGAGCCCCGCGCCGGGCATCGACCCCGGATTGCGCGCCGAGTTGTGCGCGGCGGCGGTCACCGCCGGTCGCGCGATCGGCTATCTCGGCGCGGGCACCGTCGAGTTCGTCATCGACCGCGCCGGCGCCTTCCACCTCCTGGAGGTGAACACCAGACTCCAGGTCGAGCACCCGGTCACCGAACTGACCACGGGCCTGGACCTGGTCCGCCTGCAACTCCTGGTGGCCCAGGGCCACGCGCTGCCCGCGAAGGCGCACTCCGCCGGGCACGCGATCGAGGCCCGGCTGTACGCGGAGGACCCGATCCGGGACTACGCCCCCTCGGTCGGCACCCTGCACCGGTTCGAACTCGCCGAGTCCGAGCGGGACGCAATCCGGGTGGACGCCGGGGTGGTGACGGGCAGCCGGATCGGCGCGCACTACGACGCGCTCCTGGCCAAGGTGATCGCGTATGCGCCGACCCGCGAGGAGGCGTGTCGCAAACTCGCCCGCGCACTGGCCCGGGCCCGGGTACACGGCGTACGCACCAACCGCGACCTGCTCGTCGGCGTGCTGCGCTCGGCCGAATTCACCGCCGGCGCCGTGGACACCGGCTTCCTGGATCGGCATGCCGCCGCCGACCTGTGTGCCGCCGACCCCTCGGCGACGCCCGTGCACGCCGCCGCCGCAGCGCTCGCCGGACAGGCCGAACGCCGGTCCCGGGCAAGCGTGTTGACGAGCATCCCGAGCGGCTGGCGCAATGTCCGCGACGCCGACCAGCAGGTGACCTACACATCCGACCCGGACACCCGGACCACCGTGTCCTACCGCGTCCCGGACCACGTCGCGATCGACGGAAAACCCCTGCCGGGCCTGGTGATCCACGCCGCGCACGCCGATCGGGTCGACCTGACCGCCGACGGCGTCCGGCGAACCGTACACGTGCACCGGGTCGGCGACACGGTGTACCTGGACAGCCCGCTCGGCGCGAGCGTGCTGACCGAACTCCCGCGCCTGCCCGAGCCGGTGCCGGCCGAGACCGAACCGGCCGGGTCACTGCTCGCGCCGATGCCCGGCACGGTGGTGCGGATCGCGGTCGCCGTGGGCCAACGGGTGACGGCCGGGCAACTCGTCCTGGCCGTGGAGGCGATGAAGATGGAGCACGAGGTGACCGCCCCGTACCCGGGCGTGGTGTCCCACCTGCCGGTCGGCACGGGCGAAGCGGTGGACACCGGCGCGGTGTTGGCGGTCGTCCGCGTCGCGGATGGCGAGGAGTCGGGGCTCACCACGAAGCCGGCCGACCCACCCGCCGAGACACCGGAGGAGGCGGTCGGATGAGCCGGACCGACAGCCGCCCGATCCGGATCGCCAACTGCTCCGGCTTCTACGGCGATCGCCTCTCCGCCGCGCACGAGATGGTCGAGGGCGGCCCGATCGACGTGCTCACCGGCGACTACCTGGCCGAACTGACCATGTCCATCCTGTGGAAGGCCCGCGCCAAGGACCCGAGCGCCGGCTACGCGCGCACCTTCGTGACCCAACTCGAACAGGTCATGGGCACGTGCCTGGACCGGGGCATCCGGGTGGTCTCCAACGCGGGCGGCCTCAACCCCGCCGGCCTGGCCGAGCGACTGCACGCGAGCGCGCAACGCCTGGGCCTGGCCCCGAAGATCGCGTACATCACCGGCGACGACGTACTGGACCGGATCGACGCCGGCCCGCGCACCGTGACGGCCAACGCCTACCTCGGCGGCTGGGGCATCGCCGAGGCGCTGGCCGAGGGCGCCGACATCGTGGTCTGCCCGCGCGTGACCGACGCGTCCCTGGTGGTCGGCCCCGCCGCGTGGTGGCACGGCTGGCGACGCACCGACCACGACCGCATCGCCGGCGCGATCGTCGCGGGCCACGTGATCGAGTGCGGCCCGCAGGCCACCGGCGGCAACTACCCCTTCCTCGGCGAACCCGCGCGACGGCAACGCCCGGGCCGGACCGCCGACTTCGCCCTGGACAGCCGCCGACCCGGCTTCCCGATCGCCGAGGTGGCCGCCGACGGCTCGTCGGTGATCACCAAACACCGCGGCACCGGCGGCACCGTCTCGATCGGCACGGTCACCGCCCAACTCCTGTACGAGATCGGCGGCCCCGCCTATGCCAACCCCGACGCGGTGGCCTGCTTCGACACCATCCGGATAGGTCCGGCCGGCCCCGACCGGGTCCGGATCCAGGGCGTCCGGGGCCTGCCGCCACCACCCACCCTCAAGGTCGGCGTCAACGAACTCGGCGGCTACCGCAACACCATGACGATGGTGCTCACCGGCCTGGACATCGAGGCCAAGGCCGCGCACGCCGAGCGCATGTTGTTCGACGCGCTCGGCGGCCGGGACCGCTTCGCCGAGGTGGACGTGCGGCTGATCCGCTACGACCGCCCCGACGCGCCGACCAACGAGCAGGCCGGCGCGCACCTGCGGATCACCGTCAAGGACCCGGACCCGACCAGGGTCGGCCGGGCCTTCTCCGGCGCGGTCGTCGAACTGGCCCTGGCCGGCTACCCCGGCTTCCACACCACCACCCCGCCCACGGCCGAGACCGCCTACGCCGTCTTCCGCGCCGCGTGGATCCCGGCGGGCGAGGTCGCGCACACCGTGGTGCTCCCCGACGGCACCGCCCGCCCGATCCCGCCGCCGGATTTGACCGCCGCGCTGCCCCACGGCTTCCCGGACCCCCTACCTCCCCCACGCCTCGACCCGCCGGGCCGACCCGCCCGCCCGCCGACCCCCACTCGCCGAGCCCCCCTGGGCCTGGTCTGCGGCGCCCGCTCCGGCGACAAGGGCGGCGACGCCAACCTCGGCCTGTGGACGCGCGACGACGCGTCGTATCGCTGGCTGCGCGTACATCTGACCGTCGATCGGCTGCGCGAGCTGCTGCCGGAGGCGGCCGACCTGCCGATCGAACGCCACGTGTTCGACAACCTGCGCGCGGTGAACTTCGTGATCACCGGCCTGCTCGGCGAGGGCGTCGGCTCCTCGACCCGACCCGATCCGCAGGCCAAGGGCCTGGGCGAGTACGTGCGGTCCCGCCATACCGACATCCCCACGACGCTGCTGGACGGGTGATCCATGCGCTTTGCCGAAAACCGCGACGAAACCCGCGACGAAGGCTTCGACCCGAGCATCGACGAGAGCGACGAACACCGGGCCCTACGCGCCGCCGTGGGTGCCATCACCGACGGATTCGGCCCCGGCTACTTCGCCGAGCACAGCCGCGAGCGCCGCCCCACCACCGAGTTGTGGCGGGAACTGGGCCGGCACGGCTACATCGGCGTCAACCTGCCCGAGGAATACGGCGGCGGCGGTGGCGGTCTGGTCGAGTTGACCATCGTCTGCGAGGAGGTCGCCGCGCACGGCTGCCCGCTGCTGCTGCTCCTGGTGTCCGGGGCGATCGCCGGCGAGGTGCTGACCCGCTTCGGCACCGCCGGGCAACAGGCCGCGTGGTTGCCGGGCCTGGCCGCCGGCACCCACAAGATCGTGTTCGCGATCACCGAACCGGAGGCCGGTTCCAACACCCATCGACTGTCCACCACGGCCCGCCGCGACGGCGAGGGTTGGTTGCTGCGTGGCACCAAGCAGTTCATCTCCGGAGTCGACGAGGCCGACGCGGTCCTCGTGGTGGCCCGCACCGGCACCGACCCCGGCTCCGGGCACGGCCGGCTCTCGCTGTTCCTGGTCGACACCGCCGACCCGAGACTGACCGCGACCCCACTGGCGATCGAAGGAGCGGCCCCGGAACGCCAGTTCACCCTCTTCTTCGACGACGTACCACTGTCCGCCGACCGGCTGATCGGCACCGAGGGCGACGGGCTGCGCCAGGTCTTCCACGGCCTCAACCCCGAGCGGGTGACCGGGGCGGCACTTGGCGTGGGCATCGCGAGATACGCCCTCGCCCGCGCGGCCGACTACGCCCGGAACCGCGAGGTATGGGATCGCCCGATCGGCACCCACCAGGCGATCGCCCACCCGCTCGCCCAGGCCGCCATCGAGGTCGAGTTGGCCGCGCTGATGACCTACCGCGCGGCCCGACTGCACGACGCGGGCGAGGCGCGGGTCAAGGCCGCCGGAGAGGCCGCCAACATGGCCAAGTACGCCGCCGCCGAGGCGGCCGTACACGCCGTCGACGCGGCGATCCAGACCCACGGCGGCAACGGGATGAGCCGCGACTACGGGCTGATCCCCCTGTGGGCGATGGCCCGCACATTGCGGATCGCGCCGGTGAGCCGGGAGATGATCCTCAATCATGTGGCGCGGCACACACTGGGATTGCCACGTTCGTACTGATCCCCGATCGGCGGCCGGAGGAGTCGGCGCACTTGCGTGCGACTTGTGAATGACTCGGCACGGGACTCGGGATCGACGCGCCGGCAACCCGTCGGGCACAAAATAGACAGAGGCTGCACCGCTCCCGGCGCGACCGTGCGGGGCGTCGTCCGGGACCGGCGCCATCGGTCGGGCTCGGCGGAGAAGGCAGTGGGAGCGTTGGATCAAGTGCTGGCGGGACGGCCCGTCTGGGACGTGGACATCACGAGTGTGTGGTTCGTCATAGGCATGGCGGTCGCCACCGCCGGTACCGCCTTCGCCACCGTCTGGTTCTGGAACCGCCCGACGCTGCAGCGCACCCGCCGGATCTGCACGCTGTTGTTCACCCAGCTCATGGTGACCTTCACCATCCTGGCCGCGGTCAACGCGCAGATGTACTTCTACTCGACCCTGTCGGACCTGATGCACATCGCCGACGGGCCGTCCGTACCGGACGTGTCGGTGTCCACGGTGAAGGTCAAGCACCTCGATCCCAAGCCGGCCGTGCCGTTCTCCGACGACGACGGCAAGGGCCTGCCGTTCATGGTCACCAAGCCCCCGCTGACCGACCAGCCGCGCCCGCCGCATCCGCCACGGCGCGGCGCCGACCCCAAGCACGGCGTGCTGGTCAACACCAGCATCCAGGGCCCGCGCACCGGTTACAAACTGAACACCTTCGTCTATCTGCCGGCCGCCTACTTCACCCCGGACAACGCCCGGACCCGCTTCCCCGTGATCCAGCTGACCTCGGGCTTCCCCGGCACCCCGGACACCTGGCTGCGCCGGATGAAGGTGCACCAGATGCTGGCGGGCCTGATGGAGTCGGGGCGGATGCCGCCGGCGATCGTGGTGATCGCGGCACAGAACCCGATCGAGGGCCGCGACAGCGAGTGTGTGGACGCGCCCGGCGGCGCCCGCGCCGACACCTACCTCGGCCAGGACGTGCCCGACGCGATAGCGGCCAACTTCCGCACCGCGCCCGCGCCGGCGGGCTGGGGGCTGCTCGGCTACTCGACCGGCGGCTTCTGCTCGGCGAACCTGGCCCTGCGCCACCCCGACCGCTACACCGCGGCGGCCAGCCTGTCCGGCTACTTCAAAGCGATCACCGACATGACCACGGGCGATCTGTACAGGGGCGACGACGGGCTGCGCCGGGCCAACAGCCCGCAGTACACGATCGACAACCCCCGGCGGGCGCCGGTGCGGATGTATCTGTTCGCGGCCAAGGGCGAGGGCAAAACGGTGCGCGAGGCCCGCGAGTTCGCCCGCAGGTTCCGGCCCACGGACACGGTGAAGGTACAGATCGAGTCGTCCGGCGGGCACAACTTCGGCACCTGGGCCAGGGGGCTGCCCGCGGCGTTCGAGTGGCTGGGGCGCGAACTCGCGGCGGCCACCGCGCAGCAGGGCGAGGTACGCGGACCGGCCTTCACGGGCGGACGCCCGCTGCACTGAGCGGTGGCCGCCGGTCCTTCAACGCGGCTGCGTACGGTGCGAGACTTCTGCGGCGCCATCCGAACGGAAGCTCAGCAGCCCGTCGCCCGCCCGGGCGGTGGACCGCCGCACCGAGACGAGGATCGCCCATGCATCCCGGTGTCATCGCCGCCGCGCACCCCGACCGCCCCGCCGTGATCCTGGCCGGCTCCGGCCGGGTCGTCACCTACGCCGAGTTGGACGCCGAATCCAATCGTTTCGCCCACCTGATGTACGACGCCGGGCTGCGTCCCGGGGACCATCTGGCCATCGCCCTGGAGAACCATCCCCTCTATCTCGCGATCACCTGGGCCGCACAGCGCTCCGGACTGATCTACACGCCGGTGAGCGTGCGCCTGCACCCGGACGAACTCGCCTACGTGGTCGACAATTGCGGCGCCCGCGTATTCGTCTGTTCGGCCGGCGTCGGCGAACTCGCGGGCGCCGTCCGGGAACGGGCGCCCCGGGTCGAGCGTTGGCTGATGCTCGACGGCGCGAGAGCCGGGTTCGAGGCGTACGAGGAGGCGGTGCGGCCGTACCCGAGCACGCCGATCGCCGTCGAACTCGAAGGCGCCGACATGCTCTACTCCTCCGGCACCACCGGCCGACCCAAGGGTGTACTGCCCCGCCGCGAGGATCATCCGCTGGGCAGCGGACCTGCCGTGACGCTCTATCGGCTGCTCGGCGCGCTGTACGGGATGGACACCTCGGGCGCCGGCGGCGACGTCTACCTGTGCCCGGCGCCGCTGTATCACGCGGCCCCGCTGCGCTACTGCATGCAGTTCCTCCGGGGCGGGCACACCGTGGTGGTGCTGGAGCGCTTCGACGCCGAGGCAGCGCTCGCGGCGATCGAGCGATACCGGGTGACGCACAGTCAGTGGGTGCCGACCATGTTCGTGCGCATGCTCAAACTGCCCGCCGAGGTGCGCGATCGCCATGATCTGTCGTCGCTGCGCTACGCGGTGCACGCGTCGGCGCCGTGTCCGCCCGAGGTCAAGGAACGCATGCTGGAGTGGTGGGGGCCGGTGTTGTACGAGTACTACGCGGGCACCGAGGCCAACGGCTACGTCGCCTGCACGCCCGAGGAGTGGCTGACCCATCGCGGCACCGTGGGGCGGGCGATCCTGGGCACGCCGCACGTGTGCGACGAGCAGGGCCGCGATCTGCCGGTGGGCGAGGACGGCGTGGTCTACTTCGCCGACGGGCCGCAGTTCTCCTACCACGAGGATCCGGCCAAGACCGAGGCCGGCCGCGATCCCGGCGGCCGGGGCTGGACCACCCTCGGCGACATCGGACACCTGGACGCGGACGGTTTCCTGTACCTGACGGATCGTCAATCACACCTGATCATCAGCGGCGGGGTGAACATCTACCCGCAGGAGGTGGAGAACCTGCTCGCCCTGCATCCCGCGATCGCCGACGTCGCGGTGTTCGGCGTGCCCGACGCGGACCTGGGCGAGCAGGTCAAGGCGGTCGTGCAGCCGGCCGAAGGCGCCGTGCCCGGACCGGAGTTGGCCGAGGAACTGATCGCGTACTGCCGCGCCCGACTGGCCCACTACAAGTGCCCGCGCTCCGTCGACTTCCGTCCCACACTCCCGCGCCACCCGACCGGGAAGCTGTACAAACGTCTGCTGGTCGAGGAGTACGAGCGCTCGTGAGGGAACACCGGTAGGTTGTGCGGCCCAAGGCCCCGTGCCTGCGAATCCAATGAATCCCCGGGGGGATCGCGCACGTCATGACCATGCCGTTCCAGAACGAAACACAGCTGATCATCCGGCAGAACTTCCGCCCGATCGTGAACCAATACGTGGTGCACCTGGTCGGCCCGGACGGCAAGCACGGACCGGTGATCGCCTTCGCGCAGCAAAAGCGCGGCAAGCTCAAGGAAGAGGTGATCCTCTACACGGACGACACCAAGACCACCGAACTCGCCCGGTTCAAGGCGCGCCAGATGCTCGACATCCGGTCCCAGCACGACGTGACCGGTGTCGAGGGCAGCAACCTCGGCATGTTCGCCAAGGACTTCAAGAAGTCGCTGCTGCGTTCCACGTGGCACCTGGAACGTCCGGACGCTCCCCGGGCAACGGGGCAGGAGCGCAGCCTCACCGGGGCGATCGTGCGCCGCCTGTGGGGCCTCATACCGGTGGTCGGGGACTGGTTGCCGGCCCCGACCTACCACTTCGACTTCGTCGACGAGGGCGGCCGGCCGGTGCTGACCGTCGAGCGGCAGATGAAGCTGCGCGACCAGTACCTGGTCTCGCTCCCCGACCCGACGATGGACCGCCGACTGGCGATCTGCGTCGCGGTGGCCATGGACGCCATCCAGAACCGCTGAATCGTTCCGCCGCCGGCCGGGTCCCCCAGCGACCCGGCCGGCGGCGGGCCGGTCGTGCCCGGTGCGCCGCGTGCGCTCAGTCCTCGTCCGGCACCAGGACGGGCGTGTCCCGCTTGAGCACCTCGCCCCGGAAGAAGGCCGGGCTCTCGATCCGGCGGATCTCCATCAGCACCACGCCCAGCACCAGCAGGCCCACGCCGATGATGAACACGCTGCCCACGCCCAGGACCCGGTTGCCGTCGCCGTAGTTCGGGTCGGCCACGTCGACCAGCGTCTTGACGAAGATCGCGCCCAGCATCAGTCCGCCGAGGGCCGGCATGACACCCTTGACCATCGCCTCGCGCACGCTGCGCGACAGGTCCTTGCGGAAGTACCACACGCAGGAGAACGCGGTCAGCGAGTAGTAGAAACAGATCATCAGGCCGAGCGCATAGATCGTATCGGTGAGCACGTTCTCCGACAGGATCGTCATCACCGTGTAGAACGCGCCGGTCGCGACGCCCGCGGTGATGGTGGCGAACCCCGGTGTCTTGTACCGGGGATGCACCCGCGAGAACACCTTCGGCACCGCCTGGTAGGTGCTCATCGACAACAGGGTGCGGGCGACCGGGATGAAGGTGGTCTGGAGGCTGGCCACCGAACTGGCCAGAACCGCGACGAACATCAGCACGCCGAGCCCCGAACCCATCACCGGATCGGCCAGTTTCGCGAAGATGTTGTCGTCCTCGTCGTTGTTCAGGCCCAGTCCCGTGGTCCCGGTGCCCGCGTACATCAGCGTGGCGACGCCGGTCGTCAGGTAGGCCACCACGATGCACAACACCGAGATGATCGCGGCCCGACCCGGAACCTTGGGCCCGCCGGCGGTCTCCTCGTTGATGCTCAGTGCGGTGTCCCAACCCCAGTACATGAAGATCGACAACGACAGGCCCGCGGTCAGCGCGGCGAAGCTGCCGATGCTGAACGGGTTGAACCAGTCGAAGGAGAACGGGATCGAGGTGGGCACGTCGCCCGCGCCGGCCTTGCCGATGGCCATCACGACGAACAGGGCGAGCACCGCGAGTTGGAGCGCGACGAGCACGTATTGGACCCGCTTGGTCACCGTCATGCCGCGGTAGCTGATCGCGGTGGCGATGGCGATGAAGGCCAGACAGGTGGGCACGTGGACGAGCTTGTTGTCGTCCAGGTCGCGGATCCGGTCGCTGTCGAACGCCTCACCCAGCGCGAGGTAGAAGAACGACGTGCCGATGCCGGCCAGGTTGGACAGCACGATGATGGTGGCCATCACCAGGCCCCAGCCACACATCCAACCCACGCGCGGACCGAACGCCTTGACCGTCCAGGTGAAGGACGTGCCGGCGTCCGGAACGGCCTTGCTGAGTTCGCGGTACGCGAAGGCGACGAGCAACATCGGCACGAAGCCGACCAGGAAGATCGCCGGCATGTGGGTGCCGACCTGGTTGACCGTGGGCCCGAGCGCGCCGGTGAGCGTGTACACCGGCGCCACCGTGGAGATGGCGACGACCACGCTGCCCAGCAGGCCGATGGAATTTCTGCTCAGCCCCTTGTCCTGGAGATCGGACTCCGGCAGGTAGTGCGACTCCCCTACCAGGTGGTGCTGGTGCTTATCGCCCCTTTGGCGCACGTGCTCATGACTCACAAGTGAACAGACTAAGTCAGGATGAAACGACTTTTGACCAAAGGGGTCGGGAACGATCGCACGAGTCGCTCATGTCACTCGTTGGGGCTTTCGGGCGGAGCCGTCGGGCGGGGCCGGCCGGCGCTATCGCCGAGCATCCCGGCCAGCAGTTCGGCGATTCCGGTGCGGATGTCGGCGCGGGAGGGGGGTGTGGCCCAGCCCGAGCCGGCGATCGCGTCGAACATCACCCCTTCGCACCACGCGACCAGGAATCGGCCGTGCCGCGCGGGTTCGGGCGAGCCGAGCGCGGCCACCATCGCGACGGCCGCCTCCCGGAACGCGACCCCGGCACTGTCGTACATCCCGCGCAACTCGGGGCGCCGGGTCGCCTCCAAGGCCAGTTCGTAGCGGGCGATCTTCTGCGCACGCCCCTCGCGGATGGCCTCGCTCACGATCGTGGCGGCCATGTCGGCGACCCCGTCCACGTCGCGGGGCAGCGCGGGCGGCAGGTCGCCGTCGGCCAGCGCAGGGGCGAACTCCCCCGCCTCCAGGACGGTCATCCGGGCCAGCGCCACCTCCAGGAGCGCGACGCGCGTGCGCGCGTAGTAGGAGGTGGACCCGGCCGGCAGCCCGGCGGCCTCGTCGACCGCGCGATGGGTCAGCCCGCGCATGCCGCGCTCGACGAGCAGGCGGATCGCGGTGTCGCCGATCAGCACGAGGCGGTCGGGGCGGTCGGGGGTGCGCTTGGCGATGGTCGTCACGGGGGCAGCCTAGCGATTTCGCTACAGCTGTAGAGATCAATCCGCTACAGGTGTAGAGATTCGGGCCACTACAGCTGTAGAGTCATGGCCAGGTCCTCTACACCTGTAGTGGGCACCGGGCAGTCGACGTCGTCGACACCACCGACATCGGGGGAAACCATGTCCATCACCAAGCCCGAAGCGATCGTCGTCGGCGCCGGCCCCGGCGGGCTTGCCGCCGCCGGCGCGCTGCACCGGAAGGGGTGGTCCGTGGTGGTCCTGGAGCGCTCCGCCACGCTGGAGCCGATCGGGGCCGCGATCGCGATCGCGCCGAACGGGCTGCGCGCCCTGGACACCATCGACGCGGGTGTGCCGCTGCGCGCGCTCGCCGCGATCCGGGGCGCCGCGACGTTGCGCCGGCCGGACGGGCGGGTGCTCGCGCCGACCAGCGGGGAGGCGTTCACCGCGCGGTTCGGCGAGCCGATGGTGCTCGCGGCGCGAGCCGAGTTGATGCGGGTGCTGCTCGCGAGGCTGCCGGCCGAGGCGCTGCGGACCGGGACGACCGTGCTCACCGTGACCCCGGGGGACGCGGATCGGCGCGCGACGGTGACCACCGCGGACGAGACGCTGACCGCCGACCTGGTGGTCGCCGCCGACGGGATCCGGTCGCCGATCCGGCAGGCGGTGTTCCCCGAGCACCCCGGTCCGCGCTACGCCGGCTTCACCACGTGGCGGGCGATCGTCCCGGCCATGGACATCACACCGGGCGAGACCTGGGGACGCGGACTGGTCTTCGGGGCGATGCCGCTGGCCGACGGGCGGGTGTACTGGTACGCGACGGCGAACCGGCCGGCCGGCACCACGCACGGCGACGCGGCCGGGGAACGGGCCGAACTGCTGCGGCTGTACCGGGACTTCCACGCGCCCGTCGGCGACCTGATCGCCGCCGCGCCGGCCGAGCGCATCCTGCATCTGGACGTGCACGAGATGGCAACGCCGCTGCCGGCCCACCACCGGGGGCGGGTCGTGCTGATCGGCGACGCCGCGCACGCGATGACGCCGAATCTGGGCCAGGGTGGCAACCAGGCGCTGGAGGACGCGATCGAGCTGGCCGACGTACTCTCCGGGGTGAGCGCGACCGGGGTGGTCGACGCGCTGCCGGGATACAGCCGACGCCGGGTGGCCCGGACCTCGGCGGTGGTCCGGAAGTCGCGTCGGATCGGGGCGATGGCGCAGTGGCACGGGCGCGGCGCGGTCGCGGTGCGCGACACGTTCCTACGGGTGGCCGGCCGGGTCGCGCCGGACGCGGCGTTGCGCCCGCTGGACCCGGTGCTCGCCTGGCGTCCGCCGACGGGGGCCGGCGCGTCGACCCGGGCCGAGGTCTGATCCCGGCGGGGCGGCCCGCGTGCGGTACCGATGTGGGTTCCGCCTTCAGGGCATGCGTCGTACATTCCGTACCGGCCGGCGTGGGGGCTCGACGAAGGGGGCACGGTGACCATCGATCCGCAGCTGGTGGAGTTGTTGGGGGTCCTGCCGGACGACCTGTTCGTGGGGGACGCGGCGACCGCGCGGGCCGGCATCGACGCCGGGGTCGCACTGCTGCCGGTACTGACCGAGTTGGCGCGGGTCGAGGATCGCACCGTCCCCGGCGCCGTCGACGCGCGGCCGGCGCGGGTGTACCGGCCGTCGGAGGAACCCGGGCTGCCGGTGACCCTGTTCTTCCACGGCGGCGGCTTCGTGATCGGCGGCCTGGACAGCCACGACGCACTGGCCCGGCGCATCGCCCGGCACGCGAACTGCGTGGTGGTGTCCCTGGATTACCGGCTCGCCCCCGAATTCCCCTTTCCCGCGGCGACCGAGGATGCGTTCGCCGCGTACCGGTGGCTGCTGGACCAGGCCGGCGAACTGGGCGCCGATCCCACCCGGATCGCCCTCGCCGGGGACAGCGCGGGCGCCACGCTGTCCGCCACCGTGTGCCTCTTGGCCCGCGAACACGGGCTTCCACAACCGGCGTTGCAGATGCTCTGGTATCCGACGACCGGCGTCGAGGGCACCGCGTCGCAGGTCGAGAACGCCGAGGCGCCGCTGCTCACCGCGGCCTCGATCGCATGGTTCCTCGGCCACTACTTCGGCGACCGGAAGCCGGCCGACCTCGGTCCGTACGCCCGGATCGGCACCATCGAGGACCTGTCCGGCCTGGCTCCGGCGCATGTGGTGATCGCGGGCCACGATCCGCTACGCGACGAAGGCGCCGACTACGCCGAGCGGTTGCGTGCGGCGGGCAACACCGTCGAGTGCGAGTCGTTCGACGACATGGTGCACGGGTTCATGAGCTTCGTGGATTTGGTCCCGCGCTGCGAGGAGTGCGCGACGGGCTCGTTCGCGGCGCTGCACCGGGCGTTGCACCCCTGACCGGGCGGCGGCGCGGGCGCCTGCGGCGCGTGGCGCCCGGTCGCGCCGCTCAGCGGGACGGCAGGATCAGCAGTTCGTCCGTGCCGGGTCGGCGCAACACCTCGACCGGGTGGCCGTACAGGTCGGAGAGCACCGGCGCGGTGCACACCGCGTCCGGTACGCCGCACGCGACCAGGCGTCCGCCCGCGAGCAGCGCGATCCGGTCCGCGTAGGCGGCGGCGAGGTTGAGGTCGTGCAGCACGATCACCACCGCGTCGCCGAGCCGGGCCCGGGTGCGGGCCAGGCGCAGGACGTCCTCGGTGTGCCGGAGGTCGAGCGCGGCGGTGGGTTCGTCGAGGAACAGCACGGGCGCGCCCTGCGCCAGCACCCGGGCCAGCGACACCCGGGCCCGCTCGCCGCCGGACAACGACGGGTAGCTGCGGTCGGCCAGGTGCGCCACGTCGGTCTGCGCCAGACAGCGCGCCACGATCGTGTCCTCGGACTCCTCGCTCGGCAGTCCCGCGTGCGGCGCGCGGCCCATCCGGACCACCTCGTCCACGGTGAACGGGAAGGACAACGTCACGCTCTGCGGCAACACCCCTCGGCGCAGCGCCAGTTCCCGCTGCGCGTAGTCGGGCACCGGTCGGCCGGCGATGCGCACCGTGCCGTGGTGCGGGGTCAGGTCGCCGGTGAGCAGGCCGAGCAGGGTGGACTTGCCGGCGCCGTTGGGTCCCAGAACCGCGACGATCTCCCCGTGGCGCACGGTCAGCGAGACGCCGTCGACCAGGTTGCGGCCGCCGATGGCGAAGGTGACGTCTTCGGCCTCGACGCCGATCGTGCCGATCTCGGGGGTGCTCCGGTCGATCGCCGACCGGCTCCGGGCGAGCAGCCTCATCAGGCCCAACCTCCTTGCCGGGAACGGGTCCGGCGCAACAACCACAGGAAGAACGGGGCGCCGATCAGCGCGGTGAGCACGCCGAGCGGGACCTCCTTGGGCATCGCGACCGTGCGCGCCGCCAGGTCGGCGGCGACGGTGACCAGCGCGCCCAGGACCGCGCTCGCGGGCAGCAGCAGTCGGTGTCGGGGGCCGGCGATCAGGCGGATGATGTGCGGTACGACCAGGCCGACGAAGGTGATCACGCCGGCCGCGGCGACGGCCGCGCCGACCAGGGTCGCGCTCAGCACGACCACCACGACGCGTACCCGTTCGGTGTCCACGCCCAGGTGCCGGGCGCCGCGTTCGCCGAGGGCCATGATGTCGAGCGCGCGGGCGTACCGGGGCAGGATCAGCAGGCCGATCGCCGCGAAGGGGGCCAGCGCGCCGATGATCTTCCAGCTCGCGCCGCCGACGCTGCCCAGGTTCCAGAAGGTGATGCTGCGCAGTTCGGCGTCGTCGGCGACGAAGGTGAACAGGCCGATCGCGGCGCCCGCGAGGGCGTTGATCGCGATGCCGGTGAGCACCAGGGTGACCACTTCGGTGCGGCCGTCGGAGCGGGAGAGGAGGTAGACGAAGAGGGTGGTGAGCAGGCCGCCGATGAAGGCGAACGCGGTCACCGTCCAGGATCCGAAGGTGGACACGCCCAGCACGATCGCGCCGACCGCGCCGAGCGCCGCGCCGGAGGAGACCCCGATCACGCCGGGTTCGGCCAGCGGGTTGCCGAACACGCCCTGCATCGCGGCTCCGGCGCAGCCCAGGCAGGCACCGACCATGATGCCGAGCACGATGCGCGGGAAGCGGATGTTCCAGAGCACGGCCTCGTTGGCCTCGGACACGTGGCCGACGTCCAGGCCCAGGTGATGCAGCGCGGAGTAGAGCACCTGGTCGGAGGGGATCTCGAAGGCGCCCATGCCGGCCGAGACGATGCTCGTGGCCAGGAGGAGCAGTACGAGGGTGGGCATCAGCCAACGGCCGTGTCGGCGCGGCGCGGCCGGCACCGGGGCGGGCGTGCCGAGTTCGACCACGGGCGGGGGTTCGTTCGGCTCGCGGATGGGTTCTTGACGCTCCGTCACCGTGGCCACGGGCTCCCCTGGGTCTTCGCGTCGTGGGTCCTCGGGCGTCGGACGGGCGGGACGGGCCCGTCCGACACCCGGGGGGCGTGGACCTCGGGCCGGCCGGCCCCGGGCCCGATCCGGCGGATCGGACCGGGCCTAGGCCCTGCCCGGCGGATCTTGGCGGAGCCGCGCCGCCCGGTACCGGGCCTAGCCATGCAGGAGGTCGACGAGCTTGTTCAGCGCGACGCCCGCGGTCGGGCCGCCGCCGCCCAGTTCCAGGTCGTCCATCGCGACGACCTTGCGGTTCTGGCCGGCCGGGGTCTGCGCAACGCCGGGCAGCTTGAGCACGCCGTCGATGCCGCCGACGGACTCGAGGCCCTTTTGGAAGACGAGGATGACGTCGGGCTTGGCCGCGACCATCGCCTCCGGGGTGAGCGCGGCGGACATCTGTACGCCCAATTCGGTGCCGGCGTCGATGCCGCCGGCGGCGCTGATCATGCTGTCGGGGCCCAGGCCCTTGCCGCCGATCTGGTACAGGTTGGCCTGCCCGCGGATGTAGAGAAAGGCCACGCGCGGCTTGGTGGCGGCCTGTGCGCCCTTGGCCTTGGCGCCGGCGATCTCGCCGGCGGTGCGGTCGGCCAGCGCCTTGCCCCTGTCGGGCACGCCGAGCGCGGTGGCGACGGTGGTGATCCGGGTGATCGCGTCCTCGGGCTTGCCGCTGTCCGGGACCAGCACGATCGGTACGCCGGCCGCCTTGAGCTGGTCGACCGCGCTGCGCGGGCCGACCGAGGCGCTGCCGATCGCGACGGTGGGCCGTTGGGCGAGGATGCCCTCGGGGTTGAGGCTGCGCGAATTGCCGAAGGTGGGCTTGCCCTTGCTCTCCGGCAGGACCGCGCCGGAGGTGTCCACGCCGACCACGTTCGAGGCCAGGCCGAGGGCGTAGACGGTCTGCGCGATGTCGCCGCCGAGCGGCACGATGCGGCTCGCGTCCTTGACGGTGACCTTGCCCATCGTGGTGTCCACGGTGGCGGGCAGCGCGGCGGCGGCCTGGTCGCCCTTGGCGGTCTTCGCGTCGGACTTCTTGTCGTCGTCGCCGCACGCCGTGGCGAACGCGATGATGGCGAGGACGACCGCGGCCGGCTTCAAGCTTGTTCGGCGCAGACGCATCCGGCGGCCTTTCGTGCACGGGGTGGGCCGACCCGGAGCCGGCGAAGTCAGGCAAGCCTTGCCTTCCTTCACTCGGCAATTTAAAGGTAAGGCTTGCCTAACTCAAGCCCGTATCGGGTGGACAACGTCACACGAACCCCCCGCCCCGCCCACGATTCACCCACCGCTCACCCGGCCGCGCGGCGGGCGCGCCAGTCCCGGCTGTGTCGGCGGATCTCGGCCGCGGAGAAGTTCTCGTGGTCCTCGCCCCACGCGGTGACGCCGTCGAAGGTCCACTCGGTGAGGCCGTTGACGGTGAACAGATTCGGGTTCAGGAAGAAGCCGAGGCGGTTGTACAGCCGCCCCTCGGCGCGCAGTTCGCGACCGAGCGTGTCGACGCCGGTCAGTACCACCCGGGTCGCCCAGCCGGTGGCGTCGTCCCGCTCGACCACCTCGCGGCAGCCCCGGGCCAGCTTCGCCCAGGTGCCGTCGCGCAGTAGATAGCCGTGGATCGACACGCACCCCTGGCCGAAGTCCATGGTGATGCTGTGGAAGGCGTCGTGTTCGGACGCGGTGGCATAGCTGTATCCGCCGCGCCGGGCGGGCGATTGCATCAGACCGGGGCCGAACTGGGAGCGCGGACCCCACGAACGGTCCCGGAAGCCGTAGGAGTCGACCGGGATCTCCTCGCCGCGCAGCACCACCGTGCCGGTGTAGCGGCCGGGCTGGTCGAGGTGCTTCTCGCCCAGGTAGTGCGGCGGCAGCAGGCCGGTGAAGGTGAGGTCGACGTGGATCTCGTCGCCGCCGTCGGGATCGTCGTAGCCGACCTCGTACACCCGCTGCGGCTCCACGCAGCGCACCCGGAAGCCGTTCGGCAGGCGCAGGTCGGTCAGGTCCTGGTCGGGGATCGGCAGATGCCAGAAGTTCTTGGCGTAGACCGCGTCGTGCGGGTGCTGTCCGCTGTCGTCCCAGAAGTACGCGCCGCCCGCCGCGACCCCCTGGTTCGCCCGGAAGAACGGGTACAACTGCCCGGACAACCGCTTGTGCGGCACGGTGAAGGTGAACCAGGAGGTCTCCGACCAGTACGGGTCGTCGCCGGTCGGCGGGTGGAACCTGTCGTCGGGGTGGTGAGTGGTCATGGCCAACGGGTACTACGGGTACTTGGCCGAGTCAATGAATGTTGGGTGCGACTTGGGGTTGGGCGTGACTTGGGGTTGGGCGCGACTTGAGGGCCGGGGGCTACTTGAGCACGACCTCCGCCGTGAGCGGCCCGCTCCCCGACACCCGGTCGATCCGGGCGATGTGGCCGGCCGCGCGCAGGTCGGTCTCGATCGGCGTGACGCGGGCCAGTTCGTCGGCGTCGCCGGTGACGGTCAGCGCGGCCACCTCGGCGCGCATCGACACCTGGGCGGCGGACTTGGCCCGGCGCACCTCGGCGATCAGGCCGGACGCGACGCCGAGCAGGGCCCGGTCGGCCGCCGGCGGTGCGGCCGGGGCGGGCCAGGCCGCCCGGTGCACCGAGCCCTCCTGCCACCAGGACCACACCTCCTCGGTGGCGAACGGCAACACCGGCGCGAGCAGCCGCGTCAGCACCGACAGCGCGCCGGCCAGGGCGGCCCGGGCCGACGCGGCGCCCGCCTCGTCGCCGGCCTCGCCGTACGCGCGGGCCTTGACCAACTCGACGTAGTCGTCGCAGAAGTACCAGAAGAAACGCTCTGTCCGCTCCAGCGCCCGTGCGTAGTCGTAGTCCTCGAACGCCTCCCCCGCCGCTCGGGCCACCTCCGCCAACTCGGCGAGCAGCGCCAGGTCGAGCGGTTCGGTCACCGCCTCGGGCGTCTCGGCCGCGCCGATCGACAACACGAAGCGGGCCACGTTGAGCAGTTTGATCGCCAGCCGCCGGCCGACCTTCATCTGCCCGACGTCGAACGCGGTGTCCACGCCTGGCCGGCCGTTCGCCGCCCAGTAGCGCACCGCGTCGGAGCCGTGCTGCGCGAGCAGGTCGACCGGGGTGACCACGTTGCCCTTGGACTTGGACATCTTCTTGCGGTCCGGGTCCAGGATCCAGCCGGAGATCGCCGCGTGCGCGAACGGCAGGCTGTCGTGCTCCGCGTCGGCGCGCACCACGGAGGAGAACAGCCAGGTACGGATGATCTCGTGCGCCTGCGGCCGCAGGTCCATCGGGAAAACCCGGGCGAACAGGTCCTCGTCCCGACACCAGCCGCCCGCGATCTGCGGGGTCAGCGAGGACGTCGCCCACGTATCCATCACGTCCGGGTCGCCGACGAACCCGCCCGGCTCGCCGCGCTGTTGCTCGGTGTATCCCGGCGGCACGTCGGTGTACGGGTCGATCGGCAGGTCGGCCTCGGCAGGCGACAGCGGCTTGTCGTGGAGCGGCAGGCCGGCCTCGTCCAACGGGTACCACAGCGGCACCGGCACGCCGAAGAAGCGCTGCCGGCTGATCAGCCAGTCGCCGTTGAGGCCGTCGACCCAGTTGTCGTAGCGGACCTTCATGTGCGCGGGATGCCAGGCCAACTCGGCCCCCCGGGCCAGCAGTCGGCCGCGCAGATCGGCGTCGCGTCCGCCGTTGCGCAGATACCACTGCCGGGTGGTGACGATCTCGAGCGGTTTGTCGCCCTTCTCGTAGAACTTGACCGCGTGCGTGATCGGCTCTGGCTCGCCGACCAGTTCGCCGCTCTCGCGCAACATCGCCACGATCCGCTCGCGCGCGGTGAACACGGTGGCGCCGGCGAGGCGGGCGTACGCCTCGATCCCCTCGGGCCGCTCGATCCCGGCCGGCGGCTCGGCCCGGAACCTGCCGTCCCAGTCGAGCACGGGCCGGGTCTCCAGGCGCAGTTCACGCCACCACGTGACGTCGGTGGTGTCGCCGAACGTGCACACCATGGCCAGCCCGGAGCCCTTCTCCGGATCGGCCAGCGGATGGGCGTACACCGGCACGGCGACGCCGAACAGCGGGGTGCGGGCACACGAGCCGAACAGGTGGGTGTAGCGGGTGTCGTCGGGGTGCGCGACCAGGGCCACGCACGCGGGCAGCAACTCCGGCCGGGTGGTGGCGATCTCCAGCGCGTCGCCGGTCGGGGCGCGGAAGGTCAGGCGGTGGTAGGCGCCGGGACGCTCCCGGTCCTCCAGTTCGGCCTGCGCCACGGCGGTGCGGAAGGTGACGTCCCACAGGGTGGGCGCCTCGGCCGGATACGCCTCGCCGCGGGCCAGGTTGCGCAGGAAGGCCCGCTGCGACGCGGTGCGCGAGACGGCGTCGATGGTCTGGTACGTCATCGACCAGTCGACGGACAGCCCGAGCAGTCGCCACAACTCCTCGAACGCGCGCTCGTCCTGCCGGGTGAGTTCCTCGCACAGTTCGATGAAGTTGCGTCGGGAGACCGGGATCTGACGCTTCGCCGGCTGCGCGGGCGGCACGAAGTCCGGGTCGTACGGCAGCGCCGGGTCGCAGCGCACGCCGAAGTGGTTCTGCACTCGTCGCTCGGTGGGCAGGCCGTTGTCGTCCCAGCCCATCGGGTAGAAGACCTCGCGCCCGCACATGCGGCGGTAGCGCGCGATCGCGTCGGTGTGCGTGTACGAGAAGACGTGGCCCACGTGCAGCGATCCGCTGACGGTCGGGGGTGGGGTGTCGATCGAGTAGACCTCGTCGCGGGTCCGGGTGCGATCGAAGCGGTATACGCCCGTCTCGTCCCAGACGCGCGACCATTTCGCTTCCAGCCCGTCGAGGGTGGGCTTGTCGGGCATGCGGGGGGAACCAGAGGCGGGAACCATGCCCCCGGAGCGTACCGGGCGAGGGGGCGGGGCTCTAACCGATTGTTCGTTTCGTGGTGGTGGGTCGCGGCGGGTCGCGGTGGGTCGCCCGGGGCGGGGCGGGGTGGGCCCGGCGAACGCCCCTCGGGGGGGTCGGGTGTTCGCCGGGGCCGGTCGGGTGCTGCGGGTACGCGGGCGGATCGGTCAGGCGTCGGCGCGCAGTGCGGCGACGAACGCGGCCCAGGGCGCCCGGGTCAGGGTCAGCAGCCCGATCGCCGGGTCCTTGCTGTCGCGTACGTCGGTGCGGCCGTCCGGGTGCGGACGGATCTCGGTGCAGTCGCCGTTCTGCATGCTGTAGCTGCTCTTGACCCAAAGGGGTGAGTTCTCAGGCATCGGCACTCTTCCTACTCGGTTACTCGACTACTCGGCTGCTCGGTTATTCGGCTGCTCGGGTACCGGACTGCTCGGCTCTTCGGTCCGCGAGTCGGTGGGGCCGCGAGGGGGCTGCGAGGTGGTCGGTGCGCAGGACGATCGGCCTGCGAGTTCCTTGGCACTGGACGCGATGAAGGCCTCGGACTCGATGGGACTCAGCGCGATTCCCCGCAAGTCCGCGAAAACCTTGCCGTAGTGAGCGGTGTCCTGGGCTCTTTCCAGGTAGGCGTGGCTGGTGAAGTTCTCCAGCGAAACCACTTCCATCCCCGAGGGGGGAGGGAACCCGTAGATCGAGAACGGCGTGGGGCCGCCCGGATAGGCGCCTGCCGAAAAGGGTAGTACCTGCACGGTCACGTTCGAAAGTTGGGCAATTTCGATCAAGCGCAGGAGTTGCTCGCGCAACACCTGCCGGCCGCCTATCTCCTGGCGCAGCGCGGCCTCGCCGATGACCATCAACACCCGCATCGGCGCCGGTTCTTCGCGGGTCAGCACGCGCTGCCGATCCAGCCGCACCCGGACCCGGGTCCGGCACTGTTCGTCGAGCGGTCCCACGGTGCCGCCGCGGATGACGGCGGTCGCGTACGCCTCGGTCTGGAACAGCCCCGGGATGATGCTGGGTTGGAAGCCCAGACAGGAGGCGACCTCGGCCTCCAGGCCGATCAGGTCGAGGAAGTCCTGCGGGAGTCGGTCGGCGAGGTCGCGCCACCAGCGCTGCCGCCGACCCTCGCGCGCCAGCGCCAACCAGCCTTCGCGCGTGGCCGGGTCGGCCACCTCGTACAGATCGAGCAACGCCTTGAGGTCCAGCGCCCGGATGCCGCTGCGGCCGGACTCGATCCGGCTCACCTTGGCGGGATGGCAGGAGAGGGCGTCGGCCACGTCCTCCAGGAGCAGCGCGCAATCCTCGCGCAGCCGACGCAGGTTGGCACCCAGGACGCGCCTGCGCACCGTCGGGTACTGCTCGGCGCCCATGGTTCCTCCCGCTTTCGATCCGATCCGATCCCGATCCGCACCGACCACTGCCGTGTCTTTTCGCAATACCCAGGGCTTTTCTGTGGAATTCCGGGAGTTCGCCCCGAGGAGTGGGCGTCATGGTACTCATATCCGACACGATGCAAGTCGGGTGACTTGTTTGACTTGCACTTGATGCCCGTACCGAGGACGCTACTTACAGCGACCCGTCGAGCACCTGCCGAAGGGCTCGTGGGGGTCCGGTCGCGCCCGGGGCCGCGCCGGTGTCCCGAACCTTGGGAGGCGAGGAATCGTGCTGCGGGAGCAAGACGCCGGCGTGAATCAGGCCGGGATCGCGTGGATCAGTGCCGCCACCCGCGATCCGCGCGACACGCGGTACATCTGGCTGACCAACCCCGGCGCACGCCGCGCCGCGGACACCGGCCGGCTGTTCGACGCCGTGGTGGTGCGGGCCGATCTGGGCCGGGCGGTGCTGGCGCTGCTGGTCGCGGCGGGCGCGCCCGTGGGGACGGTGATCGCCGAGGAGCACGCGGGCAAGTGGGCGTACCTGGTCGGACCGGGCAGCGCGGAGGCCTGGCAGGGCGCGGTCGGCCCGGCGAAGGGCACCCGCTACCACTACGTGGGCCACGGCGGCTGCCTCACCCTCCCGGGGCCGCGCCCGCACCCGGGCTCGTCGATGACCTGGATCATCCGCCCCGGCCTCGGCACGAACCTGACCTGCGTCACCACGCTGGCCGACGCCTACCTGACCGCCGAGGCCGACACGCCGAGGGCCTGTGCCTCCGGCGGGGCGTAGGCGAACGGGCACCGAATCGCGGGGAGGTGGGGGTGGTTCAGCCGGTGGGTGGGCGCGGCGTGTCGGGTCGTGCTCGGGCGAAGCGGGTGTCGGTCGGGCGCAGTGCGACGCGGGGGCCGGCGGCGGCGACGATCACGTCCAGGCAGCGGGCCGGATCGGCGGCGTAGATGTTGCTGAACCAGGCCATGTTGGGCTCGACCACCACCCAGTGCTCCTCGGCGCTGTCCGCGGTGCCGGCCAGGCCGACGTCCAGGACCACCGCGCTCGGCAACCCCGCGCCGTGCTCGGCGAGCAGGTCGCGGGCGAAGGCGAACACTTCCCCGGCCCTGGGATCGTCGATCAGCGGCATCGGGTCGAGCCGGCCGAAGGTCGCGTAGCGCGAGCCCGTATGCGGGACGCCGTCCAGCACGAACAGCCGGTACTCGACGACGAAGGTCCGGATCTCGGCGACCAGCACCGGCGTGGCGTCGGGAACACCGGCGGGCAACCGGGTGCCATCCGTGTACACGGCCGCCTCGAACGACTTGTCACTGGGCGGCTTCACGAACGCGGGCACCCGCAACCGCCGTGCCTCACCCATCGTCGTCGCGGCGATCCCCCGCCGCGTCCACCGCTCCGGCAACGCGGTCAACCAGCCGTCCGCGGGCTCCAAAAGGGCCACATCCAGGGACGCGGCAACGGTGTCACCGAACAGAGGCCCACCGTAGTAGGCCGCTACGCCCCGCAGATCGGGCCGGGGCCCGGTAAGCACGGCAACCGCCATCCCACGCGCCACGGCGACCTCGGCCAACAACTCGGCCGTGGTGGTGGATTGGGCGGAAAGCGCGAGGGTGCCGGGCAAGATCGAGGACACGTACGCACGTTACTCCGGCCGGTAGCGGGCGCAGTCCGTGCATGGCACAACCTTGGTCGCTCTCCCAACTGCGAGACCGAGCAGTCTGCTTCCACTGCCATTCCCAGCTGTGGGCCTTCGTTCCCGAGAGCGGCGTTGTTGAGTGTGTGGCACGACACCGGGGAGAGTCGTACGGGGGATCTCGCGCACATCGGTCAGAAGTACGTCGGCAAGGGGGACGCGGTGGCCATCGTCGCGGACCAGTCGAAGGGTATGCCCGCCGGGTTGGGGGCGTTGATGCGGTCGATCGTGGGCGAGTACGAGGCGCGGGAGACGCCCGAGGCGCTCTGTGCGGGTGACGCGGACAAGTTGGAGTGCCTGGTGCAGGCGATCGAGTATCGGGACCGGGGGTATGCCAACGTGGAGCGCTGGATCGTGAACTCACAGAAGCGGATTCGGACCGAGTCCGCCAGGCGCATCGCGGCCGAACTCCTGGAGACCGGCTCGCTCGACCGGCTTCGCGAGGCCATGGGCGAGTCGTAGCCGGACACGCAGGGTTCGGACGACTGAACGGAGGTCAGTCCATCTCCTCCGCCGGCTTTGGGCTCGGGTGCCAGGTTGGGCCGGGGGTGCGCTTGGTGCCGGCGAAGGCGGTCAGGTCGTAGGCGGATTCGGCGTGCACCGCCAGGTCCAGGCCGCGTTGTTCGTGGTCGGCGTGGGCGCGGAAGCCGATGGTGCGGTCGATCACCTTGGCGATCGTGTACGTCACGCCGAAGGAGAACGCGGAGACCACCACGATCGCGACCAACTGCTTGCCGAGCAGCGCCGCGCCGCCGCCGTGCAGCAGGCCCGCCGGTCCGCCCGTGACGTCCTTCGCCGCGAACAGGCCGATCAGCAGCGTCCCGACCACGCCGCCGACGTAGTGCACGCCGACCACGTCCAGCGAGTCGTCGTAGCCGAAGCGGTGCTTCCAGCCGACCGCGAAGCTGCACAGGACGCCCGCCACGAGGCCGATCACCATCGCGCCGGGCAGGTCCACCACACCGCACGCCGGGGTGATCGCGACCAGGCCCGCGACCGCGCCGGAGGCCGCGCCGAGGGTGGTGGCGTGTCCGTCCCGGCGCTTTTCCACCGCGAGCCAGCCGATCAGCGCGGTACATCCCGCCGCCTGCGTGTTCACCAGCGCCTGCGCGGCCAGCCCGTTGGCGCCGAGCGCGGAGCCGCCGTTGAAGCCGAACCACCCGAACCACAGCAGCCCCGCGCCCAGCACCACCAGCGGCAGGTTGTGCGGCCGCATCGGATCCCGCTTGAAGCCGATCCGCGGGCCGAGCACCAGCGCCACCGCCATGCCCGCCGCGCCGCAGTTGATCTCCACCACCAGGCCGCCCGCGAAGTCGAGCGCGCCGAGATGGTGCGCGATCCAGCCGTCGGGGCCCCAGACCCAGTGCGCGAGCGGGACGTACACGCAGGCCACCCACACGGCGCAAAAGAGCACCCACGCCTTGAACCGCGTCCGGTCCGCGATCGCCCCGGAGATCAGCGCCACCGTCAGGATGGCGAAGGTCAGTTGGAAGGCCATGAACAGCAGTTCGGGCACCGTGCCGTGCAGGTCGGTGGGCTTGGTGCCGGCCATGAACACGCTGTCGAGGTCGCCGAGCAGACCGCCGCCCACGTCGCCGCCGAAGGCCAGGCTGTAGCCGAAGGCGATCCACACGACGGTCACCACCGCGATCGCCACGAAGCTCATCATCAGCATGTTCAGCACGCTCTTGGCCCGCACCATGCCGCCGTAGAAGATCGCCAGGGCGGGGGTCATCAGCAGCACGAGCGCGGTGGCCACGAGCAACCACGCGGTGTCTCCGGCGTTCAGGGCGTCGGGGGCGACGGCGACGGTCATGCGGCTCCCTCATGGGCCTGATGGGGTTTCAGGTCAGGGTGCGCAGCGCGGGTTTCCTGGCGTATACCTCGGTGTTACGCGCGGGTTAAGTAACCGGCCGTGTGTTACGCGGGCATTGCCCGATGGTGAGCGGGCGTGCACGGGGTGAGCGTCCCGACACGCCGGTGAAACACCGATGGCCGACCCGGCTTCACTCCGGCGCCCGGCCGGTTCACTCCGGCGCCCGCCCGCCCGAGCGCCGGGTGACCAGCCGGGCCACCGCCCCCAACCGCTCCCCGTAGTCGCCCACCCGACGGCCCGTCACGGCCTTCAGGCCGTTGAGCGTGAGGGCGACCGCGACCCGCCCGGCGGCGTCGAAGACCGGGGCGACCAGGGTCGAGATGTCGTAGGTGGTCTCCGGGTCGACCGCGATCAGCTCGTACTCCTCCTCGCCGAGCGCCGCGACCAGTTCGGCCAGCCGGTCGCGCAGCAGCGGCGCCTCGCGGGGATGTTCGGCCATACGCTCCAGCGTGTCGCCGATCCGGGTCCGGGTCGGGCTGTCCAGGGTGATCGAGTAGCCGCGCTCGCGGACCGCGCCGAGCGTGGCGGGCAGATGGATCCGGGCCGTGCCGCGTACCCGCTCGTCGAGCCGGTCCAGCCAGGCGTCCACCTCCGCCGGCGTGGACCAGGCGTGGAAGACCTGCCCGAGCGGCGGCACCATGCGCAGTCGTTGTCCCACTCGGACGTCGGCGGACGCCAGTTGCGGCCGGCCCTCGACGGCCAGGATCACCACCTCGTCGCCGATCACCACACTCGCCACCAACTCGGTGTCGAACTCGCCCGCCAGCGAGCGCAGTTCGGCCCGAGCCAGGTCCACCGCCCGGTTGCCGCGCAGCGCCGCGTCGCCCAGCGCAATCGGCGCCGGCCCCAGCTCGTACGTCTTGCGGCGCGGATGGCGCACCAGGTAGCCGCCGTCCTCCAGCGCCTGGAGCACGGAGAGCGCGGACGCGAGGTTGATGCCGAGCGCGGTGTGCAGCTCGGACAGCGTGTACGCCTGGCCCGGGTGGGCGGCGAAGAAGTTCAGGATCTCGACCGCGCGAGCGGCGGCGAGGGCGGGACGAACCATGAGGGCGACTCTCCGACTCGGCGGGCATCTTGTGGCCGATACCTCGCGGGGCCACACTCGGCAACACGAAATACGGGATTCGGAAACACTTTTCGATATATCGAAACATACCGGCCCTGACGCCGACCCCGGGAGTCGCCCCATGAAGCTCGACGTGCTCTACGAAGTGGACGTGCCGCGCCCCTGGCCCGGCGAACACCCGCACGGCCAGCGGCGCGCCGAGCAGCGCGCCTACCGCGAGGCGGTGGAGCAGATCCGGCTGGCCGACCGCATGGGGTTTCACACCGTCTGGGCGGTCGAGCACCACTTCCGCGAGGGCCGCTCGCACATGCCGGCATCCGAGGTCTTCCTCGGCCACCTCGCAGGCCTCACCGAGCGCATCCGGATGGGCTTCGGCGTCACCCTCACCCCGTTCGGCTTCACCCCGCCGCAGCGGATCGCGGAGAAGGTGGCCACCGTGGACATCCTGTCCGGCGGCCGGGTGGAGTGGGGGACGGGACGCTCCACGCCGATGGAGCAGACCGCGTTCGGCGTGGACATCGCCCGCTCCCGCGACGACTGGCGGGAGGCGATCGAGATCGTCACCGGCATGTGGCGCGAGGAGTACTTCGAGTACGCGTCGGAGCGCTTCACCTTCCCGCGCCGGATGGTCACTCCCAAGCCGTTCCAGGACCCGCACCCGCCGTGCTGGATGGCCGCCACCTCGCAGGGCTCGGCGGAGATCGCCGGTCGGTACGGCCTGGGCATGTTGTCCTTCTCGATCATGCAGCCGCTGGAGACGATGGCCGCCCAGGTGGCCGCCTACCGCGCGGCGGCGGCAGACCCCACGCCGTTGACCGACGTGACCACGAACAAGGTCGCCGCGTACACGCTCGTGCACACCACGGCCGGCAAGCGGGTGGATCGCCGGGTCTGGGACTCGGTCGCGTGGTGGTACAAGAACCTGGCCATGTTCACCCTGGAATGGGAACTGCCGCACCTGACCCCGGAGGAGCGGGACCGCACCTTCCCGCTCCTGAAGCCGCTGTTCGAGGGCGAGGTCCCGGTGGACACCTTCGACGCCGCCGACATGATCGTGATCGGCGACGTGGACACCTGCGTACGCAAACTCAAGCGCTACGCGGACCTGGGCGTGGACGAGCTGATCTGCTACGTCCAGTGGGGCTTTCTGGAACACCGGGAGATCATGCGCACCCTCGAAATCCTCGGCAAAGAGGTCATTCCGGAACTGGAGAAGTATCGACCAAACAAATAGTGGGCGGGTGCGGTCGGTTGCTGGTATTTCTTGGCGCCGTGAGCACCTCCATATTCGTGTCGCGAGCGCGACGCATCATCCCCGCCGGCCTCGTCCTGGCCCTGGCCGTCGGCTGCGGCGGGTCCGGCGGCGGGTCCGATTCCAAGGCCACACCCAGGGCCGAGGCCAAGACCCGGCCGCCGGCCACCGGCGCCTCCGCGCCCGCCGGAACCACCCCGCCGACGGCCAAGCCGATCGGGGCGGACGACCCGGCGCTCAAGGAGTTCTACGGTCGGCGACTCGCCTGGGCCAAGTGCCCGGACGACAAGCTCACCAAGGCGGACGAGGGCATGCTCGAATGCGCGAAGTTGCCCGTGCCGCTGGACTACGCGAATCCCTCCGCCGAGACGATCGAGCTCCAGGCGTACCGCAGGAAGGCCACGGGAGAGCGGCTGGGCATCCTCGCGGTCGACCCCGGCGGCCCGGGGTCGGGGGTGCAGGGCATGACGGCGGGCTTCGCGCAACGCCCGGCGCTGGGCGAGCGCTACGACATCGTCGGGATCGACCCGCGCGGGACCGGCGGAAGCAACCCGGTGACCTGCGTCGACGACGCGGGCACGGACCGGTACAAGGGCATCGACCCGACGCCCGACGACCCCGCCGAACTGGAGCGGATCACCGCCTACTTCAAGGAGTTCGCCGACGGCTGCACCGCGCGCAGCGGCAGGATGCTCGCGCACCTGGGCACCGAGGACGTGGTCCGGGACCTCGACGTGCTGCGCGGGGTGCTGGGCGAGGACAAGCTCAACTACTTCGGCTACTCCTACGGCACCTTCCTGGGCGCCGTGTATGTGGAGAAGTTCCCCGCGCACAGCGGCCGGGTGGTGCTGGACGCGCCGATGGACCCGGCCCGGGACCGGGTCGCGGCGGCGCGCAGCCAGGCGCAGGGCTTCGAGCGGACCTTCCGGGCCTTCCTGACCGACTGCCTCAAGCAACGGGACTGCCCGCTCGACGGCACCGTGGACGAGGCCACCGGGAAACTGGCGGATCGCCTGCACCAGTTGGGCCGCACACCCCTGACGACCGCCCAGGGTCGCACGATCGGGGAGGGCGAGGTCGTCAACGCGATCTCCCAGGGCATCTACAGTGACCGGTTCTGGAAGGATCTGCGCATCACGCTGCGCGCCTACCTGGGCAACGACGCGGCCAAGGCCGCCGCGGAGACCGACCTGTGGCTCGGGCGGGACCGCAACGGCGCCTACCCCCGCGACCACACCGCGGCCAACCTCACCATCAACTGCGCCGACGGGCGGTCGTTGACCATCGCCGAGGCCGACCGACTGGCCCGAGAGGTGGAGGCCACGATGCCGATCACCGGGCCCGGAGTGGCCTGGTCGTTCGCCGCCGACTGCCGGCCCGCCGGAATCGACCGGGTCCGGCCGATCCAGGCGCCGGGCGCGCCGCCGGTGCTGGTGATCGGCTCCACCGGGGATCCGGCGACGCCCTACGAGCAGGCGCAGGCACTCACGCCGCAACTGCCCGGCGCGGTACTGCTCACCCGTGAGGCCGACGGGCACGGGTCGTACAACAAGGGCAGCGCCTGCATCGACGGCGCGGTGGAGACGTATCTGGTCAAGGGCGAACTACCCGCCGCCGGCACCCGCTGCCGCTGACGCGACCCGGTTCGGGGGGCGGGACGCGGATCACGATTGCGGCTCTCGTCCCCCTGCCGCGTCCGCGCGTTGTACGGTCCGTGAGTGACAGTCACATCACTCGCGACGTGGCCCGTCGACTACCCGAGCGACTACGCGGTGGTCGACGTGGAGACCACGGGGCTGCGGAGTTCGGATCGCATCGTTTCGGTGGCCGTGGAGGTCCTGGATCGACACGGCACCGTCACCGATCGATGGTCGACGCTGGTGGATCCCGGGCGTGATCCGGGACCGGTGCACATTCACGGGCTGACCGCCGAACGGCTGGCCGGGGCACCGACGTTCGACCGCGTCGCGGAGGATCTGGCCGAGTATCTGGCCGGGCGGGTCCTCGTCGCGCACAACGCGCCGTTCGACTGGCAGATGTTGACGTCGGAGTATCGGCGACTTGGTACGGCGTGGCCGATGGAGCGTCGGTTGTGCACGATGGCGCTCGCTCGGCACCTGGAACTGCCGGTCGGCGACTACCGGTTGGCCACCCTTGCCGAGTACTACCGGGTTCGCCGACTGCGGGCGCACGACGCGGTGGACGACGCGCGGGTGCTCTCCGAGATCTTCCGGTACGGCCTGCACGAGGCGGCCGGCGCGGGCCTGCCGCTGCCGCTGACCGCGCCCGGCGACGAACCGGGGCAGCGCCGCGCGGCGGTCGCGCGCGGTCGCGACGCGGAACGCGGCGCACCGGCCAAGGCGCCGTGTCCGTGGGTGAATCCGGGTCGGCTCGATCTCGGCGTCGGGTTGGTCCAGGGGATGCGCGTGGTGTTCACCGGCGAGACCGACCGGCCGCGCGAGGCGTTGGAACTGCGCGCGACCGAGGCCGGGTTGTACGTCACCGGTTCGGTCAGCGGCAAGACGTCGGTCCTGGTCACGAACGATCCGCGAAGCGGCAGCGGCAAAAACCGCCGGGCGGCGCAGGCGGGGACGCCGGTGATCGACGAGGCGACGTTCGTCGAGCTGGTGGGCCGGGTGCGGCCCGGCACGGCGCGGGTCGGGGTGGTGCCGGCGCCGCGTGGGGAGGGTGGGCCGGTGGTGGGCGCGGGCGGCTCGGCGGGGGTGGTGGTCCCGGAGCGGGCCGACACCGGTGCCGCGCTCGACCCGGCCCGAGCCGTGGGCGTTCCCGCCGAGGCTGTCGCCGTGCCGGATCCGGCCCAGGCCGCCGCTGCCGCGCTCGAATCACCCCGCGCCGGCGCCCGTACGGCCGTGCGCCAGGTCCTGGTCCTCCAGGGTCGCGACGAGCACCTGGACGGCGGCCGGGTCCGGCAGCTCGTCCTGGACTCCGGGGCCCGGCTTCGGATCAACCTCACCTCGACCGTGGACACCGTGGTGGTGTTGCCCGGCGCGGCGGGCGACCCCCGGATCGCCCGGGCCGAGGCGTTCGGCGCGGTCTGTCTGACCGAGGCCGAGTGGTCCGCATCGCCGGCCGCGACCCCGGCGGCGCCCTCGACGCCCGGCCGGCCGGACACCGGCCATCTGCCGCGCGGGGGCACGGTCGAGCTGCCCGGCGGCGCCAACCCCGGCCGGTGGACGCTGAACGCCTCGTGGGCCTGGGATCGCCCCGACGAGGAGATCGACATCGTGGCCTTCCTCCTCGACGAGCACGAACGGGTGCGTGGCGACGCCGACTTCGTGTTCTGGAACCAGCCGGCCGCGCCGCTGGACCTGGTCGTGCTCGACGCGTCGGGGCCGGCCGAGCAGACGGTCACGCTCGAACTGGACGTGCTGCCGCGTGACGTACGTCGCGTCGTGATCGCCGCCGCCGTCGACGGGACCAGTACGTTCGACGCGGTCGGGCCGATCGAACTGGACGTCGCGCCGTTCCAGGGCACCGCGTTCCGCCGCTCGGTGCTCGACGCCGCGACGGTGGAACGGGTGCTGCTGCTGGGCACGTTCTACCGTCTGGGCACGGGTTGGAAGTTCCGCACCGAGGGCCAGGGCTACGAGTTCGACCTCGCGGGTCTGGCCTCCTCCTTCGGCGTGGACATCGCGTAGAACCGGTCCGACTCATCGACATGACGACCACCCGACCGGCCGGTAACCGGAGTGCGATTCGGTCGCCGGGCGGCGGAGTGGTTTGCTTGACCCGGCCGACAGCAATCGAGGGCAAGGAGTGGTCATGGCGCAGGTCAGGGCAACCGCACACACGACTGTGGCGGCGGAACCGGAGGCGGTTTTCGCGGCCGTCGCGGATTACGCGGACGTGCGACCCAAGCTGCTCACCGAGCACTTCTCGGAGTACGACGTGCGCGAGGGCGGCAAGGGCGCCGGTACGGTCGCGCACTGGCGGCTGCAGGCCACCAGCAAGCGTTCGCGGGACTGCCTGGTGACGGTCACCGAACCGGCGCCCCTCACGCTGGTGGAGACCGACGCCAATTCGTCGATGGTCACCACGTGGACCGTCTCGCCCGCCGGCGCGGGCAGCCGGGTCGAGGTCGTCACGGTGTGGAACGGGGCCGGTGGCATCGGGGGCTTCTTCGAGAAGACCTTCGCGCCGGCCGGGCTGAAGCGGATCTACGACGGCGTCCTGGCGAAGCTGCCCGACGCGCTCTGACGAGCCGGAACGGGTCACGCGCGACGGAAGAGGCCGCCGGCCCCACCGCGAGGTGGGGCCGGCGGCCTCGGCGTGTTCGGGTCGGCCGGCGGGATCAGGTGAGCAGGGAGCCCGCGCCGATGCCGAGGGCGGCGGCGGAGACCAGCCCGAAGAAGCCGACCCAGAACGCGCCCGGTATCCGGGTCAGATCGGCGAGTTGGTCCGCGTCCGACCACGGCGCCCGGCCCCGGCTGCGCATCTGCTGCAACTCCAGGACCGGACGTACGCCGGACACCAGCAGGAACCACACCAGCAGATAGGCGAACGCCGCCTGGATCCGGGCGCCGGCCAGCCACGAGATGGCGAAGATCACCCCGCCGGTGACCAGCAGTACCAGGGCGCCGAACAAGTTGCGTATCGCGATCAACATCAGTGCGAGCAGCACCAGCGCCACCCACAACACCATGGTTATGTGCGCGCCCGCGAGCAGCGCCGCCCCGCCCGCGCCCAGGATCGACGGGGTGATGTAGCCGGCCATCGCGGTGAACACCATGCCCAGGCCGGTGGGTTTGCCCACCGACACGGTCACCCCGGAGGTGTCCGAGTGCAGCCGGATCCCGGACAGTCGGCGCCCCATCAGCAGCGCCACCATCGCGTGCCCGCCCTCGTGGGCGATCGTCACCACCGTGCGCAGCGGTCGCCAGGTCGGGCGGTACAGCACCACCGCGACCGCGACCGCCCCCGTCACCAACGCGAGCCAACTCGGCGGATCCGGCTGGGTCCCGACCACCCGGTCCCACATGTCCTGCAACGACACCGTGTCGACGTTGCTCACGCCGCCCCTCTCGTCCTACGTCCCGACCGCTGCCCCCGCCGCGAACGCTACCGCCCGCCGCGCACCCCCGATCGCTCGCGCACCGTCCCGTGACGCGACTGTCGCCGACCCGGGGCACGCCCGGACCGGGCGGTCAACCGCCGGCGCCGGCTGCTTCGGTCGCGGTGGCGATCCGGTGGTCGGCGACCTCCACCCGGACCCCACCGCCGAGCACGAGCCGATCACGCGGGGCGAGGATCACCTCGGCGTCCGTGGCCAGCGGCCGGCCCGGCTCGTACGTCGCGCCGTTCCAGCGCTCCACCTCGGTGCCGTTGGCGGAGCCGAGATCGACCGCGACCACGTGTTCGCCGGCCCGTCCCGACGCGAGGCGAAGCAGTACGTGCTGTCGGCTCACGTAGCGCACCGCCTCGCCGAACCGGTGCCCCCGACCGCCCAGGTCGTAGCCGTTGTCGATGCGCCCCCGGCCGAGCACGAGGGCGTCGCCCACCTCCAGCGGAAGCCGCTCGATCGACGCGCCGCCGGCATGGTCGGCCAGCGCCACCTCGCGCAGCGCCCGCCGCGCCCCCGCCGCCCGGAGCGCGCTCGCGCAGCCCGGACAGATCGCCTGCCCACCGTCGTCCACGCGCGGCCACACCGGCAGCCGCCCGCTCC
Source organism: Embleya sp. NPDC055664 (assembly GCF_053618075.1). Lineage (NCBI taxonomy): Bacteria > Bacillati > Actinomycetota > Actinomycetes > Kitasatosporales > Streptomycetaceae > Embleya > Embleya sp. NPDC055664. The sequence continues at coordinate 504,001 of NZ_JBSHGZ010000004.1, forward strand.
AGGTGCGCGCGTACACACACGACGCCTCGGCGCATCGCCACCGGGTGCGCACGATCTCCGGATGCCGCGCCGGGTCGGGACAGCGGTCGTCGACGTCGTCCTCGGTGCGGGTGGCGGGCGCCTCGGGCCGGATCCCGGCGGGCACGAAGCGCACCACTCCGTCCGCATCACGCCGCCAGTGGTGGAACCGCTCGGGATGCGCCTCGATCCACGGGTGTCGGCGGCGAAAGTCGAGGTAACGATCCCCGCTCAGCACATGCAGCCCGCCGGCTTCGGCCCGCTCCAGGATCACCGTGTCCGCGACCGGCACCAGACTCGCCTCACCGAGCCCGACCAGCCGCCGCAACGCCTGCGCGTCGGCCGGACTCAGGGTGTACAACAACGCCCGGTCGACCACGAGTTCGACCCGTGCATCGGCCCCGTGGCAGGCCCGCCAAGCCGCCTTGGCGGCATCGACCCGAGCCAGAACCGCGCCCTCCGCGCCGGCCGGTTCCCACTCCTCGGAGTGACACACATCGGCCACATCCACGATCGCGTCCCACATACCGTCCCCCTGCTCGAACCCTGCCCCATTCCTATCCGAAACCCGCCCACCCCGCCGCGCCACACGCCGCCGTACGCGGGGGATCACCGAGGCAGGTTCGGAGGCCGCCAGTAGTCGATCTTGGGGTTCGGTGCTGGTTCGGTGATCGTCGGCCGAGGAAGTGCGTGACGTGCGGCGGCGGCGAGAGCAGTGGTGCGCTACCGAGTGGGCCCGGCGGAGCGCTGTTCCCATCGGTCCCAGTGCAGGACGTGCTCGCGGGGGATTCGGCGGGCAGGCTTGAAGTCGGTGCCGATGGTGTAGGCCAGCGGGATGAAGGCGGCCAGCATGATCTCGTCGTACGGAACGCCGAGTACCTTGGCCAAGTCCTGCTCCAGTGGTCCTTGCGCTGTCGTCCAGGTGGTGCCCAGGCCGCGTGCCCGGGCGGCCAGCATGAAGCTCCACACCGCCGGCAGGATCGAGCCCCACGCCCCCGCTTGCACGGTCACCGGAGCGTGGTCGGTACGTCCTTCCACCCCAGGGATGACGAAGGCGGGCACCCGGTGGATGTTCGCGGCCAGGTGACGCAGGCCGTCGAAGACACGCTCGGTGGAGCCGGCGTGGTAGTTCATCCGCCACGCGTCGCGTTCGGTCAGGGGGTGTCCGGTGGCCCTTGGTAGGGCGCGCAGGAAGATGTCCGCCACGGCCCGCCGCTGAGCGTCTTCGGTGACGACGATGAAATGCCAGCGCTGCCGGTTGCGACCGGTCGGCGCCTGCGTGGCCAGATCCACGCACTCCTCGATCAGGGATCGCGGGACCGGGCGGTCCAGGTCGAGGCGTTTGCGCACGGCGCGGGTGGTCGACAGGAGTTGGTCGGGGGTCAGATCCAGGGTCACGGCCGCTTCCTTCGCAGATCTTCGTCTTTAGACAGACCATCTGCCATCAGATGATTGGCGAGCATACAAATCTAATGAGTGGTGCGCAAACAATCTTGATGCAGATTAGTTTTGGTAGGGTCGGCGAGTGACCGCCGCACACGCAGAGGAGGTGGGCATGCCGCCCAAGACCGCAAACCGCGAGGCCGGCTACTTTTCGAGGCTTGCCGCGGAGCGCCCGGACATCGCGCTGTGCCGGGCCTCGACGGTCGTCGCCCGCGCCGCGGAAGCCCGGGCAAACGAGTCCGGGATCGGCGTCGGGCAGCATCTGGTGCTCAAGATGCTCGCCGAGGTCGGCCCCGGCTCGCAGCGAATCCTGAGTGACCAACTGCGCATCGACCGCAGCGTCATGGTCGGCATCTGCGACGGCCTGGAGCAGGCGGGGCACGTACGGCGCGAACGCGACGCGGGCGATCGCCGCGCCTACGCCGTCACGATCACCGACTCGGGCCGCCGGCTCCTCGCCCGCGCCGAGGACGCGGTACCCGAATTCCTCGACGCCACCTTCGCGGACCTCACCCCGGCCGAACGCGAGCAACTCTCCGCGCTGCTCGCGAAAGTCCTGCGCCTCCGCCCCTGACACGGACCCGGTCGTCTTCGAAGAGGACCCGGGCACCTCCATCCACCGCGGCCCGCACCCGGGGCTGAAGGCCGCCCCGACACTCCCCCGCCGAGATCGACTCCCGGCGGCTTCCGGGCCTGCCTCGGCGATCCCCTACTCGCGTGGCCGGCGGTTGGCATCGCCACTACTCGGTGATACTTTATAGTGGTACTCGGTGTCACTCAGTACCAGGGGAAGCCGAGGAGAACCGCGATGGACGACTTGACGGAGATGTTGAAGGGCACGCTCGAAGGTTGCGTGCTCGAAATCATCGATGGCGAGGAAACCTACGGCTACGCCATCACCCGTCGGCTGAACGAACTCGGCTTCGCCGACGTCGTCGAGGGGACGGTGTACACCATCCTGCTGCGACTGGAGCGCAACGGCTTGGTCCAGGTGACGAAACAACCGTCCGGGGTCGGTCCGCCGCGCAAGTTCTACGCGCTCAACGACGCCGGACGCGAGCAACTCGCGAGGTTCTGGGCGAAATGGCAGTACGTCTCGTCACGCATCGACAAGCTCAAGGAGGGCGGCGGATGAACTTCCGGGAGACCATCACCGGCAGCGATCTCACCAGGGAATGGAAGGCGTTCGAGGCCCGGGCCGAGGCCCTCCCGGACGACCACCGGGCGGCGTGGGAACAGATCAAGGCCAACCTCTTCCCCTACGGGGACTTCACCGGCCGCAACCTGATGCCGATCCTCGACGGCGCGCTGGGGCTGCTCGAGGAATCGGCGGCGGATGGGCAGAGCGCCCACGAGGTGCTCGGCGACGACATCCCGGGCTTTTGCTCGGCCCTGGCCGGCGGCGAAGGAGCCCGTACCTATCGCGACCGGTGGCGCGAGCAGCTGAACAGGAACGTGGCACGGAAACTGAGCCGGCTGGGAGGCTGACGTGAGCATCCGGGACATCATCGAGGGCAAGAAGCAGTGGCGGGCGCACATGGCTCGGGTCAAGGCACTCCCGCCGGACTACCGCATCGTGTACAAGGAAATGCAGACGTACCTGTTCAAGGTCGGCCCGCTCGACCTGCCCGACGGGCCCCTACTCCCGGGAATCGTCGACTTCTTCGAGGAGGGCGCCGCCGCGGGCAAGGGAGTCCTCGAACTCATCGGCACCGACGTCGCCGCGTTCTGCGACGAACTGATCAAGGGCTCCCGCACCCATGCGGACATCCTCCAGGAGGCCATCGGCGGTCGACCCGGCCCGGCCGAGCGGTAGAACCACCCGCCTCGCACCGGTCGCCCCGGTCCGCAGACGCGGAGCGCAGAGACCGTGCGCAGCCGTCACGAACCACACCGCGCCTGGCCGTCGAAGTGGCCCGCTGGAACCCGCCCGGTGGGCATCGCTCCGGGCAGCACTCGGCGGCCTGCGGCGAGCGGCACGACAGGGCCAATGGTTTCCGAGCCGGGTTGCCATGATCGCCGATCGGGGCGTGCGGGTGGTGGAGGTATGGGTCCGGTCAGCCGCCGGTGGCGTACTCCGCGAGCGCGTCGAGGACGAGGTGCCAGGGGTAGGTGGGGATGCGGGTGTCGCCGCTGCCGGGTGGGTGCGGGACGAAGTGGGGTTCGCCGTACAGGACTTGCACGCCGCAGGAGCGCAGTGTGGCCACGGCCCGGTCGACGGCGGGGTGGGCGGCCTGGGCGGCGTTCCAGAACGGCAGCGCGGCGATGGGCAGGCGCAGGCCGATGGCTTCGGTGAGGACGCCGAGCGCGTAGGTGTCGGCGTGCCCGTCGGCCCACTTGGTGAGGGTGTTCATGGTCATGGGCGCCACCGCTACGGCATCCGCCTTCGGCCACCGCCCGGCCTCGTCGGCACGCCGATAGCGATGCCGAACGGCCCGCCCGGAAGCGTCCTCGACGGCAGCCGTATCAACGAACCCGCCACTCTCGGCCGCCGGCGTCGCGATCGTGCACACATCCCACCCCCGCCCGACCGCATCCCGAACCAGGGCCACGACATGCGGCGCAGGCCCCGCCGCACAAACCACGAGATACAACACCCGGCTCACGGCAGCCCCCCGATCACACAGCCGGCCAACGGGCTTCCGAACCCTGCGTGTCCGGCTACGACTCGCCCATGGCCTCGCGAAGCCGGTCGAGCGAGCCGGTCTCCAGGAGTTCGGCCGCGATGCGCCTGGCGGACTCGGTCCGAATCCGCTTCTGTGAGTTCACGATCCAGCGCTCCACGTTGGCATACCCCCGGTCCCGATACTCGATCGCCTGCACCAGGCACTCCAACTTGTCCGCGTCACCCGCACAGACCGCCTCGGGCGTCTCCCGCGCCTCGTACTCGCCCACGATCGACCGCATCAACGCCCCCAACCCGGCGGGCATACCCTTCGACTGGTCCGCGACGATGGCCACCGCGTCCCCCTTGCCGACGTACTTCTGACCGATGTGCGCGAGATCCCCCGTACGACTCTCCCCGGTGTCGTGCCACACACTCAACAACGCCGCCCTCGCCGGATCCGCACCCTTCGACTCCGCGACGACGAGTCCAAAAGCGCAGCCCGCCACGAATGCTCGGCCACACTCTCCGGATCCTTCACCCCGGCGTTCCACCACCCGGTGCGCCTGTGGTTCTTCAGCGTCCCCGCCTCGAAGAGGAAGTTCGCCACCGCCCGATCCTCGCCGACCACACCATGCTCCTTACCGTGTCTCGTGCCCTCGCAGCGTGTCGTGCGCTTTCGGGCGCCCGGCGCTACGCGTTGACGATCTTGTCGATGGTGTCGGCGAGCTTGAAGTCGAGTTCGGTCACCACGCCCCCTGCGGAGTAGGTGGTCAGGCTGAACCGAACCTGCTGCCAGTGCAGTTCGACATCCGGGTGATGCTCCATTTCCTTGGCGACCTCCGCAACCTCGACGATCAGTCGCACGCCGTCGTGATAGTCCACGGCGTAGGACTTCGAGATGCGCGTCGAGTCTCCGGACCAGCCCTCTCGAACCGCCAACCGAGCTGTCACGTCGGCGGCATCGAGGGGTGTGCGCTTGCCCATGAGATCCGTCCTCCTCTGCCTTTTCCCGGCCACCGCCGGGCCGGCCACTGCGCACTCAGCCTGACGCACCCGAGGTTCGCGACGCCAGGGTCCGAGCCGCCGCCAGGAGTACGGTGGCGAGTCGGCTACGGGACGACTTCCGCGAAGCGGTCACGGAACTCGCGCACCGCCGGAACCGACTCGTGTCGAGCGAGCCGATCGGCCAACAGGGACAGCCGGGCGTGGCTGCGTACCGAGTCGATGCCGGCCGCGATATCGAGTACCCGCATGGCGATACCGGCCGCCTCGTCGACTTCGCGCGCCTGGAGGTACGCCTCGGCCAACCACGACAGGTAAAGGGACACTTCCCTCGTGTGTCTCGCGTCGTACCGGTCGACGGCGCCGCGCAGCAGCGGCTCGGCACGCAGCGGTCTGCGGAGTTCGGTGTAGCAGCGGCCGGCCATGACGTCCATCTCGTCGCGGTTCAGCCAGTACACCCACTCGGGCTCCTCGTCGCCCGGTCGGCCGCGCTCGAACGCGTCGTCGGCGGCACCGAGTGCCCGGTCGCACTCGCGGGGTTGGTCGGCTCGGGCGTGGGCCCATGCCACGCGTTCGAGCAGGAGTGCGCGCACGTCGGCGGTCGCCTCCCTCCGGCCTCCCGCCTCCGCCGACCGGGCGACCAGGACGGCCTCGGCTTCCCGACCTGTGTTGGCCATTTGGTACGAGAGCGTAGACAGAAGATTCGCCGCGAGGGGCCGATCGCCCGCGCCGTGCGCGAGCCGCACGCCGGCGAGGTAGTCGCGCTCGGCTTGTGCATGCATCCCGAGATCGGACGCCACCCACCCGGCGAGCTGGGCGAGTTCGGCCCCCACCGTCAACAGGGCCCGGCCGGTCTCGTCGGTGTAGGCACCTTCGCGGAGCACGCGGAGGGTATCGGCGAGCTCCGTGGCGATGGCGGGGTAGAGGTCGGTGCCGCCGACGACGTCGTCCATGCGTCGAAGGCGGTCGCTGCGGAGTCGGATGGTGTCGGCGAGCGCGGCTCCGACACGCCTCCCGGAGCGCATCTCGTAAACCTGGGGCGCGTCCGCGAGCAGCCATTCATGCGCCACCCGCGCGGCGAGCCCATCGGCGTGATCGGCGGTGAGGGCGTGGGCGACGGCCTCCACGTCGGCCCGAGTCCATTCTTCGGTGCACCAGGGTGCGGCCGAACCCGGCGTCGTCGATCCGACTTGGCCACGGCGCCCGCGCAACGGGGCCGCAGCGACTTCGAGTTCGTCCCGGCTGATCCCGAGGACGATCGAGATCCAGGGCAACCATCGGGTGGGCAGGCGGGTGCCGCGCTCCCAACGCGAGACCTCGTGCCTGGTGACCGTGGCGTCGCCGGACGCCTCGCACAGCAGATCGGCGAGGCGTTGTTGGGTCTTGCCCTGTTGCCGTCGCACGCGCGCGATCAGCGCGCCGACGGGCTCGTGCTCATACATGGTCGCCCCCGGCATAGTGCACATGTCGTACTGCCGGCCCCCAGTGTGGCCCACCCAAGGGCCCACATGGAGGCTCCTTGCAGAACCTGTCCAACGGAGTTCCCTGGTCACATGCAACTTGCGGCGACCTCAGGAGTGGAGACGGTGGCGATGCAATCCCCCGACCGGGTGAAGGTGGGACCATCCGGGGACGAGGCTCGTCCGATTCGGATCCTCACCCCGGGCCGTGCACCCATGGATGTAACGCGTGACGAGTTGGCCATGTTGTTGACCGAAGGTCGCGGGTATCTGGTGCGCACACTCCCCAGGCCACCGATGGGTCGGATTTCGAACTCGGGCGGCTGAACCATGCCCGATTGCGCCGTCCGCCCCGCCCTTTTCCGGCGGACGGCGTCGGTCCCGCCCGCCTGGGCCGGGCCACCGAATCGCCGCCGCGAGGAGGGCCATGTTCCCGTCACCCCATGACCCCCCGGCCGCCCTCGTGCGCCTCGCCGCCGCCGCTGCCGAGCGTGAGTGGCTTCAGGGGCGGCCGCCAGATCCCGCGACGGCGTCTCGCCGTTGGCGGGATGCGCACCGCCGGCAATGTCGTGTCGCCGGGGCGGCGCTTCGGGGCGCGGTCGGTGATGCGTACCGGGGCGGAGTGTCCGTGGAAGTCATCGCCTACGTGGCCGGGTTCTCGCCCGGCTATGTGCGGATGATCCTGCACCTCGCGCGCGCCACCCCAGCGCCCGCTCCGTTTCGCGTTCGAGGAGAACTCGTGTCCACCCCTCCCCCCTGGTCCGTCGGCGAGCACCTGTGGCGCAAGCTCGACGGTGGCCGGCACCACCACCTCGGCACCATCACCCGCGTCTGGCACGACGGCGACCGATGGATGGTCGAATACGACTACGGCGCCCTCGCCGACAAGACCACCACCGCGCCCGCCGCCGAGATGTACCGGGCCGGGCCCATGACCCGGCCCGTGTGAACGATCCGGCTCGTCAGGGCTTGGGCTTCGGTCTGGGGCGGGCCAGGAGGATATCGGCGGCGTGGGCTCGGACCTCGGCCTTGGTTCGGGGGCCGTGGTCCAGGTCCAGGAAGTGGGTGCCGATCGCCATCGCGAAGGCCATCAGGCTGCGGGCCTCGACCTCGTCCGGGTCGGGGCAGAACGTGCCGATCATCTCGCGCAGCAGCGCCATGCGCCGGGCGTCCACGCGCCGCAGCCGCTCCGCGACCGCCTCGTCGCGACGGGCCCAGTCGCGGATGGCCAGGTCCAGGGGTAGGAGGCGGTCGCTGGAGAAGGTGAGCGCACCCGCGCGCTGGATCTTGGTCCTGGGGTCGCCGCCTTCGCGTTCGACCCGGTCGATCACCTCGTCGGTGCTCTCCCGCTCCCAGGTCTCCAACATCGCCTCCAGCAGGGCGCCGCGGTCGGCGAAGTAGCCGTAGAACCCGCCCTTGGTGACGCCGAGCCGCTTGGCCAGCGCTTCGACGCGGACCGCGTCCGGACCGCCGGCGGCCAGGGCACGCAGGCCCTCCTCGACCCACCGGTCCCGCGGTGTGCGCGGCGTTCCCACCATGTGCCCCACCTCACTTTCACTGCTGATGTACGGAGCCGTATAAAACGACTAACCTCATTCTATACGCACCCGTATATCGCGCATTCGAGGCGGTTCTGCCCATGAAGCTCCCCCGCACCGCGTACACCGATCAGCCGTGGCGCATCCACGAACTCACCCGCGACTTCCGGGTGGAGGACGTGTGGTCGTTCCGCACACCCGGCGCCGGGCCGGACGACTTCCCGACCATGCTCGCCGCACTGCGGGCGGCCGGCGGACTGGCGAAGCAGAGCGCGCCGGCCCGGTTCCTGTTCGCCGCGCGCTGGAAGATCGGCGCCCTGCTCGGCTGGGACGAGCCGAAGGCCGGCCTCGGGGCACGGGTTCCGTCGCTGCGCGATCGCCTGCCCACCGACCTGCGCGACAACCCGGGCTTCGAGTCCGAGGAGATGCCGCTCACTCCCGTGTACGAGCTGGATACCGAGTGCGCCCGCGAGTTGGTGAACAAGACCGTCCACACGATCATGCACCTCGGATGGGCGCCGACCACGAGCGGCGACCACGAGTTGCGCATGGCGGTTTTGGTGAAGCCCAACGGCACCTTCGGCCGGCTGTACATGGCCGCCATCGCGCCGTTCCGTTATGTCGTCGTCTACCCGGCGCTGACCCGGCAATGGGAACGCGCCTGGCGGGAGTACGGCCGCCCGAGCCCGGAAGGCGGCAGCCCGGCGGGCATCGTCGACGGCGTCGTGGGCCGGAAGGACATGCCCCCGTCGTTCCACGCCCTCACCTCGATGCCGGACTTCGACTACGTCGACGTGTTCACCCTCGCCACGGACGCGGCCGGCGACGCCACACCCGAGCAGTGGGCCCGGGCGATGTTCGGCGACGTCCCCGACACCGGGGAACGCCTGATCTGGCGCGGCCTGCTCGGCCTGCGGCTCACCCGCGGGCGCTCGTCGGACACGGTGGCCGGCTGGCGTGTCGCCGAACGCGGCGAGGACTGGATCCGGTTGGAGACGGCGTCCCCGTACCTCACCGCCAACCTCGTCGTCCGCACGAGCGAGGGGCGGGTCTCACTCGGGACCTTCCTGCGCTACGAACGCACCCTCGGCCGGCTGATCTGGCCCCCGCTGTCCGCCGTACACCGCCGCCTGGTCCCCGGTGTACTCCGCAGGGCCGCGGCCAAGGTCCGCTGAGGCCGCCGGGACGCATCGTCATTCGACTCTCTGCGCCGGGCGGCCGGGCGGTCTACGCTGCGGGAATGCGTGAAACGCGCAAGCCTCCTCGCGGTCCGTCCACGCCGAACAACCCGGGAGGCCCACCCGGGCCGGTGTCCCCGGACAAGAACCCGCCTGCGCCGCCGGAGCATCCGCCACCGCCGGGGTCGTGAAACGTGAACATCGACCGCGTCGCGTGGACCGGGCTTCCCGTCGAGGTGCGGGGCGCGGTGGCGGGGCGGCTCGGGGTCGAGTTCGTGGCGGCGGACACGCCCGCCGGCGCGAACTGCGGCGTCTCGGCGGTGTTGACGCTGCCCGACGGGCACACGGTGTTCGTCAAGGGGCAACGCGACCGCGACCCCGTGCCCGCCGCCGACGGCGCGCACCAGGATCCCGGTTGGTGGGGGCCGACGTGGGGTCCCCTCGACGAACTCGCCCAGGAGGAACGGGTCAACCCGTTCCTGCCCGCGAGCGCGCCGCGCGTGTTGTGGCGCCTGGCCGCCGCCGGGTGGCACCTGCTCGCGTTCGAGGGCATCGACGGCCGGCACGCCGATTACGCGCCCGGGTCACCGGACCTGCCCCTGGTGCCGGCCGCCCTCGCCGACGTGGCGCGCTGCCCGACGCCGGGTCTGTCGCTGCCGACCGCGTGGGATCGCTGGGGTTACTGGTGCGATCCGGCGGACGAGCCGTTCCTGGCCGGTGCGTGCCTGATGCACACCGATCCGGCCGCCTGCAACGTCCTCGTGGACGGCGCTCGGGCCCGCCTGGTCGACTGGGCCTGGCCCGCGCGCGGCCCGGCCTGGATCGATCCCGCCCTGTGGGGCATGCGCCTGGTCTCGGCGGGCGGCCACACCCCCGAGCAGGCCCGAGCATGGGCAGCCCGAACCCCGGGATGGCGTACGGCGACGCCGCGGGGCGTACGCGCGTTCACCCGGGCCGAGGCCCGCCGATGGGAGGAGGACGCGGCGGACGGCGTCCGGGGCGCGGCCGAGATCGCCCCCGCGGCCCGGGCCTGGGCCGAGGTCTGGGCGTAGACCCGGGAGGCGTCCGAGCCGTCAGCGGGACCGGCGGGTCAGTACCACCGTCGTGGCCAGGGCGGCCACCGCCACCGGCAGGGCCGCCCGGCGGGCGTTGCGGCGCCGGTTGTGGGCGTCGAACAGGCCCCCGCTGGACTGGAACGAGAACGCCGACCACACCGACTGCGCCGAGAACGCCGAGGCCACTCCCAGAAACGAGCCGATCGACACGCACGACAGGGTCGAGCCGACCGACCCGAAGGACAGCGCGGAGCCGACCGAGCCGATCGACAACACCGAGCCCACCGAGCCGATCGAGAGCACCGAACCCTCCGACCCGATCGACAACACCGAGTTGTGCGAGTTCCGGGACAGGATCGAGCCGTGTGCGTCGACGGCGAGCCGCTTCTTGGTCATCGGCCCAGTCTGCCCGAACTCACATACGATCGGCCGCAATCACCCGCGCCCCCGCGCGTCCCGTCCCGGCCGCCGCCATCCCTCACATGCGGTCCACCGCAACCACCCGCACCACCGCGCGCCCGGTCTCGTCCGACTCGGTCAGGTCCACCTCGGCGGTGATGCCCCAGTCGTGGTCCTGCGCCGGGTCGTCGAAGACCTGGCGGACCCGCCACGCCGAGTCCTCCTTCGTGATCTGCAGCAGCTTGGGCCCGCGCGCGTCCGGACCGGTGCCGATCGAGTCGTGCTCGTCCCAGTAGTCCGCCAGCGCGTCCTGCCAGCGCTCCGCATCCCACGCCGTGTCGCCCTCCTGCTCGGACAACTCGCCGAGCTGGAAGTAGCGCCGCAGCGCCGCGAGTTCCACCCGCCGGAAGAGCGCGTTGCGCACCAGCACCCGAAACGCGCGCTCGTTGGCGGTGACGGGCGTGGTCCGCCCCTCGATGTCGTCCAGTTCCTCCTGCGTGGCGTCCGGGTTGGCCAACTTCTCCCACTCGTCGAGCAGGCTGGAGTCGACCTGGCGGACGAGTTCGCCCAGCCACGCGATCATGTCGTGCAGGTCCTCGTTCTTGGCGTCGTCCGGCACGGTCTGGTTCAGCGCCTTGTACGCGCTCGCGAGGTAGCGCAACACGATGCCCTCGGTGCGCGCGAGTTCGTACCAGCCGACGTAGTCGCCGAACGTCATCGCCCGCTCGAACATGTCGCGCACGATCGACTTCGGCGACAGCGGGTGGTCGCCCACCCACGGGTGGCTGCGCATGTAGATCGCGTAGGCGTGTTCGAGCAGTTCCTCCAGCGGACGCGGGTACTGGATGTCGGCCAGCCGCTCCATCCGCTCCTCGTACTCGATGCCATCGGCCTTCATCTGCCCGACCGCCTCGCCCTTGGCCTTGTTCAACTGCGCGGCCAGGATCTGCCGCGGGTCGTCCAGGGTCGCCTCGACCACCGAGAGCACGTCGAGCGCGTAGGTCGGCGCCTCCGGGTCGAGCAGGTCGAACGCGGCCAGCGCGAAGGTGGACAGCGGCTGGTTGAGCGCGAAGTCGGCCTGGAGATCCACGGTGAGCCGCACCATGCGGCCCTCCTCGTCCGGGGCGTCGAGCTTTTCCACCACGCCGCCGTCGAGCAACGAACGGTAGATCGCGATCGCCTGCCGGATGTGCCGCAACTGCTGCGCGCGCGGCTCGTCGTTGTCGACCAGCAGGTGTCGCATCGCCTCGAACGCGTTGCCGGGCCGGTTGATCACCGCGAGCAGCATCGCGTGGGTGACCCGGAAGCGGGACGCCAGCGGCTCCGGCTCGGCCTCCTGGAGCCTGGTGTAGGTCTCCTCGTTCCAGCCGACGAAACCCTCCGGGGCCTTCTTGCGCACCACCTTGCGGCGCTTCTTCGGGTCGTCGCCGGCCTTGGCCAGCGCCTTGAGGTTCTCGATCTCGTACTCGGGGGCCTGCGCCACCACGTTGCCCACCGTGTCGAAGCCGGCCCGCCCGGCGCGCCCGGCGATCTGGTGGAACTCGCGCGCCCGCAGCCGGCGCACCCGCTGGCCGTCGTACTTCGACAGCGCGGTGAACAACACCGTGCGGATCGGCACGTTGACCCCGACGCCGAGGGTGTCGGTGCCACAGATCACCTTGAGCAGCCCGGCCTGGGCAAGGCGCTCCACCAGCCGGCGGTACTTGGGCAACATGCCCGCGTGGTGCACGCCGATGCCGTGCCGCACCCAGCGCGAGAGCTGGCGGCCGAACTTGGTGGTGAACCGGAAGCGGCCGATCACCGACGCGATCTGGTCCTTCTCTGCGCGCGTGCACATGTTGATGCTCATCAACGACTGGGCCCGCTCGACCGCCGACGCCTGGGTGAAGTGCACGATGTACACCGGCGCCTCACGCGTGGTCAGCAACTCCTCGATGGTCTCGTGCAGCGGGGTGACCCGGTAGGAGAAGTAGAGCGGCACCGGGCGGGTGGCCGACTTGACGATCGTGGTGGACCGGCCGGTACGCCGCTTCAGGTCGGCCTGGAAGTGGTCCATGTCGCCGAGCGTCGCCGACATCAGCAGGAACTGCGCCCTCGGCAGCTCGATCAGCGGGATCTGCCAGGCCCAGCCCCGGTCCGGGTCGCCGTAGAAGTGGAACTCGTCCATCACCACCAGGCCCACGTCCGCGTCCGCGCCGTCGCGCAGCGCGATGTTGGCCAGCACCTCGGCGGTACAGCAGATGATCGGCGCGCCGGCGTTGACCGAGGCGTCGCCGGTCATCATGCCGACGTTCTCGGTGCCGAACTGGGCCACCAGGTCGAAGAACTTCTCCGAGACCAGCGCCTTGATCGGCGCGGTGTAGAAGCTGCGCTCCTTGCGGGCCAGCGCGGCGAAGTGCGCGCCGGCGGCGACCAGACTCTTCCCGGAGCCGGTCGGCGTGTTCAGGATGACGTTGTTGCCCGAGACCAGCTCGATCAGCGCCTCTTCCTGCGCGGGGTACAGGGTGAGGCCGCGCTCTTCCGCGTACGCGGCGAAGGCTTCGTACAGAGCGTCGGGGTCGGCCTCGGCGGGGAGCAGATCGATGAGAGTCACCCGTCTATCCTGCCTGCTCGCCGACCCCGTCCCGGACGCAACCCGGATACGACCTCGCCCGCGCGTCGGCGGCGGCGCTCCGCGCGCCGGTCACGGGGGCTTCCGGTGACGCGTGTCACATGTCTAGCGTGGCGTGATCATCCGCCGCCTGGGACGGGGAGTGCTCGTGGGGTCGGCACGACGCGTGGGACGCGTGGGCCCGGTGCTGCTCACGGGCCTGGTGCTGGTCACCGGTGTGGTACTGGCGGGCAGCCTGCTCGGGTACGCGGCCCGCTCCGGATCGCCGGCGTCCCGACGCGCGCCGACCGTGGTCGCGGTGTCGGACCGGGCGCGAACGGGGGCGTACGGGATCGGCTGGGCGGTCCGCTACGGCGACCTGGGCCACGACCGCGCGCAGCGCACCTACCGGCTGGTCATCTCCACCGATCCGGTCTCGCTGGACACGGTGCTCGCCGGCGGCGTCGACCCGGACGTGTGGGACAGCGGGGTCGTGCACTCCGCGCAGCACGCCGGGGTGCGGCCGTCGGGGTTCCGCTACGAGTCGGGCACCACGTACTACTGGAGCGTGCGGATCCGGGACGACCGGGACCGGGATTCCGGCTGGAGCACCCGCGAGCGGTGGACGGCGCCCCACCCCTGACGTCGACGCCCGAAGCGCCCCGCCCTCCCGGCCCGCCCCCGCTCCCGCTCCCGCTCCCGCTCCCCCGTGGCCCGATCTCCGGTCGGCGGCACCCGAGTTCCCGTCGGTGCCCCCGTGAACACGCAGCGCGAGCCATACGATGCATGCGACTTGATCAGGGGAAGGGACTTCAGCCATGCGCAGGATCCTCATCGTCGGTGCCGGCCAATCCGGGCTCCAGCTCGGCCTGGGATTGCTCGCCCACGGCTACGACGTGACCGTGATGACCGAGCGCACGCCCGACGAGATACGCGCGGGCCGGGTGACCTCGACGCAGATCATGATGCCGTCGACGATCGCCCTCGAACGGCCGCACGGGCTGGACCTGTGGGCCGACCGGGTGCCGCCGATCGACCGGGCGGGCTTCACCATCCCCGGCCCGGACGGCACGCCCGTGGTGGACTGGCTGGGCGACCTGGGCGGCGCGCAGTCGGTGGACCAGCGGATGAAGATGCCCGCCTGGATGGAGCTGTTCGTGGCCCGGGGCGGCAACCTGGTGGTACACCCGGTCGCGGTGTCCGACATCGACTGGTTCACCCGCGCCTACGACCTCGTGGTGGTGGCCGCCGGCAAGGGCGAGTTGGTGTCGATGTTCGACCGGGATCACGAGAAGTCCGAATTCACCACCCCGCAGCGGCAGTTGGCCGTCGCCTACTTCCACGGCGCGACGCCCAGGCCGGCGGTGGGACACGACGCGCTGCACGTCAACGCCATCCCCGAGGCGGGCGAGATCATCATGTTCCCGGGCCTGACCCTGTCCGGGCCGTGCGACATCATCCTGCTCGAGGCGATCCCCGGCGGACCGCTGGACGTATTCGGCGGCGTGCGCGACCCGCAGGCCTACTGGACGCTGATGCGCGACGTGGTCCGACAGTTCGCGCCGTGGGACCACGATCGGATCAGCCGAGCCGAACTCACCGACCCGATGTGCGTGCTCAGCGGCGGCTTCTCCCCCGTCGTGCGCAAGCCGGTCGCCCAACTCCCCTCCGGTGGAGTCGCCCTGGGCATCGGCGACGTACTGGTCACCAACGACCCGCTCAGCGGCCAGGGCGCCAACAACGCCGCGCGGGCCGCCGACCTGTACCTGAACGCGATCGTGGCGCACGGGGACCGGCCGTTCGACGCGGCCTGGATGGAGTCGCTCTTCGCCACGTTCTGGGAGCGCGCCCGGCACGGGGTGAAGTTCTCCACCGCCCTGCTCGGCGCCCCGCCGGAGCACGTGCAGATGCTGATGGGCGCGGGCAACGACTGCCCGGCCGTGTGCGACGCGATCATGAGCGCGTTCGACAACCCGGCGGAGTTCGAGGAGTTCATGTACGAGCCGGAGAAGACGAAGGCATTCCTGCACGGCGTCGGCGCGCTGTAGGACGATCGGCTCCCCGTCGTGGGGTCCGGCGACCGCGGACCCCACGATCGGCGCCGACGAGCGCACAAAGAAGGCCGGCCCGAGAGCTCACGCTCTCGGGCCGGTGCCGTCGTGCCCCGGGTGGGGGTGGGGACACGAACGGCCGGGGATCAGATCCCCGAACGGCTACAGACCCTGGGGGGGATTGGGCTGCGCCTGGCCCACTCGGAAAGGGGGGAGTCCCGTTGGTTCCGAATGGACCGTCGTTCTGAAGGCTAGTGAAAACCGTGGCCGAAGAACACCTGTCGACCCGACCGGATTGGGCCCGGGACGAGGGTTTAAGGCCCTCTTAAGAGTGAATCGTCGCCGAGATTCCGGGGGGCACACGACCAGTGACTCACAGTGAGAAGATCGGCGCCGTCGACAACCGGCCGAAGGCGCCGGGCCACTCAGCCGACACCGGTCCGGCGCCGGCCGCGCCGACTCTTGCCGGCTCGACGACTGCGCCGGGTGACCGCGTCCGTACGGCCCGCACCCAGGCGCACGCTCACCTCCGCGCCGCCGAGCACCGAGCGGCCCAGGCCGACCTCTCCCCCGGTGGCCTCCGCGAGCCGGCGCACGATGTCCAGGCCCAGGCCGGTCGAGCCGTCGCCGCCCTGGCCGTGCCCGCGCCGCAGCGCGGTCTCCGGGTCGGCGATGCCGGGGCCGCCGTCGGCGACCAGCAGGATCACCGATTCCCGGCCCGCGTGCAGCGTGACCGAGAACGGCACCCCCTCCTCGGTGTGCCGGAAGACGTTGCCCAACATCGCGTCCAGACCGGCCGCCAGGTCGCCCCGGGACACCGGGACCCGTACCGGCACCTCCGCGCCCACCAGCTGCCACGGGCGGTCCTCGTCCTCGGCCAGCGCGGACCAGAAGTCCATTCGGGCCCGCACCACCTCCGCCGCGTCGCAGCCCACCCGTTCGATGCTCGCGCTGGACCGCCGCGCGCCGCGGATCAACTCGTCCACCTCGCGCTCCAGTTGCGCCACCGCGTGCCGGGTCTGCTCGGCCACCGGATCCTCGCCGAGGGCCGCCGCGTTCAGCCGCAGCGCGGTCAGCGGGGTGCGCAGGCGATGCGACAGGTCGGCGGCCATCTCGCGCTCGTTGGCCAGCAGTTGCTCGACCCGATCGGCCATCGTGTTGAACGACGTGGCGGCCTCCTGGAGTTCGGAGGGGCCCTGCGGGGCGATCCGCGCCTCCAGGTCGCCCGTACCCAGCGACCGCGCGGCGGCGGCCAACGACCGGGCCGAGCGCACCACCTGCGCGCCGAGCCGGTCGGCCACCAGGACCGAACCGCCGACCAGGACCACCGCCACCCCGGTCAGCACCAGCCACGCGGTGCCCACGCCGTGGTCGAGATCGCCGTCCGGGACGTACACCTCGATCACCGTGATCCGCCCCTGATCCAGCACCACCGGCTGCAACAGCGCCCAGCCGCCGCCCGCCCGGACCCGGAACGAGCGGGCCGACTCGCGCGCGCCCGCCACGTTGTGCTCGCTCGCGCGCGGTCGCCCGAGCACCGACCCGTCGGGCAGGTGGATCGCGATCCGCCCGCCCGAACCGGCCGGCACACTCGCGATCGCCGGCTCCAGCGCGGCCCGGTCGGTGGTGATCACCAGCGCCGGCTGCAACGCGGCGGCCTGCCGCTCGGCATCGGTGAAGGTCCGGTCCGCGGCGATCTCCCGGATCACCAGCACCAGCGGGATCAGGAACGCCAGCGCCACCATCGTGGTCACCGCCAACGAGACCCGGACCAGCGTGCCGCGCAGCCCCCTCGGCGCCCGGGCCGGCCTCGGGCCGCGCTCCGACCTCGGGCCCCGGACGGACCCGCCGGCCCGCTCCGCCGCACCCGCCGCCCGACCACCGGACCGGCCCTCCCCGCGCCGCCCCGTCGCCCCGCGCCCGCCCGAGCGCAGTCTCACGCCGGAGGCTCCAGCTTCACCCCGACACCCCGCACGGTATGCAGATACCTCGGCTCCCGCGCCTTCTCGCCGAGCTTGCGGCGCAACCACGACAGGTGCACGTCGATGGTCTGGTCGTCCCCGTACGCCTGACCCCACACCTCGGCCAGGATCTCCCGTCGCGGCACCACCCGACCGGCCCGCGCGGCCAGGAACGCCAGCAGGTCGAACTCGCGCCGGGTCAGTTCCAGTTCGCGGCCGTCCAGGTGCGCCTCGCGGCGCCGGGTGTCGATCCGCAGGCCGCCGGTGGTGAACACCTCGGGTGTACTGCCGCCGCGCGCGCGGCGCAGCACGGCCGACAACCGGGCACCCAGATGCTCCCCGGAGAACGGCTTCGTCACATAGTCGTCGGCGCCGGCGTTGAGCAGCCGGACCACCTCCGCCTCGTCGTCCCGGGCGGTCGCGATGATCACCGGAACGTCGGATATGCCGCGCAACATCTTCAATGCCTCGGATCCGTCCAGATCCGGCAGGCCGAGATCCAGGATGACCACGTCGAACGAGTACTGGGCCACCTCGCGCAGCGCCTCCAGGGCAGTGCCCACGCTGCGCACCGCGTGGGAGGACGAGGTGAGGTAGCGGATCAGCGCCGAACGTACGAATTGGTCGTCCTCGACAACGAGCACCTGTGCCATGGTTCGGAACCGTACCCGTACGGTCCACTCCGTCCAGCCCGGGAGTGGCCCGTACGGTCCACTCCGTCCAGCCCGGGAGGGGCCCGCGACCTCGCCCCCACCCCGCCGGGGAGGGGGCGAGGTCGCGGGCGGGAGGATAGGGCTCGTGCGGAGAATCATCACGTCGATCTCGGTGTGGCTCGCGGTGACCGCGGTCGCCGTCGCGCTCTCCTGGTGGGGAGTGCGCAGCGTGCTGCGCGAGACCGTGTTCGAGCCGCCCCGGCCGCCGAGCCCGGTGGCCGGAAACGTACCGCCGCCCTCGGTGTCCACATCGCCGCCCACGCCCTCGGCGCCACCGACCTCCGAGGCGCCGGACCTGATCTCGGCGGTCAACCGCACTCCGCCGCCGACCTCGTCGTCCCCGCCCCCGACCACGACCCCGCCGACCACGAAGGCCCCGCCCGCGCAGCCGCCCGCACAGTTGCGGGAGCAACCGGCCGCGGCGGTGCAGAGCTTCGAGGTGCGCGGCGGTCGGGCGTCGTTCCGGTACCAGGCGACCACCGCGACGCTGATCGCCGCCACACCCAACTCGGGCTGGGCGGTCAAGGTGTGGCCGGGCGACCGGTGGATCCGGGTCGACTTCGTCCGACACGGACAGACCTCGTCGGTCTTCGTGGTGTGGAACGGGCACGACCCGATCGCCTCGACCTACGAGGACTGACGCCCCCGCGCCCCGCGACCCACCCGGCTCACAGGTCCTCCAGCACCTCGGCGGCCGTGGCGCGCAGACCCCGCGCGACCCGGGTGGCGGTGTTGTACGCCTCGTCGCCGCGCCCCTCGGAGAACGCGTTGGCCGCCTGGATCAGCCCCTGGGCGCCCTTGAGCGCGTCGACCGCCGCGGCGAGCAACGCCTCCCCGCGCGCGTCCTGGCCCGGTTCGCCCGCCATCCCGGCGAGTTGCCGGGTGAGCACGGTCAGCCGCATGTCGACGCCCCGGACACCGGCCAACGGCGCCGGCCGCGGGTCGCGCACGCTCGGCACGCCCTGACGCGACATCGACGCGCCCTCGGGGCCACCGCACAGCGGACACGTCTCGCCGAGCGCGAGCAGACCGCGTTCGGGGTGCCGCGGACACGGCGCCGAACGCGGTCGTGCGTCGGCCGCGTCCCGGGCCCGGCCGCGCCGTCGCCGGTTCTCGCAGAACAGGCACTTGTCCCGCGCGTCCTCGTCGACCGGGCCGTGCGGATGCTCGTTGCACAGCGTGGTCGGCGCCGGCGCGGTCAATTGACCGAGCAGACGCCGCGTGTTCGCCAACTGCTCGGCGATCGCGTCGTACGCCTCCGGCGGGCTGGTGTTGCCGAGGAGGTCGACCATCTCCATCAGGTTCTTGGTCGAGCGGACGAGTGCGTTCGTATCAGGTGCCACGCCTATGGACTGTAAATGATCGGCGGCCCGTCACCGCACGATCAGGACTTCGAGGGTGCGCGGCCCGTGCACCCCCTCGACCCGATTCAGCTCGATGTCGCTGGTCGCGGACGGCCCGGAGATCCAGGTCAGCGGTCGACCGGGGTCGAGTCGTTCGAGCGCCTGTGGCACCGAGGCAACCACGTCGGCGGCGCGAATCACACACAGGTGCCAGTCCGGCACCAGGGTCAACGCCCGACGGCCCTGGCCGGGCCCGGCGTCGAGCACGATCGTGCCGGTTTCGGCGATGCCGACGGCGGCGGCGGTGAGCACACCGTCGGCGGTGTCGAGGGCCGACGTGGTCAGCATGTCGGCGGGTTCGACGACCTCAGGCCTGTTATTAATACTATTGTCGTACAAATGCCCGTACACCCAGCCGTCCGCCAGGCACACCCCCTCGGCGAGCCCGGCCGTCCACGCCGCCGGCAGCCCCGCCGGGGTCACCAGGGTGCGGGCCCCGCGCCGCTCGACCGCCGCCGCGACCGCGTCCGCGAGGGCATCCTCGGCGACCTCGTGCACCACGGCCCGATAGTCGCGCAGGTGCTCGACGAACAGGTCGAGCACACCTTCGGCGACATGCGCCCGTGCGTAGTCGCGCACGACCGGGGAGTCGTCGTCGCTCGGCACGTCGGCGAGCGCCCGGCGGACCCGGGCCAGGATCGCTGCACGCGAACTCATCGGTCGTCCTCCTCGATCCGGTTCTTCTCCGCCGGCGGTTGCGCCGCAGCGGCCGGGGGCTGCTGCGGCGGCGCGCCGCGTTCGCGCACCCACCAGTCGCGGAAGGACTGCGCCGGCACCTCCGGCAGCGCCCGGCTGTCCGACCAGGCCGCACCCGGCCCGGGCGCGCGACGCGGCAACAACCGACGCGAGCGGGCCGCGACCCGCTGTACGGTACGCAGCCGCTTCGCGTCGTCGAGCACCCACTCGGCCGCCCGCATCGCCGCCCGCTCGGCCCGGTGACCGCCGCCCTCGACCACCTGTTCGCGCAGGTGCACGAGCACCTCGGGGATGTCGATGGCGACCGGGCACACCTCGTAGCAGGCACCGCACAACGACGACGCGTAGGGCAACGACGCGGTCTGCGGGTCCACCTTCCCGGTCGCCACACCCCGCAGTTGCGGCACCAGGATCGCGCCGATCGGCCCCGGGTACACCGACCCGTACGCGTGCCCCCCGGTGCGCTCGTACACCGGACACACGTTCAGGCAGGCCGAACACCGGATGCAGCGCAACGCCTGCCGCCCGGTGGTGTCGGCCAGCACGTCGGTACGGCCGTTGTCGAGCAGCACCAGGTGGAAGTCCTGCGGGCCGTCGCCGGGGGTGACGCCGGTCCACATCGAGGTGTACGGGTTCATCCGCTCCCCGGTCGAACTCCTGGGCAGGAGTTGCAGGAACACCTCCAGATCGGCCCAGGTCGGCACCACCTTCTCGATGCCGACCACGGAGATCAGCGTCTCGGGCAGGGTCAGACACATCCGCCCGTTGCCCTCCGACTCGACCACGACCAGCGTGCCGGTCTCGGCGACCAGGAAGTTCGCGCCGGACACCGCGACCTTCGCGGACAGGAAGCGCTCCCGCAGGTGTCGCCGCGCGGCCTCGGCCAGCGCGGCCGGCTCGTCGGTCAGCCCGGGCGGCGCCGGTACCCCCCACTCGGCCATCTCCCGGACGAAGATCTCCCGGATCTCGGCCCGGTTGCGGTGGATGGCCGGCACCAGGATGTGCGACGGAAGGTCGTCGCCCAACTGCACGATCAACTCGGCCAGATCGGTCTCGTAGGCCCGAATACCCTCGGCGGCCAACGCCTCGTTCAGCCCGATCTCCTGGGTGACCATCGACTTGACCTTGACCACCTCGGTCTCCCCGGTGGCCCGAACCAGATCGGCGACGATGCGATTCGCCTCCGCCGCGTCCGCCGCCCAGTGCACGGTGCCTCCGGCGGCGGTGACGGCCGCCTCGGCGGCGACGAGGTACTCGTCGAGCCGACGCAACGTACGATCCTTGATCGCCGCCCCGGCGGCCCGAAGCTCGCCCCAGTCGGAAAGCTCACCGACCACATGGGCTCGTTTGTCGCGAATGGTATGAGTGGCCTTGCGCAAATTATGCCGAAGCTGAGGATTCGACACGGCAGATCGAGCAGCCTCGGGAAACGGCGGCATACCCAAAAACGTAGGCGATGAGGTCATAACCAAAGCTTTCCGATCAACGGGTCGAGGAAAAATTCGGCTCACAGGCCATAAAGGCCGGACCGCTGCCCCGAAAACCGCAGCCGGTACGACCGAAGCAACGGGTGGAGCGGGCGGGTAAACAATCCCTAACCCGCCGTCGAGGCGAGAATCTCCGCCAGGTGCACAACGCGCATGCCGGTCCGCTGACGATCCATCAGCCCACCGATGTGCATCAGGCACGAGTTGTCCGCCGCGCACAGCACCTCCGCCCCCGTCCCCGCCGCGTGCCGCACCTTGTCGGCGCCCATCGCGGTGGACACGTCCGGGTTCTTCACCGCGAAGGTGCCGCCGAAGCCGCAACACTCCTCCTCGCCCGGCAGGTCGACCAGTTCCAGACCCCGCACCTCGCGAAGCAGCGCGGTCGGCCGGTCGCCCAGGCCCAGGAGGCGGCGGGAGTGGCAGGTGGGGTGGTAGACGACCCGGTGCGGGAAGTAGGCGCCGACGTCGGTGACGCCGAGCACGTCCACGATGAACTCGGTGAGGTCGTAGACCTTCGGGACCACGGCCGCGACCCGGGCCGACAACCCGGGATCGGCCGCGCGGGCGGCGGCGCGCGGGTGGTTGTCCCGAATCATCGCGCCGCAGGACCCGGACGGGGTGACCACCGCGTCGTAGCCGGCGAAGGTGTCCGCGAACCCGGCCACCATCGGCTCGATCCGCTTTCCGTAGCCGGTGTTCCAGTGCATCTGGCCGCAGCACGTCTGCGCGGTGGGGAAGTCCACGGTGCAGCCGAGCCGTTCCAGGAGGCGGACGACGGCCTGCCCCGTGCGGGGGTAGAGCGTGTCGTTGACGCAGGTGATGAACAGCCCGACGCGCATGCGTGCGGCCTCCTCGCGACTGTCGAATCATGTGGTCTGACCACACTGTGGTGTGCTCACGCTAAGGGCATGGCATGCTTGGCCACAAGACACCCCCCGATTCGCGATTCGCGACGCCCGCATCCGAGGAGCCCCCGTGACAGACGGCCCCGACTGGCGTCCGGTCAAGCGTGTACGCGCGTTCGAGGAGGTCGTGGCGCAGATCGAGGAGCAGATCGCGAGCGGCCGACTGCGCGCCGGCGACAAGCTCCCCGGCGAGCGCGCGCTGGCTGCCGCGCTCGGGGTCAGCCGCCCCTCGGTGCGCGAGGCGATGCGGGTCCTGGAGGCCATGGGCGTGCTGGTGGCCAACCCGGGCAGCGGCCCGGAGGCGGGGGCAATCCTGGCCGGCTCGGCGGGCCCGGCGCTGACCGGCGTCCTCGGGCTGCACCTGGGACTGGCCAACTTCGCCGTGGACGACGTGGTGGAGACCCGGCTGCTGATCGAGTCGTGGGCGGTCGAGGGCGCGGCGCGACATGCGGGCGAGGCCGACCTCGACCGGCTGCGCGCGATCGTGGCCGCGATGGACGACCCGGACCTGTCCCCGGAGCGGTTCAACGAACTGGACACCGAGTTCCACACCACGATCGCGGAGTTGTCGGGGAACGCGCTGGTGACCACGTTCATGCGCGCGCTGCGCGACACCGTACGTCGGCACCAGCGCCGCGCGGTGGCCGAACTGGGGCCGGACACGGGCGCGTTGCGCGCGGATCACCGGGCCATCCTGGCCGCGATCGTGGCCCGCGACCCGCGCGCCGCGGCCGATGCGGTGGCCGCGCATCTGCGCCGCGCCTACCCGCAGGTGTCCCGGGTCCGCGAAGACGCACCCTCCCCGGAGAACTGACGAACCGTCAACGGCCCGGCCCAAATAGCTGACGAACCGTCATCGACCGCGTGTGATAAGGCGATCCGTCGACGGATCGGCGACGGGGGTGGGTTGTCGGCGGCCCGCTCGCGCGGACTTCGGGCAAAGCGCGCAACGCTCTGGTGACACGGCGCTCCGGCCCGGCATACTGCGCGGCAACGTACAGCGCAGGAGGTCGCGAGGATGCTCGGGCACGACCGGATCGACGCGGAAACCTACCACCGGGACATCGTCCCCGGATTGCTCATCGGCGCGCACGGCAAACGGGCCGAGGCGGGCCTCGCCGGGCTCGACCCGCTCGGTCTGCGGATCGGCGCCGGCGCGTGGACCTATCGCGCGGACGACTCCCGACTGCGCGTCGTGGAGGGGATCGACCCGGACGCCGGCTGCGTGGTGCGACTGTCCCCCGACGCCTGGACCGACCTGGTCACCCTGCTGCGCACCGCCGCGGCGCTGGCCATCGCGGGCGAGGTGCACACCGAACACGGCACGGTGCTCGACCTGTTCCGTTGGGAACCGGCGTTGCGGGCGCTCTACCAGGGCATCGAGATCTACCTGCCGCAGGGCCCGGAGTTGTACGACCGGCACGGCGCACAGGTGGACCCGGCAGCCGAACTCACCCTCGACCGCTCCGATCGGGAACTCGCCGAACACTTCGAGGCGACCGGGGTGATGCGGGTGCGCGGGGTGTTCTCCGCCGCCGAGATCGCGGTCCTGAACGCGGAGGTGGACCGGCTCGCCGCCGAGGCCCGGCCGGACGACGACCGGTCCTGGTGGGCGGAGACCGAGTCGGGTGAGGCGGTGTTGTGCCGGATCGTGTACGCGAGCGAACGGTCGGCGCCGATCGGCGAGTTGGCCCGCGATCCGCGCCTGGTCCGGCTGGCCGGTCTGCTGCACGACGACCTGGCCGCATCCATGGACCGGATGGAGGGGGTCTCCGTCCTGCTCAAGCCGGCGGGTCGGCTCAAGGGCCTCGCCAACATCCCCTGGCACACCGACTGCGGTCTCGGCGGCCACCACATCATGTGCCCGTCGGTGGCGATCGGCATCCAACTGACCGGCTCCTCCGCCGAGACCGGCTACCTGGAGGCGATCCCCGGCTCGCACGGGCGCACCTGCCCGCAACCGACGCAGGAGGAACTGGCGAGCCTGCCCTATGTCGCGGTGCCGACCGAGCCGGGCGATGTGACGGTGCACGTGGCTGACGTACTGCACGCGTCACCGCCGCCCGCCGGGGTGGGCGGGCGGCGCACGATGTACGTCACCTTCCGGCCGCCGACGCTGTTCGAGCAGGTCGGACCGGGTGAGGCGGTCAACGACCTGATCCGCAGTCGTACGGCGAGTGAGCTGGAGGCCGGCCTGGGCCGGTGAGTCCGCCCCTCGGGGCGGGTGGGCGCGGGGACTGCGCCGGGCGGGACGGGTGCGTGGATCGCACGTGGTGGGACGGGCGCGGGGACTGCGCCTGGCGGGACGGGCGCGGGGACGCGTGTACTCATCGAACGGCATCGGCACTCCGTGTGCCGCAATGGGCGCTCGGCAATCGGCGTTCGGCGTTCGGCGCTCACCGGTTCCGGACGACACCCGCCGGTTCGACGCTGAGGATCCGGTCCAAATGGGTGATTCGCAACACCCGCGCCGGCTGCGGACCGACACCGCACACCACGATGCCCCCGTCCCGGTCGCGCAGTCGGCGGTAGCCGTAGACCAGGCTGCCCAGGCCGGACGAGTCGATGAACGGCACCCCCGACAGGTCGATCCGCAGGCTGCGCGCGCCCTCGTCGACGAGGCGGTCCACCGCCTGGCGGAAGGCCGGTGCCGCGGTCATGTCCATGTCGCCGTGTACGGACACGATGCCACCGAGGTCGGCCTCCAGGGCCGTGTGCACCACGCACGGTCTGGCCGAGAACGATGTGTGATCCACGTCGTCCGGCGGGAGATCGTCAAGGCTCATGGGGACCACTCCACACGGTCGAGTGTCGGTTCGGTCGCGCGGCACGCGACCGCTCGCTACGATGCGCGCGGCCCGGGACGAACCCCCACATCCATCCCGGAACGCAGGACCGCATCGGCACCCTACTCGCCGCATCGGTCGCTCGTGGACCGTCTTCCCCTATAGGTGTGATTCCGTCGGAAGCCGCCCGCGGCCGACCCCGGCGGTCGTACCGTGAAGGTTGCGCGAGCGCCGGCGCGAGTCGGCTCGAAACGCACGGACGCAAGGGATTCCGTAGCCATGACCGGACCACGCCCCTCAAGCGATGAGCGGGGCAGTAACACTCAGGAGCCGGCCGCCGCTCGGCGGAGCAACGGCTTCGAGCCACCGCACGCCCTCGACGAGACGGCGCCGCCCGGCTGGTCACCGGCCGAGGTGCTCGACGAGAGCGACACCGGCGTGATCGTGTTCACCGCCGAGGGCACCGTGTGCCACGTCAACCCCGCGGCCGCGCGCCTGCTGCCCGACTGTGCGGTGGGCACCGCCTTCCCGACCCTGCCCGCGACCGGGACCACCTGGCGCGGCGAGGTCGACGATCGGCGCGTGCAGGGGCGGCGAGCGCTCCTGAGCGGCGGACACTACGCCTGGTACGTCCGCGACACCACGGCCGAACGGCGGCGCGAGGACGCGCTGTTGGCCGAGCGGCGGCGCAAGGTCTTCCTCGCCGAGGCGGGCCGGATGTTGTCCGCGACCACTCACCCGCGCCGGCTGACCGATCTGGTCACCACGCTGCCCGCGCCCGAACTGGCCGACTGGGTGGCGCTGTCCGTGCCGAGCATGGAGGACGGCCGGATGCGCACCACCTACGCGCCCGCCACCGGCACCCCGATCGCCCGGGTGACCACCGGCCTGGGCACGGCGTGGACGGCCCCGGCGGGCGTCGGCCGGGTGTTGCGTACCCGCAGGCAGGAACTGCATCCGCTGATGGATCGCGAACTGCTCGGCCGCCTGGTGCCGGACGACGCGGTCGCGGACCTGCTCGCCGTCGACGCGCGGTGCGCGCTTGTGGTCCCGGTGCCCACCGACGACGACGCGCCGTCCGTACTGACGTTCGTGCGCTCGGCGACCTCGGAGCCGTTCGCCGAGGAGGAGATCGCACTCGCCGTGGACTACGCCGAACGGGTGGGCGTGGCGCTGCGCACCTCGCGGCTGTACGTCGAACAGGACCGGCGCACCCTGCTGCTCGCCCGGGCCCTCGTCCCGGGCCCGCTGCCCGAGGTGCCCGGCGCGCGGATCGCCGCCCGCTATCGGCCGGTGTCGCTGACCAACGGTCTGGGCGGCGACTTCTACGCCGTGCATCCCACCCCGGTCGACGGCACGTGGGCGTTCTCCGTCGGCGACGTGTGCGGACGCGGCACGCCCGTGGGCATGTTCAGCTCGCGCTCGCTGCTGATACTGCGCACGGCGGCGAGCGCGGGTTGCGCTCCCGCGCATCGGATGGCGCTGCTCGACGCGGAACTCACCCTCGGCGATCCCTCGTTGGTGCTGACCGCGATCACCGGGGACTGCTCGGTGCATCCGGACGGCTCCGCCCGGGTGCGGCTGACCTGCGCCGGGCATCCGCCGCCGCTGTGGATGGACCCGGCGGGGCGGGTGGCCGCGATGGCGTTCACCGATCCGCTGGTGGCGGGCATCCCGGGCACCGTGTTCGGCGAACGGGAACTGCCGTTGCCGGCCGGGTCGACGCTGCTCCTGTACAGCGACGGGGTCACCGAGGCGCGGGACGCGGACGGCGAGGCGTACGGGGTGGGGGCGTTGCGGCACGACCTCGCCTCGTGTGCGGGCATGCCGGTGGAGGCGCTGGTGGAGCGCCTGGAACAGCGGCTGTTGGCGCATCTCGGCGACGCCCCGGTGATCGACGACGTGGTGCTGTTGGCCATTCACATCCCCTATCGGGACGACCATGAGGCGCTGCCGATCCTGGCCGAGCCGGGTCGTCCCGGTCCCGACGAGCATCCGGACGGCGCATGACGCACGTGGTCTCCGACGAACTCGACCTGTTCCTCGCACACTTGGGCCGAGCCGACGAGGTCGAGGCACTGAACCTGGTCCGCAACCTGCTGGGCAAGGGGGTGCCGGGCGAGGAGGTGTTGACGGATCTGGTGATCCCGGCGCTGCGGGTGGTGGGCGAGCGGTGGGCGACGGGCGAGTGGACGGTGGCGCGTGAGCACTCCGCCTCGCACGTCACGGGTCGGGTGGTGCACCTGGTCGCGGACGCGACGCCGCGGCCGCGTTCGCAGACCCGGATCGTGGTGTGCTGCGCACAGGGCGACTGGCACGGGCTCGCGTCCCGGATCCTGGCCGCGCTGTTGCGGCTGCGCGGGATCGACACCACGGTGCTGCCACCGGGTACGGGCGCGGGCGAACTGGCCCGGGTGGTGCCCGACTCGGGCGCCGGGTCGGTGGTGCTGAGTTGTACGGTCTCCACCGCGCTACCGGGCGCGCGGGCGATGGTGGAGGTGGCCCGCCGGGTCGGCGTGCCGGTGCTGGTGGGCGGTCCCGGCTTCGGCCCGAACGGCCGCTGGGCGGGTGTCGTCGGCGCGAACGGCTGGGCGCCGGACGCGGAACGCGCCGCCGAGATGTTGACCGGCCCCGACTGGCCGACCGTCACCACGCCGGCCCCGCGCCTGCGCCACCTGTCCGACCCGACCCACGACGGCGTCGGCCTGCTGCGCACCCCGCTGGTCGCCGCGGGCATGTCGGCGCTGGCCTCGATCGAGGGTGAACGCTCGGACACCACCATGCGCGACGGCCTGGCCAGTGCGGTCGACACACTCGCCGTCTCGCTGTTCCTGGACGACGACGCGCTGTTCGTCGATTTCACCCGGTGGTTCGTCGACGTACTGGGCCACCGACGCGTGCCCAGCGAGGCACTGGCCGCCGCCTACCGGGCCTTCGCCACGCGCCTGACCCACGTCCCCGGCGCGAGCGCCACGCTGACGGCGGCCGGGGCGGTGTTGTAGGGCGCGGTGGTGGAGGGCAGGGTTTGTGGCGGGGTCTGTAGGGCGGTGCCGGAGCCGGTCAGCCCGCGGCGCTCAGGTCCTCGTCCGTGGGGGCGTCTTCGGACAGGGCTTCGGTGAGGTCCGGGTGTACGTCGAAGAGGCGGCGCAGGCCCAGCGCGGTGAAGACGCGGTTGACGTGGTGATCGTTGTTGCCGGGCATCACCAGCCGCAACGAGCCGCCGGTGGAGCGCAGTAGTCGGCGGGCCGCGACGAGGGTGCCGATGCCGGTGGAATCGAGGAATTCGACCCGGGTGAGTTCGAGGACGATCCGATGATCGCCCTCGGCGACCGCGCGTCTGACGTGTTCACGGAGTTCGGGGACGACGGCGTAGTCGACCTCCCCGAGGACGTGCAGCACGGTCCAGCCCTGGAGATCGTCCTTGATCACCTGAAGAGTCACGCGCCGGCAGTCCCCTCGCCCATGGTGTCCCGAGCCGCGCGAGACAGGGCGGCCGGAGCGATCGGCGGACCCGTCCCCCCAGCGGATGGCACCGACGGATCCGGGCGGGACCTGGACACGTGGCTCGGGAGCCGGGTGGTCGGCCCGGCCTGTGACCTACCGTAGTGGGCCGCAGGAACCGGGGCAGTGACGATCCGGTCACGTACGGGTCTCGGTTGCAGCGTACACGGATCGTCCCGGGCGCTTCCCGGAGTGGCGGCGCTCGCCCGATCGACCGCGCCGATGACGCAACGTCACCTGCCGTCACCTCGGCTCGCAAAGCGGCGGGGGCGGTGCGACGTTCAGCGGGTCGGCCACGGCACATCCGCGACCACGGTGCACGACCCCGGCGCGATCTCGGTGAAGCCGGCGTCGCGAACCACGGGCCGGCCGCTGCCGGCCAGCGCGGGCCATGCGGCGGGGTCGGCGACCCGAACCGCGAGGTCGAAGTCCCGCGCGGCCCACTCCTTCCGCGCGCCCGGACCGAGCCCCATCCAGGCGATGTGCGCGCCGTGCCCGACCTGCGCCATGGCCTTGCCGGCGGTCATCTCCAGAGACGGGTTCAACCACAACACCGGCTGCCCGGGATCGGCGGCGGGCGGCGCGACCGGCTCGTCCAGGTCGGTGCCGGAGACCTGCAACTTGGCCAGATCCTTGGGCCATCCGTCCAGCGGGATGGGCGGGTACACCCGGACCTCGGCGGTGCGGCGGACCACGGTGATCCCGGGCAGGGCCCCGGCACGACACCACTCACCGCCGCGCGCCCGGCGCACCACCTTGCGGATCCGATGCCCCTGCCAGGCCTCGACGACGTCGTGCCACTCCCCTTCGGGGTCGGTGGAGCGCACGTCGGCAAGCAGGACGAGGACGGCCCGCGCGGCGGCTTCGAGCGCGTCGGTACGGGCCGGGGGTTCGTCCTTCTCGATGTGGGCGACGAGGGGGAGAACGTATTCGATGGAACTCACGCCTCCGATCATGCCGTGCTCGCGGCCACATGGCCTCGCCGGGCGGGTGGGGCGGGTCGGGTGGCTGGTGTTGCCCACCCGCCCACCCGTTACGCCGGGTGCGGAGGCTGGGCTTCCACAAGCATCGGCCGAGACCAACCCGGCCCCACACCCCGAACCGTCGGGCACGCCGCGGACGCCCAGGCCCACATGGCGCGTTGGACGGGCGGGCACAGGGGTCGGTCGGGTTCCGGCACCTTTTGGGCAACTCGGCTGCTTCCGGCACGCGTTGCGCTTTTGGCTGCGGGTGGCTGGTGCGGGGCCGGTCGCGGGGCTGGTCGAGGGGCTGGTCGCGGGGCTCCGAGCCTTGGGGCGCCCGGCGAGGCGAGCGTGTTGATTGGCGAAACCGGCCGGCAGCGGCCGGCGGGGTGGTGATCGGGTCGAGTCCTCCGGGCGGCGTTCCCGAGTGGGTCGGGTGTTTCCGGCGGGCGTTGTGCTGTTGGTTGGGGGTGGCTGGTGTGGGGCTGGTCTGAGTCGGTGGGGGGCCGTTGCCCGGGGTGGGGGCTTCGGGGTGTGGGGTTTCGTCGGGGCGGGTGCCCGGGTCGGGGTGAAAGGCGACCAGCGGCGGGTGGCAGAGGAGGGGGCCGGGTCGGGTTCCGCCGCTCTTGCGTTCGCGGGTGGGTCGGGTTTGTTTCGGCGTGCGTTGCGCCTTTGGTTGCGGGCCGGGTGGTGCGGGGTTGGTCCGGGTTGTGGGGTTGGCCGCCGCCGGTGGGGGCTTCGGAGTGTGGGGTTTCGTCGGGGCGGGTGCCCGGGTC